>JBEQBV010000188.1:0-7633 GCA_041639635.1 Novosphingobium sp.
GCTTCGCCTGGGGCTATGCCCAGCATCAGGAGCGCGTGCTTTCGCCGATGATCCGCGAGTCCATCGACCAGCCATGGCGTGAAGTTTCGTGGGAAGAGGCGCTGTCCTACACGGCGCGCGAGATCAAACGCATCCGCGATACTTATGGCCGCAATGCACTCGGCGGGATTGTGTCGAGCCGCTGCACCAACGAGGAAGGCTTTCTTGTCCAGAAGCTGATCCGGGCGGGCTTTGGCACCAACAATGTCGATACCTGCGCCCGCGTTTGCCATTCCCCCACCGGCTATGGATTGAAGACCACGTTTGGCACGTCTGCGGGCACGCAGGACTTTGACAGTGTTGAAGACAGCGATGTGATGCTGGTGATCGGCGCGAACCCGACCGATGGCCACCCGGTGTTTGCAAGCCGCATGAAGAAGCGGCTTCGGCAGGGTGCCAAGCTGATCGTGATCGACCCGCGCCGCACCGATCTGGTGCGCAGCCCCCACATCGAGGCTGATTTCCACCTTCCGCTGCGCCCCGGTACTAACGTGGCGATCCTGACCGCGCTGGCCCATGTGATCGTGACCGAGGGTCTGGCCGACGAGGCCTTCATCCGCGAACGCTGCGATTGGGACGAATACCAGCACTGGGCCGAGTTCGTCTCGGCAGAGCGCAACAGCCCGGAATTTCTCAGCCCCGTGATCGGCGTCGATGCCGAGGCCATGCGTGGTGCCGCGCGGCTGTTCGCCACGGGCGGCAACGGCGCGATCTACTACGGCCTAGGCGTAACCGAACACAGCCAAGGTTCCTCCACCGTCATGGCGATTGCCAATCTGGCGATGGTGACCGGCAACATCGGGCGGCGCGGCGTGGGGGTTAATCCTTTGCGCGGGCAGAACAATGTGCAGGGCGCCTGCGATATGGGCAGCTTCCCGCACGAGCTTTCGGGCTATCGTCACGTGTCCGATGCCGCCACGCGCGCGCTGTTCGAAGCCGAATGGGGTG
The DNA here is from genome assembly GCA_041639635.1 of Novosphingobium sp. GTDB lineage: Bacteria > Pseudomonadota > Alphaproteobacteria > Sphingomonadales > Sphingomonadaceae > Novosphingobium. Next base: position 988 of record JBEQBV010000188.1, read on the forward strand.
TGCCCATCGATCCTGAACCGGGCCTGCGCATTCCCAACATGCTCGATGCCGCCACCGATGGCGAATTCAAGGCGATCTACATTCAGGGCGAGGACATTTTGCAGTCCGACCCCGATACCAAGCATGTCATGGCGGGGCTTGCCGCGATGGAGTGCGTGATCGTCCACGACCTGTTTCTGAACGAGACTGCGAACTACGCGCATGTGTTCCTGCCGGGGTCCACGTTCCTCGAAAAGAACGGCACCTTCACCAACGCCGAACGCCGCATCCAGCCGGTGCGCAAGGTGATGGAGCCACTGAACGGTTACGAGGACTGGCAGGTTACGCAGGAACTGGCCTGCGCCGTGGGGCTGGACTGGAACTACACGCACCCGTCAGAGATCATGGACGAGATCGCGCGCCTGACCCCCACCTTTGCAGGCGTGAACTACGCGCGGCTCGATGCCGAAGGTTCGCTGCAGTGGCCGGTGAACGATGCTGCGCCCGATGGCTCGCCCATCATGCACATCGATGGCTTCGTGCGCGGCAAGGGCAAGTTCGTGGTGACGGACTATGTGCCCACTGACGAGCGCACTGGACCCCGCTTCCCGCTGCTGCTGACCACCGGCCGCATTCTCAGCCAGTACAACGTCGGCGCGCAGACGCGTCGCACCGCCAACGTGATCTGGCACGAGGAAGACCTGCTGGAAATCCACCCGACCGATGCTGAGAACCGTGGCCTTAAATCGGGCGATTGGGTAAAGCTGGCCAGCCGCTCGGGCGAGACGACTTTGCGCGCCACGGTGACCGACCGAGTGGCCCCCGGTGTGGTCTACACCACCTTCCACCACCCGGCAACGCAGGCCAATGTCGTCACGACCGATTATTCGGACTGGGCCACCAATTGCCCCGAATACAAGGTCACCGCCGTGCAGATCACGCCCAGCAACGGGCCGACCGAGTGGCAGGAAGACTATGACGCGCAGGCTGCACGGTCCCGCCGGATCGCCGGTTCCGCGATGGAGCCTGCCGAATGAGCGGGCCGACGGTCGAAAAGCTGGCCTACATGGTTAACCAGATCGCGCGCAATCTGGTGCACGATGATGCGCCAGTGGCGGCGGTGGCCGATCACATCGTAGCGTTCTGGACGCCGCGCATGATCGACACGCTTCTGGCCGAAGGTACGAACGCGCTGGAGCCAGTGGCGGCAGAAGCGATGGCGCGGATAAAGGCGGCGCGGGCGGCCCATGCCGGTTGAGGGCGCGCGCCCTTTCCTGTTCATTGAACACTTTGCCGATGGCCGCTCCGCGCAGGCCATAACCCGCCCGCTGGCTGAAGAAGCGCCGATTGCCATCGAAATCAACGGCCTCGGCTATGCCGTGATGATGGCCACACCCACCGATCTGCACGATTACGCGCTGGGCTTCTGCCTTTCAGAACAACTGATTGCATCCGCAGACGGGTTCCTGTCCGCCGATGCCGCACCGGTTGATGCGGGCGGATGGATGCTGCGCGTACAACTGGCGGCCTCTGGCGCCGCGCCCCTGCTCGAACGCGCGCGCCTGCGCTTGGCCGAGGGCAGTTGCGGGCTGTGCGGGATCGAAAGTCTTGAACAGGTCATGCGGCCCTTGTCGCCTGTCACCGCGGCACTGGACGTGGAACCTGCCGCACTGTTCCGCGCGGCCTATGCGCTGGGCGATCATCAGGTGCTGGGGCGCGAAACCCGGGCCGCACATGCAGCGGCGCTTTGCACGCCCGATGGTAGTATCCTGCTGCTGCGCGAGGACGTTGGGCGGCACAACGCCTTCGACAAGCTGCTGGGCGCAGCCGCGCGCGCGGGCCTTGATCCCACTGCGCACTTCGTGCTGCTGACCGCACGATGCAGCTTCGAACTGGTGCAGAAGGCGGTGATTGCAGGGGTGCCGCTGCTGGCCACCGTGTCTGCTGCATCGACGCTGGCCGTGGAACAGGCAGCAGCGCACGGTTTGCGGCTGGTCAGTCTGGCGCGGCGGGATAGTTTGCTGGAATCCTGATCCGGCTCAGACCAATCCCTTGGAGCAGAAGCGCAGCATTCTGCGTTATGCAAGGATGGTGGGAGAGGACATATCCGATTCGCAGCGCTATGCCGACCAGACCGGGTCCGGGCAAAGTCGCGTGGCCGCCATCGGGCTGGCGGTGGTCCTGCACTTGCTGGTCATCTGGGGTGTGGTGCATGGCTTTGGCGGGGTGCCGGTTCTGCCACTTTTGGAACAGGGGCGCTTTACCACTCAAACCTTTGATGTACCTTTGGAAAAACCCACCCCCAACCCTAGCCCAACCGCGCCCGAACCAGCAGGTGCTTTGGGCGAGGAGGGCAAGAAGGCGGTAGCCAAGCCAGTTGTCGCCAAGGCGCGTGTTCCCGCCAAGCCCAAGCCCGCACCACCGGTCGCCTCCACCGGTACCGCCGACCGATCCGGCGCAGCAGCGCAAGGGCAAGGCACGGGCGGTGGCGACTCCGGTATGGGAACCGGCAGCGGGGCCAGCGGCAACGGATCGGGCGGCGGCCTTGCGCGCAAGGCTGAAAAGATTGCGGGCGATATCCGGTCCACCCGCGATTATCCCGCCGCCAGCCGCGATGCGCGCATTGGCAGAAGGGTGGTTATTCTGCTTACAGTTCAGATAGATGGGCGGGTTTCGGACTGCAAGGTTTGGCGGGCGAGCGGCGTGCCCGAGGCTGACGCGATCACCTGCAAACTGGCGCGCGAGAGGTTCCGTTTCCGCCCTGCCACCGATGCTGCCGGAAATCCGGTGGTGTCCAGCTATGGCTGGGAGCAGCGCTGGTTTGCGCCGTGACTAGCACCAAATCAATGCTGGGCCATCTGAACTGCTTTCGTCAATCGCGCGCGTCAATGGCATTGCCAGTATGCCGATTTCTGCATGACAATCCCTGCATGATCCGGGCCCCGCTTGACCGGGATGATTGATCGAAGGTAATCGCCCGCTGCAACCACTTGTTGCTCACCGTTTCGCTTATGTGCGCAGTCTCGTCTATACTTGTGGGGCGCTGTTGTTTGGGGAGCAAACAATTGTCCGATTTGAAATTTCTGACAGCGCGGAGTCATTTGTAACGCAAACGGTATCAGACCTGTTGGCGTTGATGCCCTAATTCACCTAGGGCCATGCAAAGTCCTGTCATTGCGAAGACAACGGAAAACCAGAAAGTCACACTCTTGTCCGGGCCGAAGATGATCGAAATTGTTCCTGTTGTCCTGTGTGGCGGTAGTGGCACCCGCCTTTGGCCCCGGTCGCGCCGACCCAAGCCCAAGCCGTTCCTGCAACTGGTGGGCGATACCACCTTGTTTACGGCTACAGTGTTGCGCTGCCCGCTGGAGCAGGGGTTTTCGGATCCGATCATCGTCACCGGCGCGGCGCATCTCGATCATGTCGAGCAGCAACTGCCTGACCGCGCAAGCACCCGGATCATTGTGGAACCGGAAGGCCGCAACACGGCAGCAGCCATCGCACTGGCGGCGCTGTGTCTGCCTGAAGATGCCGTGATGCTGGTGTGCCCAAGCGACCATCACATTGGTGATGGCGATGCCTTTCGGGCTGCTGCCAAAGAAGCTGCACGATTGGCGGCAGAAGGCTGGCTGGTGTCGTTCGGGATTGTGCCGACCGCGCCTGAAACCGGGTTCGGTTATCTGAAGCAGGGTGAACCGATTGCGGGATCGGGTGCTTTCAAGGTGGAGCGCTTTGTCGAAAAGCCCGATCTGGTGCGTGCGCTGGAGTTTTTGCAGAGCGGGCAATATGCGTGGAATGGCGGCATCTTTGGCTTTCGCGTAGGCACGTTTCTGGAAGAACTGCGGCGGCATCGCCCGCTGATTCTGGAGGCCGTGCGCGCCGCCGTGGCCGCCGGGCACACCGATGGGCAGCGGTTCCTGCCCGATGCTGCAGCATTCGCCAAAGTGCCCAGCGAATCTGTGGACTACGCGGTCATGGAAAACACCGACCGTGCTGCCATGGTCCCGGCGGTCATGGCGTGGTCCGACATCGGCAACTGGCAAGCTCTGCACGAAGCACTGGACCGGGATGAAGCGGGCAATTCGGTTTCCGGCATCGCCGAACTGCGCGATTGCAGCAATGTCTTGGTGGTGAGCGACGGGCCGCGCGTGTCCGTTGTGGGAGCATCCAATCTCATCGTCGTGGTGGACGGTACAGAAGTGCTGGTCTGCACTCCTGAAGGCGCACAACAAGTGGGCCAGCTTTCAGGGGCGGCCAACCAGTGACGCTGCTGGCCACGAAGATCGTGGAAAAGCCCTGGGGAAAGGATGCGCTCCCGCCCCGGTTTGGGGTGCCGCGCGGCAAGCGGATCGGTGAAGTGTGGTTTGAGCCACCGCCCGAGCTGCCGGATGTTCTGATCAAGTACCTGTTTACCAGTGAAAAGCTTTCCGTGCAGGTTCACCCCAGTGATGCGCAGGCAGTGGCGCTTGGTGAAAGCGAGCGTGGCAAGGAGGAATGCTGGATCGTGATCGATGCTGAACCCGGCGCGGTTCTGGGCATCGGTTTCAAGCAGCCGCTGGACGAGCAGGCCATGCGCAAGGCAGCGCTGGATGGCAGCATCGAGGAGCTGATGCAGTGGCATCCGGCGGCCGCAGGGGACTTTTTCTACATTCCGGCCGGCACCGTTCATGCGATCGGCGCAGGGGTGAGCCTGATTGAGATACAGCAGACCAGCGACATTACCTATCGGTTGTATGATTATGGCCGCCCACGCGAATTGCACCTGGAACGCGGGTTGAAGGTTGCGAGAGGCGAGACTTATTCCGGCGGGACGAAGCTGACTTGGCCGGAAAATGGTGTAACAGCGATTGTGCGCGGCAGCTATTTTTATGCCGATCTGGTGGCAGTACAGGCAGATCCCGCAACGCGGCAATTGGGCGAGGGGCCATGTATCGTCATTCCCGTTTCCGGCGATGCCATCGTGGATGGTTGCGCGGTAAAAGCCGGTGAAGCGGCCTGTACGAGCGATGCTGCCAACATCTTGTTCGGGGCTGACAGCCAATGCATTGTGGTGCGCCAGCCGATCTAGGGTCAGGATCTATTAATTCTGCATTCGAGGCGCGGCGGGCCGAATTGGGTCCAGAGCAGCGATGCTTGTCAGTCACAATGCAACCGCATTGCTGCCAAGCCTTTCGTATCAGGCTCTCATGATGGTCCAAGCCCGAAGGTGGAGCGTTCGAGGTCGATATAGACCTTGCAGATTTTGGCCATGGTGATGATGTACATCGCTGATGGCGGCAGGCTCAGGTAGTCGTTGTTCTTGTACATGAATGTGATGTTCTCAGCCAGAGTATCGGCCCCGGTCTTGAGATCGAGCATGCATTTGGTTCGTCCGCGTTTGACCATGGCTTCGGCCAGCGTGTCGTCGGCATAGATAAAGTTCTGGCTGTCGTTCATCCCTTGAGCATAAGCAGCGCGGGCTTCGGGCTTCATTGAGAGCCACTGCTGGCGATTGTTGACATAGCCTGCCGCGTTTGCGGCTGATGCTCCGAGCAGTGCGGCCATGGCGCAAAGCACGCGCATCTTGATCGTCAATGTCACAATGGGTTCCTCCCGCTTCTGCCGTAAATGCAGGCAGGGCGGCAGCAGGGCCGCCTCTATCCGCCCTTTAGGCCGCATGAGGCTGGTTGCGCCATGCCTAGCGGCACAGCCGGGTGTGAGAAACTGCTCCAGAATCGAGCTTCTTCTCCCGACCGCAAAGCCGGATTTGCCGAAAGTTAGGGCGGTTGATGCCGGAATTTGGGGACTCTGTAGCCCGAAGCTTCTGATCCAAATCCGAAACCGATGAAATTGCTGCTTTAATAATGGCACCTGTCGTTGACTTGTAGGCCCAGTGGAGCAAGTTGACTTGACTCAAGGATGAGAGGGAATCCAAAATCGACCAATATAAATCCAATTTGATTTGGTAATATCACGGCATCATTGAAGTTCTTCACTTTGTGAAGAAAAATAGATTTTTAGCCATCGATGTTTTTTCCAATTTAATGATTGGAGAACACGTGTGGCTATTCCCGTTCTTGAACTATTCGCATTCCGCGAAGAGCTCTTTGCGCCCAAATACCGGGAGGTTAGTTATGGCGAGTTTGAAGATGAAGTTGTTGCGCAGCACGACGCTGCCCATTGCTGCGGTTCTGGCAGGACCAGCGATGGCGCAGGTGGCCACCACATCGGGAGGTAGCGATTTCACGACCGTGGGTGGTGATGTGGTCACCAGTGGTGGCGATGTTCAAACCGGCGGTGGCAACGTCAACACTGGCACTGGCAACATCAATACTGGCGGTGGTAACATCAATCTTGGCGGCGGCACTCTTACCGGCGACGTGACGGGCAATCTGAACGGCGACGTTTCGGGTGCGACTGGTACGTTCACGGGCGACGTGAGCGCCGACAATGTCCTTGCGACCGGCGATGTTTCGGGTGCGACTGGTACGTTCTCGGGCGACGTGAGCGCCGACAACGTTCTTGCAACGGGCGATGTTTCGGGCGCCACCGGCACGTTCACAGGCGACGTGAGCGCCGACAACGTTCTTGCAACGGGCGATGTTTCGGGTGCGACCGGCACGTTCACAGGCGACGTGAGTGCAGACAATGTCCTTGCGACCGGCGATGTTTCGGGTGCGACTGGTAC
>JBEQBV010000189.1:0-7626 GCA_041639635.1 Novosphingobium sp.
GGGCATACTCGGCAAAGGCAGGCGGGAGATCGACGTCGGCAACTGAATCATAGGCTAGTTTCGCCCGGCTGCGGATCAAGGCGCGCTCTGCATGGTCAAGCCGCGCGGTGCCATCGGGCGCCAGGCGGACAGTGAAGACCACGGCCGGGCGCGGACCATCGGGCAAGAGGCTGGCGGCGCGCTCGGACAGAATCGGAGGGTAAAGGCTGGCCTTGCCATCGGGCAGATAGAGCGTCTCGCCCCGCGTCCATGCTTCGGCATCGACCGCATCGCCATCATCCACGAACCACGCAACATCGGCGATGGCATAGTGGAGGATCAGGTCTGCGCCCGCCGCTTCGATCCACAGCGCCTGATCCAGATCGGTGCTGCTGGCGGGATCGAGCGTGATGAACGGGATAGCAGTGCGATCAATGTGCGCTGTGGGCGCGCGTCTTGCCGATTCCTGAGCCACGGCCAGCACTTGCGGCGGGAATCCCTGTGGCACCTGATACTGCTGGCGGATCGCGGCAAGACCGGCGGTGAGCGCACCGGTAGGATCGTGAATGGCCTTCATGCCGGAAGGCTTAGCAGCAGATCACGGATCGACAAATTCCGCCGACCGCTTTTCCATGCCTGCACGCACGGCTTCGATCTGGTTCTTCGAATACATCAGTTCGTGCTGGGCCAGCGATTCGGCCATCAGCACTTCGTCAACGGTCAGGTCTGGCGTGCGGTTGGAGAGCAGTTTGGCCCCGCGCACGGCGGTGGGGCTTTTGGAGGCGATGTCCTGCGCCAGCGCCATCGCATCGGCCAGCGGATCGGTGCTGACGTGAGTGGCAAAGCCGAAGCGAACGGCGTCTTCGCCCGAAAACTCGCGGTGCGTATAGGTCAATTCGCGCAGCACATCATCGCGCACGTTGCCGCGCCACAGGGCATAACCAGCCATATCGGGCACGAGGCCCCATTTCACTTCCATCACGGCGAGGCGCGCATCGGGCGCGATGAACCTTATGTCCGCGCCACTCGCGACCTGCAGCCCTCCGCCAAAGCATACGCCGTGGACCGCAGCGATCACCGGCATCGGCAGCTTGCGCCAGACCATGGCCGCCTGCTGCGGCCGGTTGGCATTGCCGTGGGTGCGTTCGGTGAGGCCACCCTCCCCCCAGCGATCCGCCTTGCCCATGCTCGCAAGGTCCAGCCCAGCACAAAAAGAGCGGCCTGCGCCCGAAAGCACCACCGCGCGGATGCCGCGTGCGCCATGCAGGTAGTGTCCGGCGGCGATGATGGCTTCGAACATCGCATCATCAAGCGCGTTCATCTTGTCGGCCCGGTCCAGCAAGACATGGGCGACATGGTTTTCGACGGTGATAGAAACGCGATCGAGGAAATTCATCGGGGGCATCCGCTTATTGTTCGTTGTGCGCCAAGGTGCCTTACCGAATGCTTCTGGTCCAGTGCCCTCATTTGACGGATGGCAGACACGGGAACGGCCCTTTCCGCGCTGGCGGAAAGGGCCGTCACGTCAAGCGGATTTTGCGCCTCAGGCAGCTGAGGAATTGACGCCCATCGACTGCAGATAGCGCTTGATGTTGCGCGCGGCCTGCCGGAGGCGCTGTTCGTTTTCGACCATGGCGATGCGCACGAAGCCTTCACCATCCTCGCCGTAACCGACGCCGGGAGCGACGGCGACTTCAGCGTGGGTGAGAAGTTGCTTGGAAAACTCCAGACTGCCCAGATGCTTGAGTGCAGGCGGCAGGGGTGCCCAGGCAAACATCGAAGCCTTGGGGCTTGGAATTTCCCAACCCGAGCGGCCAAACGCCTCTACCATCACATCTCGACGCTTCTGGTAAAGTTCGCGGTTCTTCTGAACGATATCTTGCGGGCCATTGAGCGCGGCGCAGGCAGCGGCCTGAATCGGCGTGAACGCGCCGTAGTCGAGGTAGGACTTCACCCGCTTGAGCGCGGCGATCAGACGCGGGTTACCCACGGCGAAGCCGACGCGCCAGCCTGCCATCGAGAACGTCTTGGACATCGAGGTGAATTCCACAGCCACGTCTTTTGCCCCCGGCACTTCGAGGATCGAGCGGGTGGGATTGCCATCGAAATAGAGTTCGGAATAGGCAAGGTCGGAAAGGACCCATACCTTGTTTTCCTTTGCCCAAGCCACCAGCCGCTCATAAAACGCGAGATCGACGGTCTCTGCCGTGGGGTTGGACGGATAGTTGACGATCAGGATCGACGGGCGCGGCACCGAATACTTCATCGCGCGGTCGAGTGAATCCCAATAGCGTTCATCAGGCGTGGTCGGCACCGAACGGATCGTTGCCCCGGCAATGATGAAGCCGAAGGTGTGGATCGGGTAGCTGGGATTGGGCGCAAGCACCACATCGCCGGGCGCGGTAACGGCGGTGGCAAGAGAGGCGAGGCCTTCCTTCGAGCCCATCGTCATCACCACTTCGGTTTCGGGATCGAGGTCCACGTTGAAGCGGCGGCCGTAGTAATTGGCCTGTGCCTTGCGCAGGCCAGGGATGCCTGATGACGCCGAATAACCATGTGCATCGGGCTTGCGCGCCACTTCGCACAGCTTGTCGATCACATGATCGGGCGGCGGCAGATCGGGGTTGCCCATGCCGAGGTCAATGATATCTCTACCGGCGGCGCGCGCGGCGGCCCGCATGCCGTTGACTTCGGCAATGACGTAGGGCGGCAGGCGCTTCATGCGGTAGAATTCTTCGTCCACGGTTGAATACTCGTCGAAAAGACGCGGCAAGATCGCCGCAATGCCAGCCCTTACGCGAAATGGCGGCTTGTGGAAACCACGCTCTCACCCCGATGGCAAAGGGCAATGTCGGGGCTAACAAGCTGTCACACTGTGTGTATAGTTGGCTCAACCAGAAGCATGACGTAGCGACAGGGAACGCACATGACGGACAAGAAAGTGCCAGATTCCATGGCAGACACCATTGTTCTGGAGGATCTGTTCCGCCAGCAGGGCGAAGCGTTTCGCGCAATGTTCATGCCGCTGGTGCCCGGTGCCGAATCCTTGCCCACCGATCCTGCCGACCTGCAGCACTGGGCGATGTCTGCGGCCAAACTGCAGAAAATGTGGCTGGATTTCAGCGCCGAACAGGCAGGCCATATCGAGCCGATGCTGGCCCGTTTCGGCGATATCGGCAAATGGACGCAGACCTTTATGGCTATGGCCGGGCAAATGCCTATGGCCCAGGCCGAGACGCAGGCAAAACTCTGGAATGAAAGCATGGCGCTGTGGAGCGCGGTGATGGGGCAGTTCATCGCCGGATCAAAGCCAGAGTCCGATGCACCTGCCCTGCCGCGCCAGGACCGCCGCTTCGCAGACAAGCGCTGGCAGGAGCAGCCCGCTTTCGCGCTGCTGCATCAAACCTACCTGCTCCTGTCCGAACGGCTGCAACAGATGGCTGCCGAAACGCAAGGGCTATCGCCCGAACGCAAGGAGCAATTGCGCTTTGCCACCAAGGTGGTGACCGATGCCCTTTCGCCCGCAAACTTCCCGCTGACCAATCCGGTGGTGATCGAACGGACGATGGAAACGCGGGGAGAGAACCTCGTCAAGGGCGTCGAACACATGCTCGACGATTTGCGCAAGGGGCAGCTGACGCACACCGATCCCCACGCCTTCGAGCTGGGCCGCAACATCGCGGTGACGCCGGGCAAGGTGGTTTACGAAACGCCGATGTTCCAGCTGATCCAGTACACGCCGACCACGGACGAGGTGCTGGAGGTGCCGCTGGTGATTTTCCCGCCGTGGATCAACCGGTTCTACATTCTGGACCTCAACCCGCAGAAGAGCTTCATCCGCTGGGCCGTGGAGCAGGGGGTGACGGTCTTTGTCGTTTCATGGAAATCGGCCGACGCATCAATGGCCGATGTGGTGTGGGACGATTACGTCCGCGCGCAGATCGAGGCGATCGATCATGTGCGGGAAAGGCTGAAAGTGCCTGCTGTCCATACCATCGGCTATTGCGTGGCCGGCACGACGCTGGCGGCAACTCTGGCGGTGCTGGCGCGGCGGGGCGAAGCTGACAAGGTGGCAAGCGCAACGTTCTTTACTGCGCAAGTCGATTTTGAAGATGCGGGTGAGCTAAAGAACTTTATCGATGACAGCCAGCTCAAGCTGCTGAACAGCCTTGCGACCGACGGGTACCTTGATGGGCGGTACATGGCCGCAACCTTCAATGCCTTGCGCGGGGCGGATCTCATCTGGAATTATGTGGTCAACAACTACCTGCTGGGACAGGACTATCCGGCGTTTGATTTGCTGCACTGGAATGGTGACACCACCAACCTGCCGTCCAAATGGCACCAGAGCTATCTGTGTGATCTCTATCGCGACAACCGGCTGGTCATTCCCGATGCCATGATCGTCGATAACACGCCGGTAGACCTGCGCCGCATTGCAACACCGTGCTATATTCAGGCGGGGCGTGAGGATCATATTGCACCGCCGGGCAGCGTGTGGAAAATCACGCGGCATCTTTCCGGGCCATGGCGGTTCGTGCTCGCAGGGTCAGGCCATATCGCAGGCGTGGTCAACCCGCCATCGATGGGCAAGTATCAGTACTGGCTGAACTCCGGCGATGTCAGCAGTCTTGCAGAATTCGAAGCCGGTGCCACCGAACACAAGGGGAGCTGGTGGCCGGACTGGATATCATGGCTGGAGGCACAAGCGCCTCGGCACATTGTGGCCAAGGGCAAGCGCGTTCCTGGCAGCCGGGGAGACCAAGTGATCGAGGATGCACCGGGCCGCTACGTCCGCATGCGCTGACTGCGTTCCTTCCATAATGGTCCGTTTCATATTATTGTGCAGTGCACAATATTCTTGACATCACCGGGCGAATTCCTATTTTGTGCAGTGCAACACGAAGCCAGCGTGAGTCTGGCCTGTGATGCCAGCAGGAGTCGCAACGATGGTCGAAGAAACGCAAGCCAGCATGGTTGAAACTGCCCCAACAGCAGATGAAACGGTTGTGCTGCCCGAAACTGCGGCTGTCGCAGCGATCGAAGTCACTCCGGCAGTGGCAGAGCAAGCGCCCAAGCCCGTGAAGACGCGCCCGGCAAAGGCACCTAAGGCACCCAAGGCCAAAGTGGCTGCTGCCCCGAAAGTGGAAGCGCCCGAAGCCAAGGCAACGGCCAAGCCTGCACCGGAACCCTTGGCAAAGCCTGCAAAGGCTAGCGTCAAGGTCAAGCCTGCCGTCAAGACCGCCAAGAAAACCCCGTCAAAGGCACGTACTGCGAAAGCCCCTGCGGCCATCGCACCCATGCCTGCGGTGAAGCCCGCACTTGAGCGTCCTTTCACCGCCACATCCCGCGTGAAGCAAAACAGCGCCGCTCCCAAAGCAACGACGGCGCCCAGAAAGGAACTGTTCGCAATGGCTACCACCAGCACCGAAATCACCGAAAAGATGTCCGCCGCTTTCAAGGAAGCCCAGGAAAAGGCCAAGGCCGCGCTTGAAAAGAGCCAGGCCGCGATGGGCGACGTCACCGAATTCACCAAGGGCAATGTCGAAGCCGTGGTCGAATCGACCAAGATCCTCGCCACCGGCCTGCAGGAAATGACCAAGGGCTATGTCGCTGAAACGAAGTCTGTCATCGAAACGATGACAGCCGACGTCAAGGACCTTACCACGGTCACCTCGCCCACCGAATTCTTCCAGAAGCAGTCGGCCCTGATGCGCAAGAACTTTGACGCTGCCGTTGCCGCAAGCTCGAAGAACAGCGAAGCCATGCTCAAGCTCGCGACCGAGGCGTTCCAGCCGATCTCGACGCGCGTCAGCCTCGCTGTCGAAAAGATGAAGCAGGCCGCCTGATCCCTGCCGCAACGCCCCCTTGATGGGGGATGCGGACGAACTGGCACGAAAGGGTCGTACACTGCAGTGTGCGGCCCTTTTGCTTGCAATCATAAAGAGCAATGATGTGAGCAGGAGCGCGAGATGTTGCTGCATTTGCGCCACACCGCATGTTCCTGCACCTAGTGCCTCTTGCGATTGCACGCAGCGAATGCGATATTCCGGACGATCATGAGAAGCGTCAACCATCTCCTGCCGGATACGTCCGTTGCCACCCGCTGTGCCGGGAGCGATGATTCGCGCGGACCCGGCGATGGCGATCTTGTTGGCATTGCCACCAAGACGCGGGCCAAGCCCAAGAAGCCCAGCCAGTTCAAGGTTCTGATGCTGAACGACGATTACACCCCGATGGAATTCGTGGTGATGGTGCTGAAGCGCTTTTTCCATATGGATCTGGAGCAGGCCACGCGGGTGATGCTACATGTTCATCAGCGCGGTGTCGGCGTATGCGGCATTTTCCCCTACGAAATCGCCGAAACCAAGGTGAATCAGGTGATGGACTTTGCGCGGCAGAACCAGCACCCGCTGCAGTGCACGCTGGAAAAGGCCTGAACACAACCAAGCCAAATTGCAGATAAGCAAATGGCTCTGCGACAAGCCGAGTTTGCGCGCCAGCGGAAATCTTGCCAGTGAAGTCAGCGGTGTTTTGCCGTGACGAATCAGATAATAGCTACGCAAACGCCACCGGACCCAACGATACCCGAAACCTGGCCTGACTATCGGATAGCACCCCCTGCATGAAGTTCCTCACCGCCACGGACCGCTACATCGCCCGTCTGGTCTTCGTGCCGATGGTGTCGGTGTTCGTGCTGGCCGCATCGTTGCTCGTGCTGGACAAGATGCTCAAGCTGTTCGATTTTGTGGCAACCGAGGGCGGGCCGGTGAGCATCGTGTTCAAGATGCTGGCCAATCTTCTGCCCGAATATGCCAGCCTTGCGATCCCGCTTGGCCTGATGCTGGGCATCCTGTTTGCCTTTCGCAAGCTGGCGATGAGTTCCGAACTGGACGTGATGCGCGCTGTGGGCCTGTCCTACACCCGGCTGCTGCGCGTGCCCTACATGTTCGCCATCGGACTTGCGGCGCTCAATCTGCTGATCGTCAGCTATCTGCAGCCCCTGTCGCGCTACTACTACGAACAGCTCCAGTTCGAATTGCGCTCGGGCGCGCTGGGGGCCTCGATTAAGGTGGGCGAGTTCAACTCGCTGCAGGATCGCACCGCCTTGCGCGTTGATTCCAGCCGTGATGAAGGACGCGATCTGCGCGGCATCTTTGCGCGTCTGCAAACCGCCAACGGCCAAGTCATGGTCATTTCCGCGCGAGAAGGGCGATTCTTTGCCAATCGCGAAAGCCCGGACACGGTGATCCTGCGGCTGACCGATGGCCAGATCGTGCAGGACGGCCCAACCATCACATCGCCGCGGGTGCTGACCTTTGCCAGCCACGATCTGCCGATCGATCTGCCCAAGATCGAACAGTTCCGCCAACGCGGCGATGCCGATAACGAATATTTCCTGCCCGAATTGCTGCGGATCGGCTGGAATGACCGGTATTCCGAAGAAATGCGCATCCAGTCACAGGCCAGCTTCAATTACCGCATTGTCGAAGTGGTGATGATGTTCCTGCTGCCGCTGCTGGCCGTGGCGCTGGCCGTTCCGCCCAAACGCTCAACCTCGGCGCTCGGCGTGTTCCTTTCAATCGTGATGGTGGTCGCCTATCACAAAGTGAACCAGTACGGGCAGGATGTGGCCAGCCTTGGCCG
>JBEQBV010000190.1:0-7616 GCA_041639635.1 Novosphingobium sp.
TGGTTTCGGCTCCAGCCAAGAATGCACCCTGGTACAATGCGACCGGTGTCTCTCTTTATGTCTTCGGCATGATGGCAGCGGCACTTGGCCTTGGAGGTTACGTGTGATGCAAAGCAGCTTCGGATGGTGGTCGATCGTCCGGCTCGGCGCAGTGCAGGCCTCGATCGGGGCAATGGTGATGATTGCCACTTCGCTGCTCAACCGCCTGATGGTGCTGGAATACGGCCTTGCCGCAGGCGTGCCTGCTGGCCTTGTTGCGTGGCATTATGTGGTGCAGCTTTCGCGCCCTGTCTGGGGGCATGGCTCTGACATGGGGCGCCGCCGAACGCCGTGGGTGCTGGGCGGCATGGTAATGCTCGGCGTTGGCGCACTTCTGGCCGTGCATGCCACCACGATGCTCGATACCACCCGGGTCGCCGGTATTGCGATTGCCGTATTTGCCTTTTCCCTGATCGGTGCCGGTGTCGGCGCTGCCGGTACTTCGATGCTGGCCATTCTGGCATCCGGCGTAGCACCTGAACGTCGCGCAGCAGCTGCAGCGACGACTTGGATCATGATGGTCATGGGCATTGTCATTTCCGCCGGCACAGCTGGCGCCTTGCTCGATCCCTACACAGAGGCGCGTCTTGTCAATGTAGCGACCGGTGTCGTCGGTGGTGCAGTGCTGGTCACTTGTGTTGCGATGTGGGGGCTGGAAAACAAGGTTGGCGTTGTCAGGCCAGAAGAAGCCGCAGAGCCACCTGCAAGTTTTGGCGAAGCGTTGCGGGAAATCTTTCAGGAGCGCGAAGCGCGCCGGTTCACCCTGTTCATCTTCGTCTCGATGCTGGCGTACAGCATGCAGGATCTTATCCTCGAACCATTTGCCGGTATGGTCTTTGCCATGACGCCGGGCCAGTCCACCAGCCTTTCGGGGCTGCAGCATGGTGGCGTTCTGATTGGCATGCTCGTTACCGGGATCGGTGGCAGCGCATTTGCCGGACGCACCCCGGTGGAATTGCGGGTCTGGACGATGCTGGGGTGTCTGGGTTCGGCCTTGGCACTGACCGGTCTGGCAATGGCTGCCGGATATGGTCCGGGCTGGCCGATTGCCGCTAACGTTGCCGCTCTTGGCTTCTTCAACGGAGCGTTTGCAGTTTCGGCCATCGGTTCGATGATGGGGCTTGCAGGCGCTGGAAAGCGCACGCGCGAAGGCGTGCGCATGGGCGTGTGGGGCACGGCACAGGCCATTGCCTTCGGTCTTGGCGGATTGTCCGGCGCGCTTGGCGTTGATGCCGCGCGCAGTTTGACCGGTGAAGCCGGGATGGCATTTCAATTGATTTTCGCGCTCGAGGCAGGGCTGTTCCTGTTCTCGGCCATGCTGGCGATGCGTGTGGCATCGCACAAACGGCCAGGCGCCTTTTTGGGGACGGCAGGGATATGAGCATGATTAGCGAGTTCGATGTCGTTGTGGTTGGCGGGGGGCCTGCCGGTGCTATTGCTGCGTGGGATATCGCCCGCGCTGGCCACAGCGTGATGCTGCTCGACCGTGGCGGTCGGATCAAGCCATGCGGCGGTGCCGTGCCGCCCCGCTTGATGGAAGAGTTTGAGGTACCGCAATCGCTGCTGGTCGCGCGGGCGCGCTCGGCCCGCATGGTCGCGCCTTCCAACCGCGCGGTTGACATGCCGGTTGGTGAAATCGGTTATGTCGGCATGGTTGATCGGGAGCATTTTGACGAATGGTTGCGCGCCCGTGCCGAAACGGCAGGTGCCGTGCGGCGCACCGGCACATATGAAAGTATTGAACGCGATGGCCGCGAAGGTGCAATCGTCTGCTATACGGAAAGTCGTGGCGGCCCGATCAACAAGGTTCACGCGCGCCTGATCATCGGTGCGGATGGAGCACGCTCGGGTGTTGCGCGGGAGAACATTCGTGGTGCCGAACGCAACCCATGCGTCTTTGCCTATCACGAAATCGTCCGCTCACCGACTTCAACCGCCGAAGGCTTTGACGGTTCTCGCTGCGATGTGATGTATCAAGGCCGCCTCTCACCCGATTTTTACGCTTGGGTTTTCCCGCATGGTGAAACTGCAAGCATTGGCGTGGGCAGTGCAAACAAGGGCTTTTCACTGAAGGGTTCCGTCAGAACACTGCGCGAGGATCTGGGGCTCGACGGTTGTGAAACCATCCGCCGTGAGGGCGCGCCAATACCACTTAAGCCATTGAAACACTGGGACAATGGTCGCGATGTTCTGGTCACTGGTGATGCCGCTGGCGTGGTTGCACCTGCTTCAGGCGAAGGCATTTACTACGCCATGGCTTGCGGCAGAATTGCCGCACAGACTGCTCAGGAATTCCTAACAACGCGCAATCCGGCAGTTCTGAAGCGTGCGCGCAAGACATTCCTGAAAGAGCATGGCCGCGTGTTCTGGATTCTGGGCATCATGCAGTACTTCTGGTATTCCAGCGACAAACGGCGTGAACGGTTTGTCGATATGTGCGCTGATGCAGATGTGCAGCGGCTGACTTGGCAGGCTTATATGAACAAGAAGCTGGTAAGGGCAGATCCAATGGCGCATGTGCGCATTTTCCTGAAAGACTGTGCACATTTGCTTGGCCTCAAGCCGGCGGTGCGATGAACCGCGCTGGATTTGTCCCGATCGGTATCGCATCGCTGGCTGCGCTTGGCGTAGCGATGCTGGGGGGGACGATTACGGATCTTGGGCCTTGGTACGAATCGCTCGCCAAGCCATCTTTTAATCCGCCACGCCCAGTCTTTCCTATTGCCTGGACCACCATATTCGCGCTGACGGCTGTTGCTGGCGTTACTGCGTGGCGCGCTGCCAAGGATGCGCGCACATCCGATACGGTTATCGGTCTGTTTGCCCTTAACGGGTTCCTGAACCTGTTGTGGAGCCTGCTGTTCTTCCGCATGCAGCGCCCTGACTGGGCGCTTTATGAACTCGTTGTGCTGTGGCTTTCGATTGCATTGCTGATTGTCTATTGCTTTCGACTGTCCCGGATCGCTGCGGCGATGCTGGTGCCCTACATCGTGTGGGTCACGGCGGCGGGAATACTGAACTGGGAAATCGTTCGCCTGAACGCCCCTTTCGGTTAAGCGGGAGCCTGTGATGGAAGCGCTTTTCTCCAGCGGTCACGCAGCAGATATCGTGCTTGCAGCTCTGCTGGCAGAGGGATTGTGGCTGGTCTGGAAAGGTTGGCCGCTACGCACATTGGTGACCATGTTGCTGCCTGCTGCGCTGATTGTGCTAGGGTTGCGAGCTGCGCTTGTTGGCGCGGCGTGGCCGTGGATTTCGCTGCCTGTTGCGCTGTCCTTTCCCGTCCATCTCGCAGATGTCTTCGCGCGCTCGCGCAAGCGTTGAACGAACCAGCCCGCCCTGCGTAACACTCTTTGCCGGGAAGCTTCCTGACGCAATCTCGCTGGTGCAACCTGATGTCATTTGGCTTCAGGCTGTGTTCCCTGTTGAAACGAGGTTTTGCCTTCTGTCAGAGCAGACCGGCCATCTGAATGCACCAGATGCGCTTCCATGTTCCGTGCGTGCGACAATCTCGGCGATGTGAAACGTCTTTCTTCTCCGACATTCCAACCCCTCTACGTTTCTGCATCTGTCGCCTTGGTCAAAGCCATTCTTCTTTCATGGAGTGATGGTCGTGCAACCTGGCGATGCGATCGTCAAAAAAAGGGTCCGCCAAGTCAAAGCCTGGCGAACCCTCGAAGGACCCACACATCTGCGGGGGATCAGTGCGTAGCGGTGCTCACTGCTGCAGCAACCGGAGCAGCTGGCTCAGTTGGAACAGTTGCAGGCACTGCCGCCGGGATGGAAGTCGGCGGGCCCCACAGCGCGGGGTAATCCTTGGCCATTTTGTAACCACCCATCGGCTTGTTCTTGCCCTGATGGCAGGTAGCGCAGCTGACCTTGAACGGATCGCCCATCGGACCCTTGCGGTGTGCCGGGAAGGCATCCTTTAGCGGGCTGATGTATTCACCATTGATGTCGCGGACCATACGCAGGCCGTACCACGCGGTGGCGCGTTGCGGCGTGCTGATGTTCCAGGGCTTGAACGCTTGCGCGTTGTGGCAGAACGTGCAGTTCACGCCCAGTGACTGCGACAGATGCATCATCAACGCATACTGAGACTCGGTTTCCATCGTCGTCAGCTTGTTGGCTGAGGTTGGATGCATGCCTTCAGACACGACGCGAATGCTCTTGTCAGTCTTGGGATCGCCGCTCAGATACATCGCCAGCGAAGCGTTCGGCAGCGATGCATAAGCTGTCGCCGGGATCGGCTCGTTCTGGCCGTGGAGGTTGCCGATGATGCCCTTCTTGCCGGGCTCTGGCAAAGCCCAGTAGTTTACAGGCACGGCGTTGCCACGATGGCAGGTCCAGCAAGTGACACCGGTGGTGCCGACATGCTTGTTCCAGTTCTGGTTGATGTTGCGCGTCATCTGCAACATCTTGCGCGCCACAACCTTGGTATAGACCTCGTCAGAGGCCATGTTTTCCGGGTTGTGGCAGTAGTTGCAGCCCTGTTCAGGTGCAATCCACGCAGTGATCGCAGCCATGGTATAGGTGAACTGCTCTTCCGAGACATCGCCCAGCACCTGAACGTTCTTGTAGGCTGCGCCTGCGCGCGGACCTTCGGTTGAAGGCGGATCGTAGGGCGGGGCGGGGACGTCGTCCTTGGCCAGGGCGACCTTTTTCAGGACGATCTGATCCATGCCCGTGCCGCGATGCCCGTTTTGTGTCGATTGCTTGGGTGCCAACTCGCACCCGGTCAGGGTGAGAGCGGCGGTCGCCAGTGCGGCGATTGCGATGGTCCTTTTCATTGGCCCGTACCTCCCAGCGTTGCGGGATCGATCACCCCGGTATCGGGATAGAGCGAAGCATAGCCGTGCTCTTGTGCCCAAAGATACCAGTTATCGACCACAGTCCCCGTCAGCAAGATGCCGATACCACCGGTAACCGTGGTGAGCACTGCAAACCACCATGCCCAGCGATGGATCGATTCCATCGTGGCATTGAAGCCCATCGTCCAGCGCCAGAACAGCGCTGCGCGTTCAGAGGCCGTGCCGCGGTCGGTGATCTGTTCGATTTCGCGCTCACCGCCATAACGGCCAACTGCCAGAATGGTCGCGCCGTGCATCGCAAAGAGCAGGGTTGAGCCATAGAGGAAGGCGATCGAGAAAGCGTGGAACGGATTGTAGAACAGGTTGCCATACCGGATCGAGAATGCAGCTGTCCAATCAAGGTGCGGGAAGATGCCGAACGGCACAGCTTCCGACCATGAACCCATGAACATCGGACGGATGAAGCCGAGCACGAGATAAAGCCAGATTGCAGCGGCAAAGGCCCATGGCACGTGCGTTCCCATGCCAAGAGCGCGAGCGCGGGAGTAGCTTCGCACCCACCACAGCAGGATCGATGCGGTCAGCAAGAAGCCCGCGAGGATCCACCAGCCACCTTCGGCCAGCGGCACGAAGGGTGAGAAGCCATACTTTGGTGCCGGTGGCTCAAGCGAGAGCCAGGGCAGCATGCGTACGAACTGGATCGGATCCCAGTTGACCGAAGCGAGCATGTTCAGCCCGATGATCTCGAACGCCAGGAACCCGCAGATCAGCGCGATTACGCCAGTCCAGCCGAGATATACCGGGCCGATCTGCGCATGGCCGATGATGCCCATGAGGTGGTTGAAGGTACCCTTGCCGATCCGCGGCTCGCTGCCGGGGGGGAGGGCGATCCCTGCTTCGGGTTCGCCCCGAAGCTGGACCTGTGTGAATATGTTTTGATAGGTCGCCATCGCTCAATGCTCCTTCACGACCAGATCGGCAGGTTAAGCCACCAGGTCCACCATTCGGGCCAGCCCTTGGTCCACAAAGGCCCGCTGATCACGATGCACACCGCGCTCCAGAACCCTGCATTCAGCGCCAGCAGCAAGCCAACCCGGTGAATGCCGAGCGTGCCGACCGAATAGCCGATGAAATCGCGGAAGAAGGTGTCTTCGTATTCAGGTGACTTCACTTCGCCACCTTTCGGCGGGTTGACCGCAGAAAGAACCAGTGCACCATGCAGTGCCAGCGCCAGCGCTGTCGTAAAGAAGAACGAAACTGCAAGCATGTGCGCCGGGTTGTAGTGGAAGTGCAGATACTGGTATCCCGTATTGGAAACCCAATCGAGGTGACTGAAAATCCCATAAGGGAAGCCAAAGTGCCACCCGCCCAGAAGGACGGGGCGGATCACCACAAGGGTGAAATAGGCAAAGATCGCCATGCCGAAAGCCGCCGGTACATGGTAGCCCATGCCCAGTTTGCGGCAGATCTCTACCTCGCGCATTGCCCAGCTGGTGAAAGACACCAGTGCGCAAACCGTTATGACCTGCCAGAAGCCCCCTTTGGCGAGCGGTGCAAGACCAAGCCCATACTTCAGGTCTGGTGGCTCGATCGAGATCAGCCAGGGATTCCACGTCGGCCCTTGCGAGGCCGCGTAGAAGATGAGTGCGGTGCCCAGTGTTGCGAAAATCGCAGTCACCACACCGAAGAAGCCGACGTAGAACGGACCCACCCAGAAATCGAACAGGTCGCCGCCGATCAACGTGCCACCGCGAACGCGGTATTTTCGTTCGAAACTAAGGAGTGCCATGATTCTACCCCTCCCCATCGCGGCGCGACGGGATAAAAAAGTTTATTAAGCCTAGAAACCGGAGGCGGCGACGGGAAAGCCGCCGCCTCTCGCACAAGCACAGTTCAGGGTGCCGCTGGCGCCGCTGCTGCTGCCTGTGCCATGCCCTGGGCCGAATTCGGACCATCGAGCCAGTTGAAGGTGTCGGTGCTGAGCAGGATGAAGTGAATCACCAGTGCAAGCACGAACAGGAACGCGAAAAGTGCGACCAGCGCGCGGCGCGGATCGAAGATAAGCCAAACTCTCCACATGGGACAGCTCCTTCAATAATTGGAAGTAAACCCGCCTGAGGCAACGCTGCCGGCGGGGCGGATTGTCAGAGCCAGGGCTTCCACATCCACACGAGAACGTGAGCGACCACTGCGACGGCGGTGAAGCCGACGAAGCTGCTCATGAACAGTTTGTGGAATTCCTTAGCTTCCTCGGGAGTGAGGTAAGTACTCAGCCCGAAGCGACCATCTTGATCACTCATAGCCATTCTCCAATCGTAGTTGGTGTGCGAGAGGCGGATAAACCTCTTTCGGTATCCACGCAGGTTGCCCTGTTTGGATGGGGGTGGCGCGGCGCTGCAAACGCAGTTGCCGGGCGATCTGTTGAGGCGCTTTGATGGTATGCGCCGGAAAGTGTGTGGAGGCAGGTCATCCGACTTCAGCCTCCAGCAGAGCATCGGCCAGCCTGTCGGCCGAAACGCGGGTTTCGCCTGCACGACGCGCAGCGCGCTCAGCCGCATCGCGCAATCGTTTGGCCGCAGAGATGCGCACCAGCACGGGTTGGGCTTCGACCACCGCGTCAAGCTTGGCCTTGGCATTGGTGTCCCATGCCAGTTCGCGATGATCGCGCGTTGGAGTCGCCTCTACGGCATCAAGCTGGGTCGATAGCGGGATGATGTTGAACAGCGCATCGAACAGCGCGTTGCACACTTCCTGCACCAGATAAGTCGC
>JBEQBV010000191.1:0-7593 GCA_041639635.1 Novosphingobium sp.
AATGACCGGCGCGGCCGAAGCTGAAGGCTCTGACAACTTCTCTCACTATATCACCTGCGATGACCTCATCGCAGATCGAAGATTTGTGTTCAAAATTATACTTGACCGGGGCGCGATTAAACGACCTTCTGCAAGCGAAGTAGTGTGTCTGCCATCGTGCCGCCTCCGTATTGGGACGGCTATGGAATTGGATGGCCAGCATCACGCTGCCAATCCCGTAACTACTTCAACCCCGGACATCAGCCCTCAGAGACTACGCCTTTCAATTCGTGCTCTAATCTCACACTGTTGATGTAAGGCGCGCCACCTTGGTCGTGACGAAGCTGCAGCTCGACTAGCCTTTTGGCTTTGTAGACCGTCGATTTGCTGACGCCGCGCGCCGCGGCGATCGCCTCAATTTCAACATCGGACTGGCCCCTTGGCAAAACGCGAGTGCGATTCACGGCTTCGATACCCAAGGTTAGCTCATTCTCGTAAGCTGCACATCGCACGGACCAGGCGCGCCGATCTTGGCCATTGCGCTTCATCTCCATTCTGACAGGATCAGCATCGGGCCTCATTACATCGATGATTAGCCCCGCTAAATTCCCATCTATTCGATAGCCCTTTTCTAAGTAAAAGCGCAAAGGCTGTGTGTCGCCATCTAAAAAGGCTGTTATTGCCATATAATATTCATTCTGACGTTCTTCAGGCCATTTCTAAATATCGATCCCCATCTTTTCGGAATATGTGTATTTTTCACTTTCCACTGACCACCCCCGGCGCAACAAACGCCCCCCATGAGTCCATCAGGTCGCGCTGCAGCTCGGCCAGCGATGATCGCTGATAAGCCTGTTGCACCTTGGTGCCGACCGTATGCGCCAGCGCCCGCTCGGCCACATCGCCGGGAATGTCATGCCGCGCCTCTGCCGCCCAATCCCGGAACGTGGAACGGAATCCGTGCAGCGTCTCCGATTGTCCTGCTTCGCGCAGCACCTTGGGTATTGCCGCATCACTCAACATCACGCGCTTGCGGATCGATGCGAACACCAGGCCTTCGCTGTCATAGAACTGGCGGACGCGATCAAGCACGGCCAGCGCAGCCGGTGACAGCATGACGGTATGATCCTCGCGGGTTTTCATCAGCTCGGCAGGACGCCGCCACTCGGCCCGCGCCAGGTCTATATGATCCCACTGAGCGCTACGCGCTTCGCCCTGCCTGCAGGCAGTCAGGATGATGAACAGCAGGGCAAGGCGTGTTGGCGCGGGTTCCTTTGCCCATTCGGCTGCGAACAGCTCAGGCACGTTGCGCCAGGGCATGGCCGCGTGATGCACGGACTTTGGTTGCCGCGCCAATCCCATGCGGATCTCACTGGCGACCGGCACCACCGCCGTGCGCCACCCGCGCGATTTCGCGAACGTCAGCACCTGCAGCACCCCTTGGCGCACCTTGCGCGCCACCTGCGGCTTGTCAGTCCATATCGGCTCGAGCGCCGCCACCAGCTCGGCCCCGCCAATGTCCTGCACCCGGCGCGCGCCAAGTGGGCGAAGCGCATGGCGCTCCATAGCCCCGGTGAAGCTGTCCTTGGTCCTCTCAGCCCACCCCTTCGAAAATTCGGCCAGCGCCGCCTCATAGGCTTGCTTGAACGTATAGGGCCGCAGCTTCTCCCGATCGCGCTCGGCCCGCGCGTCATGCCCTTGCCGTGCCAATTTTCGAAGATGTGCGGACTTCTCCCGCGCTTCCTCGAGTGTTACTTCATCAGCCGATCCCAGCCCGATATCCTCGCGCTTGCCCATGAACTGGACCCGCAATACCCAGGACTTTGCCCCGCTCGGCTTGACCCGCAAATACAGCCCCCGGCCATCGCCATGCAGCCCCGGCTTTTCAGCCTTGCGGACCTTCACCACAGTAAGGTTTCCCATGAGAGCCATCTTTCCCAGCCCAACACAAGTGCCAACACTTGTGCGAGAATTTCCGATACACGGAATTGGAAAGCATTGGAATAGAACGGACTAAATTAAACAGGGATGATGATGCAGGTATCTGAAAAGAGGGGCTTTCCATCCGACCCATTTGGATACGAACGGAAAGCCCCGGAAAGCGCCTGAAAGAATACTCAGGGAGCCATTTTCTTCCATCTCTCAACGCCCTTGGTTGGCGTCTTGGCAGAGACGAAGATGCGCTTTTAACCTCCACAATCTTTAACAGTTTAATCGCGTCCGGGCGATGCATCGTATTGCCTGCGTGACAGCTAGCAACAGGGCGTGCGGCGTTTGGGCGCAACCCTGCTGCAATCGGGAGCTACAGCTTCAGCGTGATGCTTTATCTGCAGCTATCAGGGGCTTGGCCCCATCACCCACGATAACGAACGCAGCCCAATAAAACGGGTGGGACGTGTTGGGATCGTCCATCAGCTTTTCCTGAGCGATTTCCAGGCCTGCGCTTAACGGTTGCCCGGCACCACCCTCGATCACACCGCTGATCAACCGCTTCGTGGCATTGAAATCGTCGGGCACTGGCCAATGGCTGGCGATCACCGAACGCGCGCCGGCGCCCACGAAAGCGCGGACAAGGCCATCAAGGGCGTAGTTGCCGCCGCTGGTCACCCCAGCTTCTCTGCTGGCCGCGACCGATGCCATTCCGGCGGTATCGCAGGCAGAGAGGATCACGAGGTCCGCATCCAGCTTCAGGTCGAAGATTTCGCGGAAACTGAGCAGACCATCGGACCCTTGATTGCCGAAACTGGTTACCAACGCGGGACGTGCCGGGCACCCGGCGCGCGGGGCCGTGACAAGACCATGCGTGGCAAAATGCAGCACCCGGTACTTGTCGAGATCGCTGTCAGCCAGAAGTGCGCTGTCATTGAAGGCCGCGTCGATCTGGACTTTGCTGCCTCCGCCATCAAGCTTCTGCTGCGCGTAGAGCAGTTCATCCGCCGAGATCGGGTTCATCCACGTTGCCAGCGGCCAATCACATTCATCGGCAACAGCCGTCACCGGGCGTGGGGCCGGCTTTGCGTTATGCCCGAGGCCCAGATAACTGCGTGTCGCCATTGAAGGCCCGAGCTTGCGAATATCCAGAAACCCGCGCGGGCTGACGGCAATGGAAACCTCACGGCCGCGCCCCAGCCACGCAATACCGGTAAAGTCGAACGGATCGCCATCCGGGCTTTCCATGCGCTGGTTATAGGCTGCGATGCCTTTGGCGTCGGTCACCAGCGCCGTGGGGGGCAATTGCAGCATTGCGCCATCCGGTTCGAAAATCAGGTGCCGGGTGGTGCCCAGCAGATCTTCGACCGATCCGAACACCGTCTTGTACAGCCGGTGCGCGCGTTCCACATCGAACGGATAATTGACCTGCCGTCCGTTCTCGACCTTCACGATCGTATCGCGCAAGGCCTGAACCTCTGCCGAAAGCTGGGCAGGCGTGGCCGAAATCGGCATCACCCGCGCGGTTTGCGACGTGATGTAGAGGCCGTAAGTTTGGTCACCCACGACCATCAGCTTGAAATAGCCCTCGCCCTGCTTCAGCGCGCCTTGCAACTCGACCAGTTCGACGTTTCTGGGCGCAAGCACGTTGTAGCGAGGAAATGCCGCCAGCTTGCTGACAAGCTCGGTCTGTTCCTGCTGCAGATAGGCAAGATCGCCCTGCGCCGATTTCAACGCAGCCAGTTGTTGATCTGTGGGCGCTGCTATCTGCGTCAGTTGCGCTATGGTCGCCTCAATACGGGCGATGTCGCGACTGCGCGCAACGGACAAGCGAAACAGCGCAGAGGCTGCATCATTGCCTTCGGACATTTGCCGCGCCAACACGGCTTGCGTCTGCGCCACGCCGGGCCGCTGCAAGACCTGTGAAGCTGCAAAGACCGCCTTGGCTGCATCGGCATCGTCCCGCTTTGCAAGCAGGTCAAAGTATGGCTGCACAAGCGTGCGCAAATTGACACCCGCTTCGGGCACAGTCAGCGTTTCCTTTATGACTTTGCCAAAAAGCGCTATCGCACCCGCTTCATCGCCGTTCCTGCCAAGCCACGCGGCCTTGCGCGCTTGCGCAGAAAGCAGGGCTGGCGTCTGGGGAAAGTCGCTTTCAAGCACTTGCAGCGCCCGGTCAAAGGCGGCTCCGGCCTCGGCCTTGCGCCCTTGCGCTTCGGCCACGGTGGCCAGTTCGAGTTCGATCTCGGAGCGCAACCAGGCGGTGGAGACCACCCTGCCCTCGCGCACTCTGGTCAATCTCGCGCTTGCACTTTGCAGCCCGTCGAACGCTACGGCGAGCTTGCCCTCCATGCGGGCTGCTGTGGCACGCAAAGCCACCGCCTGTGCATCGAGTATTTCGGCTCGTTCCAGATCGGTAAGTCCCGCATCGACTGCCCCCAGACGCTTCAGGCCAGAACTTTCGCGGTTGATCTGTTCGGAGAGCGGCCGCGTGATCAGCCCCGATGACAGGCTTTCGGAATCATAAATGTCGCCAACGGCGTTGACGGCTTTGGCCAGTTCGATCAGCGCCTCGGCAGGTTTGCGCTGGTTCAGTTGATCGATGGCCCGGTAATTGCGCAGCAGGCGCTGCGTTACGCCGTCGGCGCGGGCAATGGCGGAAGAGGCGCGGGAAAACAACCCGCTCGACGCTTCGAAATTGCCGAGGTTCGATTGCTGCAAACCCTGATTGGCCAAGGCTTCGGCAAAACCCGCACCACCAGCGGCGCGGTCTCGGCTTGCCAGCGCCTCGAAGAATTCCGACGATTCGGCAAAGCGCCCGCTGTTGTTGCGCAGATAGCCCTCATCGCGCGCGCCCAACCTGTCGAGCTGTCCGGCCTGTACCCGCGCAAAGGCAGCTGGATCGCTTACTTCAGTCGTGGCGACCTTGATCTCGCCCTGAACTGTGGCATCAGCCATCACGCTGGCAAGGGCAAGTCTCAAAGCTGGATCATAGCCCGCCAGCCCTTCGACCAGATAGTTCACGCCATTGCGGCTAACAGCATAGCGCTTGTATTCCACCTGCGCGCGCTGATCGCGGCAGTTCACGGCGCCGACCTGCCCCACCCCGGCGATCTGCACTGATCCGGCCGCCCCGCAAGATAGCGTGACGCCCGAAAGCCCTGTTGGTTCATCCTGCAAGAGCACCGCGCGGCGCACAGCGATCAGCGTGCCAACGGCACCGGCGGCGTCACGGCAACTCAGGCGGTATCCACGATCGAACATGCCGCCAAGGCGCGCGTCCGAAGGTGCATTCTGCGCGGTGCAAGTTACGCCTGAGGTGCCGATGCGGAACGAA
The DNA here is from genome assembly GCA_041639635.1 of Novosphingobium sp. Lineage (GTDB taxonomy): Bacteria > Pseudomonadota > Alphaproteobacteria > Sphingomonadales > Sphingomonadaceae > Novosphingobium. The sequence goes on from JBEQBV010000191.1 coordinate 5,246, forward strand.
TTGCGGATGGAAAGCGGCAATTGCGCTTCATTTGCGGCCAGCGCTGTTGAGGCGCTTGCCAGCAAAGTCACCGCCAGACCAACGCCGGTTAACAAACAGGCGCGATAGCTTTGACGGGGGGCCATCACTGGACATCTCCCTGCAGGTTTCCGGTGCTGCCGGTGCCAGAACCGTAGAGCGAAGGATTGCCGCCGCCTGTCACCGGCTCTTCAATCGGTGGCGCTGCATTCAGCGGCGCATCATTGATGATGCTGGCAGGCGGAGCAATCGGGCTGGCAGGGCCATTGTCGCCCGGCGGAAGCAGCACATCGGTCCCTTCTTCATCGTCATCAGATTGTGGAAACTCCGGCGTGCTGCCCAGCGGATCTTTGGCGCTGAATGCAATTTGGCCGGAAATCGCGCCGAAGATATCCGGCTCCCCATCGCCACCCGGCAAGATCACGCAGCGCGCCGCCGAAAGCAGACAGCCGTTGATCTGGCTGTCATCCGAGAAGCTGGCTGGATCGGTCACGCCTGCAATCGCCAACGCCTGCGCATCATATCCGCTCACGATCCCTGTTGGCGTCTGAAAGGCACCGTTGACGATTATGGAAATGGACCCGGGCTGTGCGTTGGCTGGAACGGTCACATCGGTAAAGGCGATGTCTGACAGGAAGCCTGCCGGGTTCAGCGCCGTGCCGGTGTTCTGGATATAGAGCGTGCCGGTTGGATAGAAGTCCAGCCCCAGCGCGCGCAGTACGCCGTCAGGACGTTGGACCATGGCCGGAGCATTGAGATCGGCGATGCGCCCGCTGTACATTGGATCTGCGGCCAGTCGGTCCAAAATGTCTGCCGAAGCGATGTGGATGTTGGCGGCGTTGAATTCGGCGATGCCGCCCAGCGTTGTCCCGGTCGAAGCGAGGCTGATCGATCCTGTTGCCGCATCCAGTTCAAACGTGCCCGTGCTGAATTCGAGGATATTGCCCGAGCCGAACCCAGTGCCGTTGATCGCGCCGGTTACGCGGATCGTGCCGCCCAAGGTCTGCGTTGCAGCGTCGCCCGTTGCGAAGATGATCCGCCCGTTTGATCCGGCAAGGGTGCTTGCCCCGATTGCTCCGCCTGCGGACAGGTTCAGATTCCCGATCCGCATGTCTATCGCGTTGGCTGCAGAATCAGCTGCGGCAACCGTCAGCCGATTGGTGGAAATCAGGCTGATTTCCTCGGCGCTGAGCGAGAACTCGTCTTGCGCGGTCAAACCGTCGCCGATCAAAACCGGCCCGCCTGAAGTAGATACAATGTCCACGCTCCCGTCTGCCGTTGTGCGAATGCCCGAAAGCAACGGCTGCCCTACGGCACCGCCACTCGACCCGTTGTTGATCACGGCGATGTTGCCGGCGCTGATCCGCACCAGCGGTGCTGTCCAGCGTTGCGCTACAGTAACTTGTGTGCCGGATGAGGCATCGATCCGCTCAAAGGCTGTCCACTCGCCACCGCGAAGAACGCCCGAACCAGCCCCGGTAATCCGCCCGGCGATTGTGTTCCCAAGGTTGATAGACCCTGGCGTCGCGATGGGCGCTGCTGAAAACAGTGCCGCATAGCCAATCGAACCCGGCAGTGCCCCTGCCGGCAGCATCGATGCGTTGGCGATCAGGAGCTGCCCCGTCGCCCCGGTAATCGCTCCGCTGGCCGGATTGACCACGACCCCGGCCCTTGCGCTGCCAACCTGCACATTGCCTGCCGAAAGCAACGCAAGGTCACGCCCGGACACCGCCTGCAGGTTCAGCCCGGTTGCAGAGCGTGCCAGGACATCGGACCTCGCATCGATTCCTGCTGCAGTCAGTGTGCCCGATTGCGAAAGCAGTTCGATATTGCCGCCGGTGCTGCGCAACGCGCCGAATGTACCATTGCCTGCACTGGTGACACCGATGTTGCCACTGGCCAGCACATGACTGGTTGCAGCAGTCGTACCCGAAGCAATCCGCAAGGAGCCAAGGGTCGAAGGCCCTACGATGCTGACTGAGCCAGTGGTCGCGATGGGAACTGCGCCAAGGATCTCGTCCTTTGTCGGCGTGCCGCCGGATGCGGGAAAAGCCATGGCCCGGTTCGCAACCAGCACCCGGTTAGCCAGATCAAATCCGCCCGCTGCTATGTTGCCACCACCCAGGACAAGCGCGTCGTAGGCTGAAATGCGCCCGGTCCCGATGTCACCCTGCGCGTAAAGCAGGACATCGGACGAGGACGAGAGATTGGCCGTGCTGATATTGCCGCCAGCGTTGATGACCAACTGATCAATCCCCGTGGCAGACGGCAGGCCCGTGCCAGCAGTGACCGAACCGGCCGTGATGTTGCCGCCTGCGTCAATCAAGACC
>JBEQBV010000192.1:0-7588 GCA_041639635.1 Novosphingobium sp.
TCGGCAAGGCGCTTTTCCACCTCGATCTTGTGTTTTTCGCCCACCGCCCGAATGACTGATCGGATATCTTCGGCATAGGGCGCATCCGAAGGCGTATCTTCCAGCAGATCGAACCATGCGTTGATCGCCTGCCGGTGGCGGCCGGAAAGGTCCAGTGCCACAGCCCGGAAATAGCGCGCCCGCGCATCCTTTGGATCCAGCTTGATCGCCTTGTCGAACGCAGCGCGGGCATCGCGCGGCATGCGTCCTTCGTCTTTGCTGGCCAGCACCAGCGCTTCGCCCAGAAAGGACCAGGTCTGTGCGTTTTCAGGATCGAGCGCGGTTGCCTTTTTCAGCGCCGTTGCCGCCTCGGCATAGCGTTCGGTCTGGAAATAGGACCAGCCGAGCATGCGCCAGCCTTCGGCATCATCGGGCTTTTCTGCCAGCTTTGCCTCAAGCTTGGTAATCACATCATCCACCGAGGGCTGCTGGCTCGGCTCTGTCGGAGGGGGCACTGCGGGCGGGGGCGGATTTTCCGGGCCGCGCAGCATGGCAACGCCGCCCGCCCCCAGCGCAATCACGGCTGCGGCGATCAGCGCGATTCGTCCAAAGCGCGATGCCCCTTGCGCGCCGCCCTCTGCCGTCTGGCGGGTTTCAGGGGCTGGCTTCGGCTCGGTCATTCAACAACTCCTGCCGGATAGCGGGGGCACCTTCCTGAAGAGGTCGGTGGCATCCGGGCACTCCACCCGCATATCGCGCCAGACCGGCCCGGCGCAACCCGTTGCGATGACAAGAAGGTCGATGGCAAAACGTCGGGCTTTGCCACCGCGGCTGCATTTTGTTTCTGGCAATGCGCGGTGCTTCGGTTAAGGTCCAAACACAGGGGTCGCAAATCGGTAAGGAAAGCAGGCAGGCGCAGAAACATGTGCCGTCGGTTGGCGATGCGGGGGACGCACACCGGTGAGCGAAGTTTTCAAGGTTGCCATCATCGGTTCAGGCCCAGCGGGATTGAGCGCGGCCAGCCGCGCCGCGCGACTTGGCCTGTCGCATGTGCTGCTGGAAAAGACCGACCACCTTTCAGACACGATCTTCAAATACCAGAAGGGCAAGCATGTGATGGCCACGCCATCGCAATTGGTGCTGCGGTCCGATCAGGATTTCGACGCGGGCAAGCGCGAGGATATTCTCGACAAGTGGAGCGCGCGCACGGCCGAACTTGGCGTGAACGTGAAATACAATTCTGATGTGAAGGCCATCAAAGGCACGGGCGCGGCCATTCCCGGATCAATCCAGAAGATTGTCACCCGTGCGCGCGATGGATCAACCACCACCACCGAACTGCAACGCCATGCGCCGCCCTATGCCATCACGCTGACCAGTGGCGAGACGGTCCTGGCCGAAAATGTGGTGCTGGCTATCGGCACGCAGGGCAATCCCAATCTGGTGCGCTGCCCCGGGGGCGATCTGCCGCATGTTACTTATCAGTTGGACGATCCCTATGCCGTGCTGGACCAGCACATCGTGGTGATCGGCACGGGCGATGCCGGGATAGAGAACGCGCGCGGGCTGGTGGAAGACCCGGCGCAGGGCAACGCGGTGACCATCCTCAACCGCAATCCCCGCTCAACCAATGTGCGCGAGAGCTTTTCGACCGCAAAGGAGCCCAATGCCAAGGCGCTGATCGATGATGATGCGGCGGGCAAACTGACCATCCGTTACGAGACCGAGACGAAATCGGTGGAACCGGGCTGGATCACGCTTTCCACCCGCGATGGCGAGGAGCGCATCCGCTGCGACCGGATCATCGCGCGCATTGGCTCTGCTCCTCCGCGCGCCTTTGTCGAAGGGTGCGGGATCGAATTTGCGAGTGCTGACCGGCTCGCCTTCCCCACGCTTTCGCCGCAGTTTGAATCGACCGCGCCGGGCATCTTCGTGATCGGCGCGCTGGCGGGCTATCCGCTGATAAAGCACTGCATGAATCAGGGCTATGACGTTGTCGAATTCATCAACGGCAACCGTGCGCTGAAACCGGCGGACGAGCCATTGCTGGAGGCCAAGTTTGCAGGGTTGCCGGGCCGCCGTTCCGTTAACGATTGGCTGGAGTTCCTGCGGGCCAATGTTACCATCCTGGAAGGGATGACCACGCTGCAGCTGCGCGAGTTCATGCTTGATTCCGAAGCGCGCGCCTATGCGGCGGGCGACGTGATCTTCGAGAAGAACGATCCGGGCTCTTCGCTGTTCGCCATCGCATCGGGCGGGGTCAACGTACGGCTCGATCCCAAGGATGTAGCGAAGGTCGTGGCGATCCCGACTGGATCAATCTTTGGCGAAGTGGGCCTGATCTCTGGCCGCAAGCGTGGGGCCACGGTGGTGGCCGCGCAGGACACGGTCTGCATAGAGATCAGCCGCAACGCCGCGCTCAAGCTGCAAAGCCAGGTGCCGAGTGCCCGCCGCGCGATTGAGCGGATCTCGACCGAGCGGCAGATCCTGCAGATGTTCGGATCGGGCCTGACGCCTGCCGATATCGCCGAAGTGGTCGATGGATCAAAGATCATGCAGGTCCGCGCGGGCGAGGCGATCATCAAGGAAGGTGATGATGATCGCGATATCTATGTGATCCGTGTCGGTTCTATGATCGTGGAAAAGGAAGTGGGCGGAAAACCCGTGTTCCTCTCCTATCTGCCCGCCGGGTCCTATGTGGGGGAAATGGCGGTGATCGATGGCGGATTGCGCACCGCCACCGTGCGCGCCGCGATCAAGAGCGAAGTGATCCGCATCGATGGCAAGTCGTTCCGGCGCGTGCTGGCGGCCAAGCCGGCTCTGCTCGATAGCGCGCGCAAGCAGATGGAAGTGCGCCGCGCGACCAATGCTTTTATCGAAACCAAGAAGGACACGTTCTCGGGCGTTGTCGATCTCTATTCGGAACAGGCCAAGTTCCTCGTCTCCCAAGGGCTGGGCGAGGCGACGGACGTGCTGCTGATCGATGAGCGGCTGTGCGTGGGCTGTGATAATTGCGAAAAGGCCTGTGCCGACAGCCACGATGGGCTTTCGCGGCTCGACCGCGAGGCGGGCAAGAGCTTTGCCCATCTGCATGTGCCGACCAGTTGCCGCCACTGCGAACACCCGCACTGCATGGCCGATTGCCCGCCCAACGCCATCCAGCGCGGACCGGATGGCGAAGTGACGATCAACGACACCTGCATCGGCTGCGGCAATTGTCAGCGCAACTGCCCCTATGGCGTGATCCGCATGGACAAGGTGCCGCCAAAGAAGCCCTCGCTCCTGTCATGGCTGCTGTTCGGAGCGGGGCCGGGGCCGGGGGAACCTTCCTACAAGTGGTCGAAAAAGAACACCAAGTATACCGGCGATCCCGTGGTGGACGAAGCGCTGGACCGCAAGAAGGCGATCAAGTGCGATATGTGCTCCGGCATCGAAGGTGGCCCCAGCTGCGTGCGTGCCTGCCCCACAGGCGCTGCCATCCGCGTATCGCCCGACGAGTTCCTGACTGTGGCGCGGCTTGAGAGCGAGGGGGCCTGAGCGATGGCGTCTGTTGCTCCCCCTGAAAAAGCTGGCCGCAAAAAGACCGGTACATCGCGCCAGCGCCAGAGCATGCACGAGGGGTTCCTGACTCATCGCAACATGTTCTGGGCCAAGCTTTCCGCCGCGCTCGCGCTGGCATTGACGCTGCTCTATATTTTCGTGCCACTGCCGGGCACGCACTTTGGCGCAAGCTGGCTCGGCTATACGCTGGGCACCGTCGGCGCGCTGCTGATCCTGTGGCTGACAATGCTGGGCATGCGCAAGCGCGCAATCACGCCGGGGCGGTGGAGCTTGAAGGCGTGGACTTCGGCGCATGTCTATCTGGGCCTGCTCGTCACCGTGGTGGGCACGCTGCATTCGGGCTTTGAATTTGCGTGGAATATCCACACGCTGGCTTGGGCACTGATGCTGCTGGTGGTGGGATCGGGCATTTTCGGCATTTATGCCTACGCCACGCTGCCCCGCGCGCTTTCGGCCAACCGCTATGATGAAGAGGGCGCGATCACCGAAAAGCAGATGATCGAAGCGCTGCGGTCCTTGGACCGGCAGATCCACGATGCGGCGCAACCGCTGGATGCGCAGGCCGCGACGCTGGTGGGCCAAAGCCTTGAGCAGGACCCGTTTGGCGGCACGCTGTGGAACCGCGTGACGGGGGCCTACCCCGATTGCGCCACGCACACGGCCATTGCCGAACTGCGGTCCTTGCGCGCATCGCGCCAGCGCTCAAAAGACGATCTGCTGGGCCGGATCGAGGCGCAACTGGCGCGCAAGGAAGCCCTGCTTGAACGCCTGCGTCAGCATCTGAAGCTGAAGTCCTGGCTGCAGGCCTGGCTCTATGTCCACGTCCCTGTCACATTCGCGCTGATTGCGGCCTTATCGGCGCACATCGTCAGCGTGTTTTTCTACTGGTGAGGGCGCGATGAGCTTCATTGTCCGCCAGATTGCGCTCAAAGCCAGTGGCGAGGAAATCGTCCGCTCCGCCGACTATGCGATTGCCGAGATTACCGTTGGCCGTAATGCGGCTTGCGCCGTTCATCTGCCCGATCTTGCGGTGAACCCGGTCCATGCCCGCATGGCGTATGGCGCTGGCGGGGCGTTGACTATCGTTGCCACAACGGACCAGCCCTTCGGCCTTAATGGCCGCAGCACACGGCAGGCGGAAATCGATCCCGCCATTGGCGGCGAGCTGGCGTTTGGCGGGCACCGTATCGCGGTTTCGCTGGATGAGAATGACCCGCGCGCAGTGTTGACGGTGCGCCGGGTGGAGGCGGTTTCGGATTCGGCCGAAGAGCGCGATGTTGGCGCGGCCTATTCGCTCAAAGGCCTGCTGCCCGGAAAACGCATTTCGGCATGGGGCTTTGCACTGTTCGTGCTGTTCGCGTTCCTCGCTTTCCCGCTCTACAGCTTTGCCACGTATCAGCCGCTGGCAATGGACAAGGATGCCCGGCGGCCCGATGGATTTCATGCAGACAGCACTTGGTCTTCCGGAGCTTTGAGCATTTCGCACAAGGCGCTGAACGATGATTGTCAGGCCTGCCATACACAGGCCTTCGTGGCAGTGACCGATAAGGCCTGCCTCACCTGCCACACCAAGGATGCGCACGATCACATTTCGGACAAGGCGCGGCTGCTGCAATCGCGCGGCGCGCCCGAAGGCATGGCGTCGGTGCAGCGTGCGGTGGCCGGTGCCTTTAACCGTCCGGCGGGGCGATGTGTGGATTGTCACACTGAACATGAAGGCGCAGGTGCTATGCCTGCAACCCAGCAGCAGTTTTGCGCGGACTGCCATGACGGGATGAAAGGTCGCTTGCCCGACACAAAGATCGCCGATGCCGCCGATTTTGGAACGGCCCACCCGCAGTTCAGGCCAGCGCTCATACGCGGCATGGAACGGGGCAAGCCGCTGTTCCAGCGCGTGGCGTGGAGTGCCGGGCTGCAGGAGAGCAACGGCCTGAAGTTCACGCACGGTCAGCACATGTCCAAGACCAATGGTATCGCGCAGATGGTGCGGCGGATGCCGGGCCAGTTTGCGGCGAAGGATGCGCTGAACTGCGCAGATTGCCATCGGGCCGATACAGCAGGCGCGCGTTTTCAGCCGGTGAATATGGAGCAATCGTGCCAGGCGTGCCATTCGCTCAGCTTCGATCAGATCGGCGGCACATTCCGCACCTTGCGCCACGGAGAGCCGGAGCTGGTGGTCGCCGATCTGCGCGCCTTCTATCGCAGCACTGCACCTGCGCGTCCGGCCAACTTGTCAGGCATGGCGCGGCGTGTGCCCGGCGATGCGGCGCAGCAATCCACAGCAGCAGACTATGCCCGCGCCGTACGGCTCTATCCGGGCGAGGCCGATCAGGCGATCACCCAGGTCTTTTCCAAAGGCGGCATGTGCAACGATTGCCACGTGGTAACGCGGGGCGGAACGGCACAAACCGCAGGCTTTGCCATTGCCCCGGTTGCACAGAATGACCGCTATTTCCGCAAGGGCTGGTTCGATCACAAGGCGCATGTGCAAAGCGATTGCGTGGAATGCCATACCGGTGCCACCACATCGAACAAGGCCACGGACCTGCTGATCCCCGGCATCGAAGGCAAGGGCGGGTGCCGCAGCTGCCATGTCGGCGGCGATGGCGCAAAGCTCGCATCCGTATCCGTGAAGGACCCGGTCGATTCTTCATGCGCGATGTGTCACTCCTATCACATGGATGCTGGTGCCCCATGGGTGCCAAAGAATGACCGCAACAAATCGGACGGGCAAGGCGCGGCAATGGCAAGCCGTGCGCAGCACCCGGTCAAGCTGCACTGAACCGCCGTGGGGGGACGATGCTGATAGCGCAAGTCACCGACATCCATCTGGGGTTCGAACCGGATTCGCCTGCAGAATTCAACCGGCAGCGGCTGGACCGCGTGCTGGATGAACTTGCGGTGATGCAGCCCCGCCCGGATATGCTTGTCGCCACCGGGGACCTGATCGACCGGGGTGACAAGGCTAGCTACGAACGCTTGCACGAAGCGTTTTCAGGTCTGCCATTTCCGGTGCACTACGCGCTTGGCAACCACGATGCGCGCGCGACCTTTGCCGAAGTGTTCCCCGAAGCGCGGTTCGATGGCGGCTTCCTGCAATATGTGGTCGATGCAGGCCCGCTGCGGCTGATCGTGCTCGATACGCTGGAAGAGGGCCGCCATGGCGGTGCCTTCTGCGATGCGCGCGCGGCATGGTTCACCGCGCGGCTGGATGAAGCCCCCGATGCGCGCACCCTCGTCGTGCTGCACCACCCGCCGATGGAAGTGGGCATCGCGTGGATGAACACCGATCCGTCTGAGCCGTGGGTGGAGCGGCTGGCCGCCTGCGTGCGCGGGCGCAGCAACATCGTGGGCATGATCTGCGGCCATATTCACCGCGCGATAGCGACCACATGGGAAGGCACGCTGGTCGCCACCTGTCCATCCACCGCGCCGCAAGTGGCGCTCGATCTGCGGCCGATTGATCCTGACCACCCTGACGAGCGCAATCTGATCCTTGCCGATCCGCCCGGCTATGCGCTGCACTGGTTCAATGGGCGCGAACTCATCACCCACTGGGATACGGCTGAGGATCATCAGGTGCTGGCAAAGTTCGACGCCAACCTGACCGACATGGTGCGCGATATGCTGGCAGAGCGGCCTGGCTCAGCCTGAAATCACCTTACTCCGGCCAAAGCCTTTTGCCGCCGCCGCTGCACCGAACTGCCAAGGCCAATGGCTTCGCGATACTTCGCCACTGTGCGCCGCGCGAGATCGAAACCCTTGGCTTTCAGCAGATCGACCAGCGCGTCGTCCGAAAGGATCGCTTTGGGGTCCTCGGCATCGATCAGCGTGCGGATCGCGGCCTTCACCGCCTCTGCCGAAGCGCCCTCACCATCGGAGGAGCCGACGCCCGAGGTGAAGAAGTATTTCAACTCAAACGTCCCGCGATTGCAGTGCAGGTATTTGTTCGAGGTCACACGGCTCACGGTCGATTCGTGCATCTCAATCGCCTCGGCCACCTGCCGCAGCGTCAACGGGCGCAGATGGGCCACGCCATGGCGGAAGA
>JBEQBV010000193.1:0-7521 GCA_041639635.1 Novosphingobium sp.
CTCTTCCGATCTCTGGAATTCGTGGAGTTTGCCGTCGCCCCGGATGATCGGGAGGCGATGGAAGCACTGGTGAGCAACGCAGGCTTTGTCCGCATCGGGCGACACCGGTCAAAGCAGGTGGACCTGTGGCGCAGCGGTGCGGCCAGTCTGGTGCTGAACTACGAGGATACGGGTTTTGCCCGGTCTTACCGGCTGACGCATGGCAGCGCATTGTGTGCCATCGGGCTTTCGGTGAAAGACAGCATGGCCGCCATCCGCCGCGCGCGCGCGCTGGGCGGCAAGACCGAAGTGAGCGACATTCCATCGATGCCCGCGATCAGGGGCGTAGGCGGCAGCCTTGTCTATCTGCTGGACGAAGGCAGTGCTGATGCAATCTGGGCGGGCGAATTCGTGCTTGATCCTGAGGCTCAGGGCCAAAGCGGGCCTGTCGAAGGCTTCGATCATCTGGCCGTGGTGGTCCACAATGACGAATTTCTTTCATGGCAGCTCTATTGGCGCGCGCTTTTCGATGTGCAGGTGCAGGAAGCGCAGGATGTGATCGATCCGAACGGGCTGGTTTTCAGCCAGGCGATCCAGAACCCGCAAGGCACTTTCCGGCTGACCATGAACGCCACCGATGCGCGCGATGCGTTGACCGCGCGCTTCCTGAACCAGTCGTTTGGTGCAGGCTTTCAGCATATTGCCTTCCGGGCAGGCGATATCGTTTCGCTGGCGCGAGAGGTGCGGGCCAAGGGGCTGGAATGTCTGCCGATCCCGGCGAACTATCACGATGATGCCGCGGCCCGCTTTGCACTGGATGAAGCTGAAAGCGCCACGATGCGGCAATTCGATATCCTGGTGGACGAGGACGCAGCCGGCCATCGTTATCGCCAGTTCTATAGCCGAGCGTTCAACCGCAGCTTCTTCTTCGAATTTGTCGAGCGCGCTGGTTACGAAGGCTATGGTGCGCCCAATGCGCCGGTACGGCTGGCGGCGCAGTCCCGTTATCGTATCGAACCGCAGCCCTGATCGGCGCAATCGCCTGCACCCAACGGACGGGCAGCTATTGCGCTGTTTGCAGGATTGGCCATAGAGGAGCCTTGATCTGATGAGGTGCGGCATTGGCCGAGGCAGAAACGAAAACCAGCAAGCGTGCGCGTGAAGCGGCAGAGACGCGAGACAACATTCTTGAGGTCGCCGCGCGGGAGTTTGCCGACAAGGGCCTGGCCGGGGCGCGCATAGACGAGATTGCCGACAAGACGGCGTCGTCCAAGCGCATGATCTATTACTATTTTGGCGGCAAGGATGAGCTTTATCGCGCCGTGCTGGAGCGCGCCTATGATCGTATCCGCGCGCAGGAACAGGACGCCCATTTCGAAAACCTGCCGCCGGACGAGGCCCTGCGCGCCATCATCGGGCACAATTTCGATTATCACTTCGAACATCCCGAATTCGTGCGTCTGGTGATGAACGAGAATGTCCATCACGGCGAACACATCGCGCAGATTGCCAGCATGAAGGATCGTAACCGTACGGTCATCGATGCACTGGGGGCGATTCTGGAAAAGGGCGTGGCCGCAGGGGTATTCCGCGCCGGAATCGATCCGGTCGATCTGCACTCGATGATCAGTGCGCTCAGTTTCTACAGCGTATCGAACCGCCATACCTTTCTGCACAATTTCGGGGTGGACTTCGCCAATCCCGTTGTGCGCGCAAGGCGGCGGGAAATGATCATGGCTTGCGTTCTGCGCTGGGTCATGAAAGGCTGATACGCCGTTGATGGCCGCGCCGATTGCGGTGAGCTGCCGCGTTCTGGCTTGCCTTGCCTGCTATCGCTATGTACTAACTGGTTCACATAAGAGATTTGTGGGAGCCGGATATGGGATTGGCGATGAAGCGGGCGTTGGGCGTGGCGATCTTCGGGATCACCCTGTTGCCAGCCATGGCCAGCGCGCAGCGGACGTTTCCGGTGGCAGAACGGCCCCTGTCCGATGATGTTGATCCGGGTGCGCTGAAAGTCTGGCCCGGTGGTGTCACGTCGCAGTCCGATGTCCGCTATGACGCAGTGTCGGGCTACCGGCGGCTCACGCTCGATCTCTACATGCCGCCCAGCACGGGTGAGGCAAAGCCGCTGATCCTCTATGTCCACGGCGGCGGCTGGATGAACAGTGACAGCCGCCACATGGGTGCGATTGCCGATCTGCCCGCCCTGTTTGCGCAACTGGCGGGCGAGGGTTTTGTGGTTGCCTCGATCGAATATCGCCACGGCAAGGAAGCGCGTTTTCCGGCGCAGGCGCATGATGTGCGCGCGGCCTTGCGCTTCCTGAAGGGCAATGCCGCAAGGTTTGGTATCGACCCTGCCCGAACCGGGATCATGGGCGGATCGGCAGGCGCGCATCTGGCGGGGCTTGCGGCGCTATCATGCGGGGACAAAAGCCTTGATCCTGCTGATAGCAAAGCGCCCGAAGGCAGTGAATGCGTGCAGGCCTTTGTGGGTTGGTACGGGGTGTACGATGCCGCAGCGCTGGCCGCAGAACGGCCCACCGGACGCGATGGAGCGATCGAAGCGCTGATGGGATGCGAAGGCACTTGCGCAGCCGACAAGTTGGCAATGGTCAGTCCGGTTAGCTACATCGACCGGCGCGATCCGCCCACGCTGTTGATCCACGGCACCGAGGACAAGGTTGTCCCCGTATCGCAATCGCGCCTGCTGGAGGCGCGGTTGAAGGCGGCCGGCGTGCCAGTCCAAGCGATCTATATCCCCGCTGTCGATCACAGCTTTATCGGCAAGACGCCCGCCGAAACCCGTTCAGCAACGCTGCAGGCAGTCAATGCGAGTTTCGATTTCTTTCATGAAAAGCTGGACCGCCAGAAGTGAAGCACCTGCCGCTCTTCGTCGCTATGCCTTTGATCCTGGCATCGTTTGCGCGGACGGTAACTGCGCAGACCGCACCACCACCGCCACTTGAGCCCGATCAGGTGCTTGCGGCCTTTGCGCCGGGGCCGGGGCGCGAGGTTACGGCGGCGGCTTGCGGGTCGTGTCATTCGCCGTCGTTGATCACCGGCAAAAAGCTGGATGCCGATGGGTGGGCGCTGATGGTTGATCAGATGATCGGGCGCGGCGCTCCTGTGGAGGACAAGGATTATGACGCGATCGTCGATTACCTTGCCCACAACTATGGACCAGACCAGAATTGAAGAACCAAGCGTGCGAAGACGGCGGGGACATTGCAGGCCCGAGTTAATCTGATGGCCCGGTAAAGGGCTGCAAGCGATCAACCGCGCCATCGGGTGATGCTGCAAGCAGCAGGTTCGATAGCAGGTTGACCGCACCAAGCGTTGCCTGCTGATCGGGGTTGATCATGTCCGAAAGCGTCAATCCGCGAATGGCCCAGACCATCAACCGCATGACTGAGCGTGCAGTGGCTTCGTCGCCGCCATACTCTGCGCGCAACTTGCCCAAGGCACCTTCTTCTGCCGCTTTCTGCGTGGGGCCGACCATCCGGGCAAGATCCGGATCGCTGCGCGCTGCTTGAAGTATTTCAAGCACGGCGATGCCAGATGGCCGGGAAAGCACTGACCAGAGAATCCGGGGCCACTGCGAAAGCCGGTCCAATTCGGGCGTCTGCACAATGTCTTGATACCGCGCCATTTCATCATCGAAGACCATCTTCACCACGGCAGCCATCAATTCGGCCTTGGTGTGAAAGTGATGCAGGAACGCCCCGCGCGAGAGGCCAGCCCGCTCGGAAATGATGGCCGTGGTCACCGCTGCATAGCCAAGATCGTGAATCGCCGAAACGGTGGCGCGCAACAGCGCCGCTCTTGTTTCGGCAGATCTTTCTTCCTGCGTTCGACGTATCTTCAAGCGCTGATCCCCCTGCGCGCCCGTTATGGTGTGCACGCTGCGTGCCGTTAATTCACGCATCCACGAAATTGTTCAAGGCGTAGAAATAACATTCATGCTTGAACGAATGTTTTATGCTGCATATGGGGCGCTCAGGTTCAATGGAACTGCAGGGAGAGCAACATGAAGGCTTTGAGACTGATTCTTGGCGCAAGTGCAACGGCAATCGCCATGCCGGTCTGGGCGCAAGATGCCAGCGACAGCACCGAGGGCGCTGCTGGCGAAATCGTCGTCACCGCCCAGCGCCGCAGCGAGAGCATTCAGAAAATCCCGGTCAGTCTTACTGCCGTCGGGTCAGAAGAATTGCGCACGCGCCAGATCAATGATCTGGTCGGCGTATCGCAGGCCGCGCCCAGCTTGCAGATCGGCACAGATGCCAGTTTTGCCGTGCGCGGGGTCGGTACGCTGGCCTTTGCCGGTACGATCGATTCCAGTGTGGCACTGGCGATTGACGAAGTGAACCTTGGTCGTCCTGCGCTGGGCACTCCGCTGCTGATGGACGTGGAGCGGGTCGAAGTGCTGAACGGGCCGCAGGGCCTGCTGTTCGGCAAGAACGCCTCTGCCGGACTGCTCAACATCGTTACCGCCAAGCCGCGCTTGGGTGAGTTTTCGGGCGGCAGTGATGTGGAAGTAACCTTCCGTGAAACGCCCGGCGCTGATCGCAACGCCCCCGGCATCATCGCACGGCAAGTGCTGAACATTCCTGTCACGGCCAATTCCGCACTGCGCATCAACGCGCTTTACGGATATCAGGAACCGCCGGTTACGCGCATCGATGCCATCTCGCCCGGCTTTCGCGACGATCTGAACCGGCGCAATGTGCAGTTGAAAGCCAAGTACCTGCTCGAAGCCACCGATGCGCTGTCGCTTTACGTCATGGGCGACTACAACAAGCTGACCGGTGCAGGCGCATTCTTCGACAAGACGTGGCGCTCATTTGGTGCAGGCAGCACCCGCCGTGACGTCTACGAAAACGCAGGCGGCACCGCAGGCCCGAACAACTTCCTGTTGACCGGCGATGGCGGTGCTTTCCGCGATATCGACACCGGTGGCGCGCAGGCCGCGATCAGCTATGCGCTGGATTCAGGGATCGAACTGTCGAACATCTTTGCCTGGCGGTACTATTCGAACAACCAGAACCTTGATGTCGATTATCTCCCGGTCGCTGAAGTCAACGTCAACGCCACGCAGGCGCGTTATGACCAGTACTCAAACGAACTGCGCCTTGCTTTGCCTGCCGACGCCCCGCTCAGCGGGCAGGTTGGCCTGTTCTACTTCAAGTCGACGCTGGATCAGTCGAGCGAGATCTACGGCAACACCGGTTTCCCGGGTTTCCTCCTGCCGCAGTATCCATTCTGCGTCGGCGCGGTAGCCACGCCCGGAGCACCTCCGGGAACATGCTCGGTCAGCAATAGCTTCTTCCTTGGCCGCGATACCGATTTCGTGCTGGATACCCAAAGCTACGCCGCCTTTGGCCAGTTGACCTATGAACTTTCGCCCGGCCTGCGGCTGATCGCCGGTGGACGTTATACCCGTGACGAGATCCGCCTCGATCTCAGCCACGGTCGCCGCAACTATTTTGTCCGGCTTTCCGGCCCCAACGGGCGCTATCAGGAAGCGTTCAATGCCAACAACTTCAGCTGGAAGCTGGGCGCGCAATATCAGGTAACGCCCGACATTCTGCTGTTTGGCTTCCAGGGCCGGGGCTACAAGGGGCCCGGTTTCAACGATACGGCGATCGCTGCGGCCAACGGCACCGCCTTCGTTCCGGCAATCCGTCCCGAAATCTCGAACACCACCGAACTCGGCATCAAGACCGCATTCTTCGATCGCAAGCTGACACTCAATGTTTCGGTCTATCGCACCACGTTCGAGGATTATCAGGTCCAGTCGCTCGATACCGTCCTGCAGACATTCGTGGTGCAGAATGCCGCAAAGGTGAAGACGCAGGGCGTGGAAGTGGGCTTTACCGCGCGCCCAGTGCCTGGGCTTTCAATCAACGGCGGCATGTCGTTCCTCGATGCCAAGTTTGAAAGCTTCCCCGGTGCGCAGTGCTATTCCGGCCAGCCGAACCCCAGCTGTGCAACTTCGGGCACGTTCGATGCGGCGGGCCTCAGGTTGCCGGTTTCGCCCAAGTTCACATCGACGATGCAGGCCACGTATGACCTGCCGGTAAGCGGCAATGTGGTACCGTTCCTGCAGGGCAACTGGTATCACCGCTCTTCGGTGAATTACATCCTCAACGGCGCTCCCGGTGGCTTCTTCCGCGCGGTGGACACGTTCGGCGCAAACATCGGGGTGAAGCTGGGCAATACGCTGCAGGCCAGCCTGTTCTGCAAGAACTGCACTAACGAACACGTTCCGCAGAGCATTTCGCTCGATGCTGGCGAAGAGAACGATGGCATCGGATCGTATGGCCAAGTCTTCGGGCTGGATTCGGTCCGGTCATTCGGCCTGTCCCTTTCGCTCCGATACTGATGATTGGCGGGTCGGGGCAACATCTGCCCCGACCTGCCAATAGGCCCGCCGGGCCGGCCAGATCCATTTGCGAGTATCCAAATCATGATGATTACCCGGCGGACCTTCTCCGGCCTTGTCGCCACTGCCGCGCTGGGGGCTGCCAGTCCTGTCATCGGCGCGGGCAAGCCCAAGTGTGCGTTTCCCAAGGGGTTTCTGTGGGGTGCCGCCACATCGGGCCACCAGACCGAAGGCGACAACGTTGCCAGCGATTTCTGGTGGATGGAACAAGCAAAGCCCACGCTTTTCGCCGAACCGTCCGGCTCTGCCACGGCCAGTTTTGATCTTTGGCCTGCCGATCTTGATCTTGTCAAAAGCCTTGGCTTCAATACGTATCGCTTCTCTCTGGAATGGGCGCGCATCGAACCCGAAGAGGGCCAGTTTTCGCAAAGCATGCTCGATCATTACCGGCGCATTGTCGAAGGCTGCCGCGAGCGTGATCTAGCGCCTGTTGTCACTTTCAGCCATTTCTCCTGTCCGCGCTGGTTTGCTGCGCGCGGTGGATGGACCAATCCTGCAGCGCCAGATCTGTTCGCCCGGTTTTGCGAACGCGCGGCCCGGGGCTTGGGTACCGGTATCAGCCACGTCGTTACCTTGAACGAGCCGAACCTGCCCACAATCCTGTCATGGATTGGCCTGCCCCCTGCGCTTTATGCTGGGCACGCAGCGATGCTCAAGGCGGCAGGCGCGGCACTGGGCAGCAAAAACTTTTCAGCAGGTTTCATGATCCCGCGTGATGAACATCTGGCGATGATCCCGATCGTTGGCGCAGCCCATCGCAAGGCGCGCGATGCGATAAAGAGCGTGCAGCCGGGCCTCCCGGTCGGCCTCAGCCTTGCCGTGTCCGACGATCAGGCAATTGGCACAACCACGATCCGCGACCGCAAGCGCGCCGAGGCATATGAGGCGTGGTTTGCCTTTGCTGCCGATGATGATTTCATCGGTGTCCAGAATTATGACCGGACGCAGTTCGATGCCAAGGGTGCCTTGCCGCCACCGGCGGGCGCGGTGCTCAACCAGCTGGGCGCCGAGGTCTATGCACCATCACTTGGCGGTGCCGTGCGCTATGTGCATCAGGCCACGGGCAAGCCGGTGCTCGTGACCGAACATGGTGTCGG
>JBEQBV010000194.1:0-7495 GCA_041639635.1 Novosphingobium sp.
GGACGTGCACGATCTGGCCGACCGTGCCGGTATCGTCGTCTGGGATGAGATTCCGCTGGTTTCTTCATGGACACTGGGCGGCAAGCGCGAAGCTGACCCCGCGCTGGTTACCAATGCCAAGGCGCAGCTGACCGAACTGATTCGCCAGAACCAGAACCACGCCGCATCGGCCATCTGGGGCATCGCCAACGAGGTGGACTTCGGCAATTCGCTGCCCGCTTTCCTGTTCGGCGGTGCGGATGGGAAGGAACTCGATCCCATGCCGCTGCTGGCGCAATTGCAAGCGACGGCAAAGAAAGAGGACCCTTCACGCCCCACCGCTCTGGCTACTTGCTGCGAAGGACGCCTGTTCGGGTCCGACATCGAAATTCCGATCACCGCGCCTGCGGCCGACCTTGGCGGTGCCAACCGTTATTTCGGCTGGTACTTTGGCGCGGCGGGCGACCTTGGGCCGCATCTCGATGGCCTGCGCGCAAAGCGCCCCGAACAACCGCTGGCAGTGACCGAATATGGTGCCGGGGGCGGTCTTACCATTCATACCGACAACGTATTGGGAGCACCGGTCGATTCCCGCGGCTTTGCCCAGCCTGAGGAATACGAAAGCTACATTCATGAGACGGCTTGGGCACAGCTTGATGCACGGCCCTGGCTCTATGCCACCTGGCTTTGGAACTCGTTCGACTTTGCCACCACCGTCCGAACCGAAGGCGATGCGCAGGACATCAATACCAAGGGCCTCGTCGCCTATGATCACAAGACGCGCAAGGATGCCTTCTATTTCTACAAGGCGAACTGGAATCCCGAACCGATGGTTCACATCACCAGCAAGCGGTATGTGGAGCGCGCCTATCCGGTGACAGACGTGAAGGTTTACAGCAACACCGCCAGCACCGAACTGCTGCTCAATGGGCGTTCGCTTGGTGTCAAAAGCGATTGCCCGCAGAAGATTTGCGTGTGGAGCGCCGTGGCGCTTGATGAAGGCACGAACACACTTGTTGCGCGTGGCAACCATGCGGGTGGGCAGATCGAGGATACCGCCGGTTGGACGCTTTCGCCCACAACATACCGCACGATGGTGATCGATGCCGGTGCGCTGGTGGCGGGCAAGGGCAAGGACCGGGTGCTGGGATCGGACAACTGGTTCGAAGGCGGCACCGCTGGATCGCTCGATACGCCTGCCAACTATGGCAAGCCCGCGATCCCTGCCGCAATTTCCAGCACGCAAGAGCGCGAGGCGCTCGCCAGTTACCGCAGTGGCACATTCTCGTATCGCGTGCCGGTGGCAAACGGACGGTACAAGGTCACGCTGTGGTTCGCGACCCCTGCCACCCAGAAGGCGGGGACCTTTGACGTGAGGAGCGGCAAGAAAACGCTGTTGCGCAAATTCCAGCCCGCCATCCCCGCCTCCGATGCAGTGGCCGAAGCCAGGTCGTTCACGATCAACGCCAAGGGCATGATCTCGCTCGATTTCGTGAAAGGCACCGATGACGCCCGCGTTTCGATGATCGAAATCGAGCGCTTGCGCTGAACCCGGCAGGCCACGGAAAACAAACATGCTGAAAAAGCTGCCATTGCGCTGGTGGATCATTGGCCTCGTCACTTTGGGCACGATCCTGAATTACCTCGCGCGTTCAACGCTTTCGGTCGCAGCGCCGACGCTGAAGGCCGAATTTGCGATGACGACCGAGCAATACAGCTGGGTCGTGCTCGCCTTTCAGGCGACCTATACCGTGATGCAGACGGTGGCCGGATCGGTGCTCGATACGCTGGGCACGAGGTTGGGCTTTTTCCTCTTCGCGATGGGCTGGGCCTTGAGCAACATGGCGCACGCCTTTGCCACTGGCTGGATGAGCCTTGCGGCGTTTCGGGCCATGTTAGGGGCAACTGAGGCCGCGGCAATTCCGGCGGGCACCAAGACAGTGGCAACATGGTTCCCGCCAAGAGAGCGCCCGCTGGCCACCAGTCTGTTTCAGATGGGCACCAGCGTTGGCAACATGATCGCTCCACCGCTGGTGGCGTTCTGCATTCTGGCGTGGAACTGGCAGGCCGCTTTCATCGCCACAGGCGCGCTCAGCCTTGCCTGGGCGGGCTTGTGGTGGTTCGGCTATCGCGATCCGGCCGATCATCCGCGTTTGTCGGAAAGCGAACGCGCAGTCATTCAGGCGGGGACTGAGGATGAGCCCGCAGGCAAACCGGCAACCAAGCGCGATGTCTTACGCAGCCGATCGTTCTGGGCCATCGCCGTGCCGCGCTTTCTGGCAGAGCCGGCCTGGCAGACCTTCAACTTCTTCATCCCTCTCTACCTCGTGGCGGTGTGGCAGCTTGACCTGAAATCCATTGCACTGTGGGCGTGGCTGCCGTTTCTGGCCGCCGATTTCGGTAGCCTTGCCGCAGGGCTCTTGCCACCATGGCTGATGGCACGCGGCAGTTCGATGCTGTCATCGCGCAAGATCACGATGACACTGGGCGCACTGTGCATGGTTGGCCCTGCCTGCATCGGCCTGGCCACATCGCCGGGCATTGCGATTGCCCTGTTCTGCATCGGCGGCTTTGCCCACCAAATGCTGAATGGCGCGCTGATCACGCTGTGTGCCGATGTGTTCGACAAACGGACCGTCGGCACCGCCAGCGGCATGGCGGGCACTTCGGCATGGATCGGCGGAATGCTGTTTACGCTGCTGATCGGGCAGAGCGCCGACGTGTTCGGCTACAACCCGCTGTTCGTGGCGCTGGCTGGGCTCGATCTGCTGGCGGCGGCGGTTTTGTGGGGCCTGCTCAGGAATCCCGCGCCGGAGTCGCGCCCCACCGCATGATCGTCCACCCGGCAAGGGCATGGCCCGCAAAAGCGGCCTGCTCCGGCCCCTCGCCCCGCAGCCGCGCTGCCAGATAACCGGCGTTGAAGGCATCGCCCGCCCCACTGGTATCAACCGGCCGCAGCACCTCGGCGGGCGCGATGATCCGGCCATCGGGCAGACGGCAACCCTGCGCCCCCAGCTTCACGATCGTCTCGGTGCAGCCCAGCCCCTGCCAGTGCGCCGCGAGAGCAGCGGCGTCAACCGCACCCTCAAGCAGGATCTCGTCCTCCAGCGTGGGCAGGCCGATACTGGCCACCGCAATGGCGGCATCACGCGCCTCCCGTGCCGCGGCGTGATCTGGCCAAAGGCGCGGACGATAGTTGCCATCAAAGGCCACCTGCCCGGCCCGGCTCCGCACCGTTCGCGCCAGATCGAGCAGCGCCGCACGCCCGCGCTCGGGCAAGATCGCCAGCGAAATCAACGAGAAGGCGACAAGGTCAGCGCTCTGGGCACGCTCCAGCGCGGCTTCGATCCCGGCGCAATCGAACAGCGTGCGCGCCGCGCTTTCGCCGCGCCAGTAGGTGAAACTGCGCTCGCCCGCATCGTCGCAAGTGATGGCATAGAGACCGGGATGGCGTGCCGGATCGGCGAGGACGAGGCTGGTGTCGAGGCCTTCCGCTTCCCATCCAGCTTTCAAACCGGCGCTGAACGGATCGGTGCCGAGCGCGGTAAGGTATGCCGTATCCACCCCGGCACGCGCCAGATGGATCGCCGTGTTCAGCGTGTCTCCGCCATAGCCGAGGCACCAGTGGGAACCGTCTTGCGACAGTTCCAGCATGGCTTCCCCGACAAATACGGCACGGGTCATCCTACCAGTTCCACCCTACCAGTTCCACATCGTGCCATCTTCCAGCCGCGCAACCGGCAGATAGGCAGGCTTGTAAGGATACTTTGCCGCCAGTTCCTCGTCGATGTCGACGCCGTGGCCAGGGGTTTCGCCCACGAACAACTCGCCCTTTTCGAACCAGTAGTCATGCGGGAACACGGCGTCGGTCTCTTCGGTGTGGCGTATATATTCCTGAATGCCGAAGTTGGGCACCCAGGTATCGAAATGCAGTGCACAGCCCATTGTCACCGGCGAAAGATCGGTAGCGCCGTGGCAACCGGTGCGGATCTGATACAGGCTGGCAAGATCGGCGATGCGGCGCAAATGGGTCAGGCCACCTGCCCCGACCACGGTTGCGCGGATATAGTCGATCAGCTGGTTCTGGATCAGGTCCTTGGCGTCCCAGATCGTATTGAAGATTTCGCCCACCGCCAGCGGGGTGACAGTGTGCTGGCGCACCAGCTTGAACGCTTCCTGATTTTCGGCAGGGGTGCAGTCTTCGAGCCAGAACAGTTGATAGGGTTCAAGCATCTTGCCAAGGTTCGCCGCCTCCTGCGGGGTATAGCGGTGGTGGCCATCGTGCAGGTGGTGGTGGTCGAAGCCGTAGGTCTTGCGCAGCTCCTCAAACAGCTTCGGTACATAGTTCAGCGCTTTGCGCGTATCCCATCCGGTGACCGACGGCAGCGCGGCATCGGCGGGTTCATAGTAGAGCTTGCCCCGGCCCACGCCATAGGCATCCTTTACGCCGGACACGCCTGTCTGCGCGCGGATCGCCTTGTAGCCCATGTCGACTGCGGCAATCGCCCGCATCGTTACCGGGCCGCGCCGCCAGTAGGCTCCTCGATACAGGTACTGCCAGATGTCCTCAATCCGGCGCGGGTCCATACCGATCAGACACGGGACGACATGTTATTGCAAATAGGTGACAACCGAAAGTTCACGCCCGTTCAGCGTGCCATCGCCAATGCCATAGACGCCCTGATCGGTTTCGATCTTGAGCGTCACGAAATTGCGGCCCAGGCAAGTGACCATAACGCGGGCTGCGGTAATTTTCATGGGATGGGCACTCGCTTTGGATTGGTCGGATGTGGTAATCTCGATTGACGGACCAATTTCGGTCTGTCAATTTTCCTGAATTGGTTTTACCAAAAGGTATTTCATGGCAATCGGCAAAACTGCTGGCAGCAAATCAAACGACCGGCTCTATCAAGATCTCGCCCGTGCCCTGCTGAAGGAACTGGCCCAAGGGCGCTATCCCGTTGGTTCGCGCCTTCCGGCAGAGCGTGACCTTGCTTTGCGTTATGATGTAAGCCGCCCGACCGTGCGCGAAGCGGTTATCGCGCTCGAAGTGCAGGGCCTGGTCGAGGTGCGCATTGGTTCAGGCACCTATGTCAAACGCCTGCCCGGCGATGAAGACAGCCCCGGCTTCAACGTAACCGCCTTCGAATTGACCGAGGCACGGCTCCTGTTCGAAGGCGAGGCTGCAGCGCTGGCAGCCACGCAGATGACCGAGGCCGACCTTGCCGAAATCGCCGTGCTGGTTGATCGCATTGCCGAGGAAAATCAGGACCCCAACGGCACTGAGCGGGCCGACCGAGAATTTCATCTCGCCATTGCGCGCGCCACCCGCAATGTGGCGATCTACAACGCTATCGAACACCTGTGGGATCTGCGCGCCACCTCGCCCGAAGCGGTGCTCCTGCACGAAAAGGCCCGCCACGCGAGCATAAAGCCTGTGGTCGAGGAGCATTCCGCCGTGCTCGATGCCCTGCGCGCCCGCGATCCTAATGCCGCCCGCGCCGCCATGCGCGCGCACCTTTCCGCCGTGCTTGACGGCTTGCTCTTTGCCACCGAAGAGCGCGCCCTTGCAGAAGCGCGCAAGGCCACGCAAGCCAAGCGGGAGCGTTACGCCCGCGCAACGGCCTGATACGAAACGAATCTTGAAAGACTGACCATGCCTCGCAATCTGGAACTCCACCCCGACCGCCTGCTGCCGGTCGAACCTTCGGTGCGCGCACTCGCCCGCGATCTCTATGCGCAGATCAAGGATCTGCCGATCATCAGCCCCCATGGCCACACCGATCCGCGCTGGTTTGCGGGAAACGAACCCTTCGGCAATGCCACCGATCTGCTGCTGGTGCCCGATCACTACGTATTCCGCATGCTCTATTCCCAAGGCATCGCGCTGGAAGACTTGGGCGTGCGCAACCGCAACGTTGATCCACGCGCCGCGTGGCGGCTGTTTGCAGAGCGCTACGGCCTGTTCCGCGGCACGCCTTCGCGCATGTGGCTCGATTGGGTGTTTGCCGAGGCTTTCGGCATCGATGTGCAACTCTCCGCCGAAACGGCTGACCTTTATTTCGACACGATCACGCAGGCGCTCACCACCGACGCCTTCCGCCCGCGCGCCTTGTTTGAACGCTTCAACATCGAAGTCATCGCCACCACCGAAAGCCCGCTCGATACGCTGGAGCATCACGCCGCTATCGCAGAATCCGGCTGGCAAGGCCGCGTCATCACCGCCTATCGCCCCGATCCGGTAGTGGACCCCGAATTTGAAGGCTTCCGCGCCAATCTCGATACGTTCTCGGCGCTGACCGGCGAAGACTGCCTGACGTGGTCCGGATACCTTGCCGCACACCGCACCCGCCGCGCCTTCTTCAAGTCCATGGGCGCGACCAGCACCGATCACGGCCACCCCACCGCTGCCACCGCAAACCTCTCTGTTTCCGAAGCCGAAGCGCTGTTCAACCGCATGGTGTCTGGCAAGTTCCACGGCTCTGACGCCGAATTGTTCCGTGCGCAGATGCTGACCGAGATGGCGGGCATGAGCATCGACGATGGCCTCGTCATGCAAATCCACCCCGGATCGTTCCGCAATCACAACGCAAAGGTGTTCGAACGTTTCGGACGTGATAAGGGCGCAGACATCCCCACCCGCACCGATTTCGTCCATGCGCTCAAGCCCTTGCTCGACAAGTTCGGCAATGAACCAGCGCTGTCGATCATCCTCTTCACGCTGGATGAAAGCGCCTATGCGCGCGAACTCGCCCCGCTGGCCGGGCATTATCCCTGCCTCAAGCTCGGCCCCGCATGGTGGTTCCACGATAGTCCAGAGGGCATGAAACGCTTCCGCCACATGACCACCGAAACAGCAGGGTTCTACAACACTGTCGGTTTCAACGACGATACCCGCGCGTTCCTCTCGATCCCCGCCCGCCACGATGTGGCACGCCGCATCGATTGCGGCTTCCTTGCCGGGCTGGTGATGGAACACCGCATCGAGGATTGGGAAGCGGCTGAACTGGCGCAAGACCTGTCGTACAACCTTGCCAAGAAGGCCTACAAGCTGTGAGCCAGAAGGCAGCAAGACTCTCCGCCGAGACGCTCTCCCGCCTGCCCGCCACCGTCGCGCGCCCGGTCTATGATCGGGATGCGCAAGCTGTCGGCATCGTCCACTTCGGCATCGGCGCGTTCCACCGCGCGCATCAGGCCTGGTACACCGATGCCGCGATGAATATGGGTGACCGCGATTGGGCCATCACCGGTGTATCGCTGCGCTCCCCCGGCGTGGCCCGCCAGATGAACCCGCAGGACGGGCTCTATTGCGTGGCCGAACAATCCGGCGATGGCAGCGCGCTGCGCGTCGTAGGCTCAGTGCGCAACGTCCTCGTCGCAAGCGAGGAGCCTGACGCCGTCATCGCCGCCGTCGCCGCGCCATCCACCCGTATCATCAGCCTGACCGTCACCGAGAAGGGCTATTGCCGCACCGCCAGTGGCGATCTTGATTTCGCGCAGGCCCACTCGCTCAGCT
>JBEQBV010000195.1:0-7452 GCA_041639635.1 Novosphingobium sp.
GTCTATCAGCTGGACCGCGACAATTCGCGCTTCAACAATCCCGTCACTGGCCTGCCCGAACTTTCTGGCAAGACCCGCGCCAAGGGTGTGGAGCTTTCGCTGGCAGGCCGCGTATTGCCCGAATTGCAGATGAGCCTTGGCTACACGCTGCAGGACGGCGAAGTGCGTTCAGCCACCACCGCCGCACCCGCTGGCCGCCGCCTTGCGCAGCTTCCACGCCATCAGGCCTCGGCATGGACGCGCTATGACGTAACAGACAAGATCGGCCTTGGCCTTGGGCTGACACACCAGTCCAGCAGCTTTGCCACGATCAGCAACGGCGTAACGCTGCCTGCCTTCACCCGCGTGGATGCCGCCGTGTTCTATGATCTGTCGGAAAACCTCTCGGTCCAACTCAATGTCGAAAACCTGACCGACACCGACTATTTCCCCGCCGCGCACACCGACAACAACATCTCCACCGGCGAGCCGATCAACGCCCGCCTGACGATCCGCGCCAAGTTCTGAGCTAACGAGACCCCCGCCGCGCCCCCTCTCACCCCCTCCTCCCGGGAGGGGGCGCAAACCGGCCCTAACCTGCCCCCGGTGCCACAACCGCAGGCGGCGGTGCGGCGCTGATCGTCTCTTCGCCCCGCATCACCCGCGCCGCGCGCTGGATTGCCCGCGTCAGCCGGGGATAGACTCCGCAGCGGCAGATATTGGTGATGGCCCGCGCGATGTCCTCGTCCGCCGGGCTGGCATTGGCCGCCAACAAGGCCGCCGCCGCCATCACGATCCCCGGCGTGCAGAACCCGCACTGGATCGCCTGCTCAGCCACCAGCGCCTGCTGCACCGGATGCGACCGGTCAGCCGATAACCCCTCAATCGTCGTGACATTACGCCCTTCGGCCTCGCCCAAGGACAGCGTGCAACTGGCCATTGCCTGCCCATCGACGATCACCATGCAGGCCCCGCACTCCCCGGTGCCGCAGCCATACTTGGTGCCAGTCAGATTCGCCGCATCACGCAACGCCCACAGCAGCGGCGTATCGTTCTCAAGCCGGTACTCGACGGGCTGGTTGTTTACGGTCAGGCGAGCCATTCGCTGCGCTTAGCTCGCCAACGCCAACGCAATCAATCCCGCCAGCTACGATCAATCCGGTCAATCCGCCGCGTCCACGCCGCAAAGTCTGCCACGCCCGCTGCGCCGCCCGCACTGACTTGGCCCAGATCACGCTGGTGCACCGCCACCACATCGTCCTGCACATGAATAGCCGGGCGGCCCATCGATAGCGTCGCCATCTGAATCTCGCAGGCACGCTGCAGGCTCCACTGCATCAGGAACATCTGCGGCAGCGTCTGCGCCAGCACCACCGGTCCGTGGTTTTTCAGCATCAGGATTCGCTTGTCGCCAAGGTTTGCCAGCAGCCGCTCGCCCTCTTCTGCGCGCACCGTGACGCCTTCAAAATCGTGATAGGCCAGCTGGCCGATGAAGTTGCAGGCATAGAAGTTGATCGGCATCAACCCCTCTTCAAGGCTGCACACCGCCATCGTCGCGGTAGTGTGAACGTGCGAAATCGCGTGCGCCCACGGCAGATGCCGGTGGAAATAGGCGTGCTGTGTAAAGCCCGCCTGATTCACAGGATAAGGGCTGGCGTCCAGCTTGTTGCCATCGATATCGATTTTGACCAGATTGGACGCCGTCACCTCGCCATAGAGCAGCCCGAACGGGTTGATCAGAAACGCCCCATCCTCGTCCGGCACTTTCAAAGAGATGTGGTTGTAGATCGATTCCGACCAGCCAAGGTGGTCATAGATGCGGTAACACGCCGCCAGTTCCTGCCGCGCCTGCCATTCGGCATCGCTACATTCGATATTGGGCCTGATCAGGCTGGCCATCACGCGCTCTCCGGGTATTATCGTTGCTATGTGCAACTTGTATCGCATGACCAGCAACGTGCAAGCCATCGCGCAGATGTTCGGGCCGGTGTCGGGCACACAGATGAACCTGCCCGCCTTTCACGAAATCTATCCTGATGCCGAGGCCCCCGTGTTGATCGCCCGCGCCCAGCAGCGCCGCCTTGGCCTGATGCGCTGGGGTTGGCCCCCGTTTGGCGATATCAAGCGCCCGGTCACCAACGTGCGCAACCTCGCCTCGCCAATGTGGCGCAGCGCGCTGGAAGACCCCTCGCGCCGCTGCCTCGTGCCTGCCACCCAGTTCTCCGAATGGTCGGCCACGCCCGATCCCGCCACCGGCCGCAAGCGCAAGCACTGGTTCGCGCTGAACGATCAGCCATTGTTCGCCTTCGCGGGCCTGTGGCGACCAACGGCTGAAGGCCCGCGCTTCGCCTTCCTCACCTGTGCCCCCAACAAAGTCGTTGGCCGCGTCCACCCAAAGGCCATGCCGGTGATTCTAGCCAGCGCCGAGGTGGCGCACCAGTGGCTCACCGCCGAGGGTGATCTGGCCGCGCAGATGCAGCAGCCCTTCGCCGATAGCATGATGCATGAAGTCGAGACGGAAGAGGAGCCCGCCTCTCTCCGCAGGCCCGAACAGCAGAGTCTGTTCTAACCGCCCTCCCCGCGCCGCAGCACGCGCCGCTCCACCGCGCGGAATAGCGCATCCAGATCGTCCGCCGCCACGTCGAGCCGTTCGTCCCAGTCTGCCAGCACCGCGTCCAGATCCTCGCGGTCATAAGTCACTGTTCGCACTGGCGCAGGCGTAGGGGGCGTAACCGTCACGTGCGGCCAGGGATGCCCGGTCATCGTATTGTAAATCCAGCCAATCAGCACGATCCCAACCACGTTCAGCGCCAGCGGAAGCAGCGGGCCCGGCAGATGCGCATCCGGTGCGAAGCCTGCCAGCGCGCCCAGTATTGCCGCAGCCCCGCCCGGCGGATGCGTACAACGCGCCAGCGCCATCACCGCAATGGCACTGCCCACCGCAAGGCTCACCGCTACAGGGGCACCCAGCCCTGCCAGCGCGCACCCTTTGCCAACTGCCATGCCCAACAGCATCGACACAAGGTTGCCACCCACCACAGGCCAAGGCTGCGCCAGTGGACTGGCAGGAACCGCAAACACCAGCACTGCCGATGCGCCGACAGGGGCCATGATCCAGGGCAGACCTTCGCTGGCGGGAACAAGATGCCCCAGCACCGCCGCCAGCGCGATCCCCAGCACCGCTCCGATCGCAGCCCTTGGCCGCACCTCGGGAACCCAGTTAAGCAGGACAGTCATCGTCTCTCCCCGTCACATTCTTTTCGAATCCCGCTCATGCTGAGCTTGTCGAAGCATCCCGCACAGGGTCAGCGTCCTTCGACAGGCTCAGGACGAGCGGTTACGGTTTAGGCTGCAAATTGACCAAGAAAAAAGGGGCCAGTCCGAAGACCAACCCCTTGTTTCCGTTTCGCTTTGCAGCCGAGGCGCGATTGGCGCCCCGAGAACTGCCAGCCGAAGCGCGATTAGCGCTTCGAGAACTGCCAGCCGAAGTGCGATTAGCGCTTCGAGAACTGGAAGCTCTTGCGGGCCTTGGCCTTGCCGTACTTCTTGCGTTCCACAACGCGCGGGTCGCGCGTGAGGAAGCCAGCGGCCTTCACGGCGCTGCGCAGTTCGGGTTCGAACTTCGACAGGGCCTGAGCGATACCGTGCTTTACAGCGCCGGCCTGGCCCGAAAGACCACCACCCTTGACGGTGCAAACGATGTCGTACTGCTCTTCGCGGCCAGCCACGGCGAACGGCTGGTTGATCACCAGACGCAGCGTGGGGCGTGCAAAGTACACTTCCTGATCGCGGCCATTGACGGTGATCTTGCCCGAACCGGGCTTCAGCCACACGCGGGCCACGGCATCCTTGCGGCGGCCGGTAGCATAGGAACGGCCCTGCGCGTCAACTTCACGCGCGCGGATCACGGCAGCAGGACCGGTGCGGATGACCGGAGCGGCAACTTCACCCGCTTCGGCAGACGCAGCAGCGGCAACCGGAGCAGCAGCCGTCAGATCCTTCAGATCGGCCAGGCTCGATACGGTGTTTTCGGTTTCGGACATGGTTTACGCCCCCACCTTGTTCTTGCGGTTCATCGAAGCGACGTCGAGCGCCACTGGCTGCGTTCCGCCATGCGGGTGTTCGGTCCCGGCATAGAGGTGCAGGGCGCGCATCTGCGCACGGCCCAGCGGCCCGCGCGGGATCATGCGTTCCACCGCCTTTTCAAGCACGCGCTCGGGGAAGCGGCCACCGAGGACCTTGTCCGCGGTCACTTCCTTGATGCCACCAGCATAACCGGTGTGCTTGTAATAGATCTTGTCCTTCAGCTTGTTGCCGGTGAACTTGACCTTGTCGGCGTTGATCACGACAACGTGATCACCGCAATCGACGTGCGGGGTGTAGCTCGGCTTGTGCTTGCCGCGCAGATGATTGGCGATGACAACGGCGAGACGGCCGACAACCATGCCTTCAGCATCGATCAGATGCCACTTCTTTTCCACCTCAGCCGGTTTGATCGACCGGGTGACCTTGCTCAGTGCCTTCATGGCGCTTCGGTTCCTTCGGATTTCGGTTCGTCGATCCGGGCGAAAATCCGCTTGCTTCACGACGAAGGAAGCGGCCCTTTGTTGCATATGGCCTGAAGAGTCAAGCAAACTGCGGGTTTGTGGACAGGTAAAATAATACCGTCCTCCCCGTTGTTGCTGAAATGCAGAACAAAGCCCGTGTTTTGGTCACGCGGAAAACCACCTACCCCTGGGCGAATGACCAAGCCGCCTTTGGATCGCGCCGCGATCAGCGAAATCATCGAAATGGCGCTGAGCGATTTCACCAGCTTTGCCCACATCCAGTCCCTTCATGGGCTTGGCCCCGATGCCGTGAAAGACCTGATGCGGCGGGAGTTGAAGCCCGGCAGCTATCGGGCTTGGCGCAGGCGTGTCCGCGAATTTTCCGACCGGCGGGAAGTTTACAAATAGCGCGCGCTCAGCATCGCGGCCTTCAGAGAGCGTCCGGCATGTTGGCCAAGTCATCAGCGCCCAGCACAAGCCGCACGCCCAAAGACCCTGATCCTGCCAGAACCGGCCGCTTTTTCAGACAGATATCCAACGCAATAATGGGTGCACAAGCGGCACATGCCTTGGCAATCAGCGTCATCAGATATTCTTGCGTCTCGAACTTCCGGCTTTGCGCAATCGCCACAATTTGGGCAATCAGCGGGTCGTAATCGAACACAAAGGCCATCTCATCCGCCCCAATCTGCACCAGATCAGGCGCGATGGTCAGCGTCATATCCAGAAGATGCGCATCGGGAACAACATCGCCGGGGCCATAGGTGCCGATCGCTGCCGGAATGATCAGATCGCGCAATTCGATTTGGGCGTGGCGGGTCATAGCAACTATTCTCCATGTTGCGCGCCATGGCCTCGTCCGTCTGAACGTTTCGGCGCTGCTAATCGATCTGGATGCTGCCGAGGTTGACCAGCGCCAAAATCAATTCAGCCGTCGCTGGCGATTGCACGGTTGAAGCATCAATCACCATCTCATCGAAACCGCACAACCGTTCAGCAAAAATCGCGCAATCGTCAGCGCATTCATACGAACGGCCATCGGCAAACAACACAAGTGAACGCGCGCTTTCACGCACGAAGGAAAAGCGGCTCGCCGGGTTGCGGATCACAGATGCGGATTCTGCCACCCGCTTACGCAATGCAGCAGCAGTGATCGCCTCTTCCGGCGACCAATCGATTTCGGGATTCTTGGGCGAGGAACAGTATTGGCCGAACCAGCGCGCGAAGGCGGTCCGGTCCATCAGCTTTTCGGTCACCAGCGCGTGCAGATCATCAATCGCTTCAGCGGTGATCTCACCGGGGTTGGCCTGCAATGCCAACCACGGATCGGCATAGCGGCGGTCGGCACCAGTTTCATCCACCAGATGTTCGGCCCAACCTGCAATCAATTCGTCCTGCGATGGGGCGCGAAAGCCGACCGAATAGGTCATGCAGTCATCCCCCACGGCCACGCCGTTGTGGGCAATGCCGGGCGGCACGTAAAGCACGTCGCCGGGTTCCAAAACCCATTCCTGCACTGGTTTAAAGTTGGCCAGCAGGCGCAGATCCGGGTTGGGAAGCAGCGCCGTCGTCTCGTCACAAACCTCGCCGACCTGCCACAGTCGCCGCCCAAGTCCTTGAATCAGAAAGACGTCGTATTGATCGAAGTGCGGCCCCACCCCGCCATGATCCGTGGCATAGCTCACCATCACATCGTCAATCCGCCAGTTGGGAATAAAGCGGAAAGTATCGATCAGCGCGCTCACATCGGGCACATGATGATCAACCGCGTTGACCAGCAGCGTCCACGGTTCCGGGCCAAGCGTGCCGAAGCGCTCCTCGGCAAACGGGCCGTGTTCGGTAACCAGCTCAGCGCCTGCATGCCGGATAATCCGCGCTTCAACGCCCTCTTCACACGCCAGACCCGCCAGTTCATCGGGTTCGAGCGGGTTTTCCAGCGCCGAGAACAGCCCCCGGATCAGCAGCGGCCGCCTTTGCCAGCAATCGCGAAGGAAAACTTGCGGATCAAATGTCATGTGCGCGCACGGCTGCCGAGCAGATGCGCGCACCACACCGTGGTGGCCACCAGCAGCGCGCCGACCAGCTGGTGCAGCACCGCAATCCACAGCGCCACGCCGCTATAGACGGTGAATATGCCCAGCAGCACTTGCGTGCCGAATGCGCTGTGCAGCACGACCGATGCCACGCGGTAATCCTTGCGCAATTGCCGCGCCAGCACCACCAGCACCGCCACCACGCCCCATGCCCACCAGCGGTGGATGAAGTGGACGAGGAACGGATCGGACAGGAAAGCATGGGCCGCACCGAGCGCCCAGTCCACGCCATCGGGATAGACCTTGCCCTGCATCAGCGGCCATGCGTCGGCACTGAACCAGCCTGCGCCCGCAGATGTGCCCGCGCGCATTCCGGCCACCAGTGCGCCATAGAACAGTTGCACCAACAGCATCGCCAACGCCAGCAAGCCAAGCCCCTTCAGCCGCGCACGGGGTTTGTCCTTGGCCAGTGCCACCAGATCGAGTGCAGTCCAGATCAACCCACCCAGCGTTATCAGCGCCACCAGCAGGTGCGCGGCCAAGCGGAAGTGGCTGACTTTCACGTCATTGACGATGCCGGACTTGACCATCCACCAGCCCACCGTGCCCTGCAGCGCGCCCAGCGCCAGCAGCGCGAGCAGGCGTGGCTTGTATCCTTCAGGAATGCGGCCCTTCACCCAGAACCACGCCAGCGGGATTGCGAAGACCAGCCCGATGGTGCGCGCGATCAGGCGGTGGACCCATTCCCAGAAGAAGATGAACTTGTACGATTCCAGCGTCATCCCCGCCGGGCCGTTGATCAACTGGTACTGCGGCGTGGCCTTATAAGCGGCAAATTCGGCCTCCCACTGCGCATCGGTGATCGGCGGGATCGTGCCGGTCACCGGCTTCCA
>JBEQBV010000196.1:0-7432 GCA_041639635.1 Novosphingobium sp.
TTCTTCGTCGGCAATGCCCTGCGCGGGTTGATCCCGGCGCGGCTGCTCGGCGCATGACCCAACTCTCCAAAGCCCTCTCGCGCATCGCCCCATCGCGCACCACCGCCATCACCGACCGCGCGATCCAGCTGCGCGCAGAGGGGCGCGATGTGATCTCGCTCTCGGTGGGCGAGCCAGATTTCGCCACCCCCGCCCACGTGGTGCAGGCGGCCAAGGATGCGCTGGACGCAGGCGACACCAAATACACTGCGGTCGTCGGCACGGCGGCTTTGCGTGAAGCAGCAGCGCTGCATTTCAAGCGCGATCTCGGCATGGAAGTGCCGCCCAGCCAGATCATCGTAAGCGCAGGCGGAAAGCAGGCAATCTTCCACGCGCTGCTCGCCACACTTGATCCGGCGGATGAAGTGCTGATCCCATCCCCATGGTGGGTCAGCTACCCCGAAATCGTCCGCTTCACAGGCGCGCAAGTGGTGGATCTGCCAACCACCGCAGCAGGCGGCTTTCGCATCACCCCCGCCCAACTCGAAGCAGCCATCACGCCTGCCACGCGCTGGCTCCTTCTCAACAGCCCCGGCAACCCCACCGGTGCGACCTATCCAGCCGAAGAACTGCGCGCATTGGGCGAAGTCCTGCGC
This sequence comes from Novosphingobium sp., assembly GCA_041639635.1. Lineage (GTDB taxonomy): Bacteria > Pseudomonadota > Alphaproteobacteria > Sphingomonadales > Sphingomonadaceae > Novosphingobium. The sequence continues at coordinate 636 of JBEQBV010000196.1, forward strand.
CGCCACCCGCGCGTGCTGGTGATGAGCGACGATATCTACGCCCCCCTGCGCTATGGCGAGGGCTTGCACGCCACGCTGGCAGTCGAATGCCCGGACCTTGCCGACCGCATCCTGACTGTATCGGGCGTTTCCAAAAGCCATGCGATGACCGGCTTTCGCATTGGCGTTTCCGCAGGTCCGGCATGGCTGATCGGCGCGATGGGGCGGCTGCAATCGCACTCGTCGGGCAATGCTGCATCGATTTCGCAGGCCGCCGCCGTCGCCGCCTTCGCAGGCCCGCAGGATTTCCTGATCGAATGGCGCGAACGCTTCCGTGCGCGGCGTGATAGCGTCTGCGCCACGATCAATGCCATACCCGGCCTGTCCACCCCGATACCCGATGGCGCGTTCTATTGCATGGTTGATGCCGCGCCGCTGATGGTGCGGTTCGGAGATGACGAAGCGCTCTGCCTCCACCTGCTGGAAAGCGGCGTAGCGGTCGTTCCCGCCTCGGCCTTCGGCGGCAAGGACGGGTTCCGTATCAGCTTCGCGGCGGACGAAGCAAAACTCGAAGAAGCGCTCCGGCGTATAGCAAAGGCCGTAGCGTGACCGATTTTTCCATCCTGTTCGAAGACGGTGAAGCCCTTGTCATCGACAAGCCCGCAGGCCTGCCGCTGGATCGCCCGCGCGCGGGCGGGCCGTGTCTTGAAGACCACCTCGATGGCTTGCGTCTGGGCTTTCAGCGCGAACCGCACCCCGTCCACCGGCTCGATCAGGACACCTCCGGCTGCTTGCTGCTCGCGCGCAACCCCAAGGCGCTGAAGCGCTTTTCCGCCGCCTTCGAAGCGCGCGAGGTGGAGAAGGTCTATCTCGGCATTGTCGCGGGCGAGGTCGAAGGCGAAAGCGGCACAATCGACCTTGCGCTATCCAAGATCAGCTCGGCCGAAAAAGGCTGGCGCATGATCCCGGCGAAGAAGGGCAAACCCTCAGTCACCCACTGGAAAGTCCTCTCGCGCAAACCCGGCATGACACTGGTGGAATTCCGCCCCGAAACCGGCCGCACCCACCAGATCCGTATCCATGCGCTGGCCGGGCTGGGCCATGCACTGGTCGGCGATCCGATCTACGGCGATGGAAAGATCGCATGGCGCACCATGCTCCACGCTTCGGAACTGAAAGTCACGCGCGAAGGCAAGGAGCCGATTGATGCCTATTCGCCGATGCCGCTCGATTTCGCGGCCTTCGCGTTTGAACTGCCGGTAGCTGAAGGCTGAAATGGACCCCGAAGCTCTCGTCGCCCACGCGCTGACGCTGGTCGAGGAAAGCTTCATCGCCTCGGCAGGCCCCGGCGGGCAGAATGTCAATAAAGTAGCCACCGCCGTGCAGGTGCGGCTTGATGTGTTTGCCCTACGCCTGCCACCGCCGATCTTCCATCGGCTGAAGGAACTGGCAGGCAGCAAGATGACCGCGCGGGGCGAGATCGTCCTGACCGCGCGCAGCTATCGCACGCAGGAACAGAACCGCGAAGACGCGCGCAAACGCTTAAGCGAACTGCTGCGCGATGCCTGCAACCTGCCGCAAAAACGCGCCAAATCCCGCCTCAACCGCGTGGGCAAAGTCCAACGGCTGGCGGGCAAGAAAATCCGCGGCGCGGTGAAGGCCGGGCGTGGGAAGGTGCGGCTGGATTAAAGCACAAGACCCATTCCAAGGTCCGTTCGTATCGAGCGAAGTCGAGACAGTGTCTCGACTTCGCTCGACACGAACGCAAAGCGGTGGAATCAATCCCCGCCAACCCGCTCAATATCCGCGCCCATCAACGAAAGCTTTTCCTCAAGCCGCTCATACCCGCGATCGAGGTGATAGAGCCGGTGCACCTGCGTCTCACCTTCTGCCGCAAGCCCCGCGATCACCAAACTCATCGAAGCGCGCAAGTCGGTGGCCATCACTTCGGCCCCGGTCAGCTTGTCCACGCCATGCACCACCGCCGTGCGGCCCTTGGTCTCGATCCGCGCGCCCATGCGGTTGAGTTCGGGCACGTGCATGTAGCGGTTTTCAAAGATCGTTTCGGTCAGCACCGATGATCCCTTGGCCATGCACAGCATCGCCATAAGCTGCGCCTGCATATCGGTGGCAAAACCGGGATAGGGCGCGGTCGAAAGCGTCACCGGCTTCAACGGCCCGTCAGCCGCCACGTGAATGCCACCCTTGACTGGCTCCACATGCACGCCCGCATCGCGAAGCGCCTGCACCGTTGCTTCCATGTCCTCGATCTTCGCGCCCTGCAGCGTCACTTCGCCGCCGGTAATCGCTGCCGCACAGGCATAGGAACCCGCCTCGATCCGGTCGGGCATGACCATATACGTCGCGCCATGCAGCCGGTCCACGCCGTGGATGGTAATGTCAGACGTGCCGATCCCCTCGATCTGCGCGCCCATCGCCACCAGCATGTTGCACAAGTCCACGATTTCCGGCTCGCGCGCCGCATTGTGCAGCGTGGACTTGCCCTTGGCCAGCACCGCAGTCATCAGCGCATTCTCGGTCGCGCCTACCGACACCACCGGAAAGGAATAGCGCCCGCCCGGCAGCCCGCCATCGGGCGCAATCGCGCGCACATAGCCAGCGGCCAGTTCAATCGTCGCGCCCAATGCTTCCAAAGCTTTCAGATGCAGGTCAATCGGGCGGTTGCCGATGGCGCAACCACCGGGCAGCGAAACGGTCGCCTCACCCGCCCGCGCCAGCAACGGCCCCAGCACCAGGATCGACGCGCGCATCTTGCGCACCAGATCATAAGGAGCCACCGTAGACGTTAGCCGCGTGGCCTGCAGCGTCATCACCCGGCCAAAATCCTCAGGCCTTGCGCCCGCGATCGAGGTGGACACCCCGAACTGGTTCATCAAATGCTGGAAGCCATCGATATCGGCAAGGCGCGGCAGATTGCGCAGCGTCACGGGCTCATCCGTCAACAGCGCGCAGGGCAGCAGGGTTAGAGCCGAATTTTTGGCGCCTGAAACCGGCACCGTGCCCGAAAGGCGCTTTCCGCCGCGGATGATAATCTTGTCCATCGCTGCCGTTTAACCGGTTTGCAGGGTCGTGCAAGTATGACCATCAGCGTTAACTTTTGGCCAATGGCTTGACATTGCACCTAAGTAATTGTGCAGTGCATCACGCAGGTGCAACAAACGATGGATATCATTGGAATATGAGCCCGGACCAAGTTCGCAAACCGATCCGCAAGGCGGTATTCCCCGTGGCCGGACTGGGCACGCGCTTTCTTCCCGCAACGAAGGCGATTCCAAAGGAAATGCTGCCGATCATCGACCGCCCGTTGATCCAGTATGCGGTGGATGAAGCGCGCGAAGCGGGCATTGAACAGCTGATCTTCGTAACCGGGCGCGGCAAGACCTCCATCGTCGAACATTTCGATACCGCGTTCGAACTTGAACATACGATGAGCAGCCGTGGCAAAGACCTCAGCGTGCTCGACGCCACGCGCATCCAGCCCGGCAATCTGGTAACCGTGCGGCAGCAGGTGCCCATGGGTCTTGGCCACGCCATCTGGTGCGCCCGCGCGGTGGTGGGGGATGAACCTTTCGCGATTTTCCTGCCTGATGAAATGATGGTCGGCGATGCTGGCGGCAAGGGCGGCTGCATGAAGCAGATGGTCGATGCCTACAACGAAGTCGGCGGCAATCTCATCTCGGTGCTCCAAGTGCCTATGGAAGAAGTCTCAAGCTATGGCGTCATTGCGCCGGGTGCCAAGGTTTCCGATGCGCTGACCGAAGTGACCGGTCTGGTGGAAAAGCCGAAGATGGCCGATGCCCCCTCAAACCTGATCATTTCGGGTCGCTACATCCTTCAGCCCGAGGTCATGCGCACGCTGGAAAATCAGGGTAAGGGCGCAGGCGGAGAGATCCAGTTAACCGATGCAATGGCGCGCATGATCGGTTCGCAGCCGTTCCATGCGGTCACTTTCGCCGGTCGCCGGTTCGATTGCGGCAGCAAGGCAGGTTTCGTGGAAGCCACGCTTTCGCTGGCGCTGGAGCGGCCGGATATGGCCGATGATGTCCGCGCGATCATGAAGCGATTGCTCGCAGAGGGCTGAACACAGAGCAAAACCTCGCGTCATCAGGCGACCTGCAATCTAATAGATCGGCAATCCATGCAATCGTAAGCGTGGCTAGCAACGCCTTGGGTCGCAACGAGAACGGTTGACCCGACGGCAAACGCATTTAAAACTCCCGCTCCAATGATAGCGATATCAGCTCGGGAGATTATGATGCGGCGTTTGCGGATGGGCATGATCGGCGGAGGGCCGGGGGCGTTCATTGGTCCGGTCCATCGCTATGCGGCGGAAATGGACCGTGAGATCGAACTGGTCGCAGGCGTGTTCTCCAGCAATGCTGAACGCAGCGCAGCGGCGGGTGAAAGCTACCGGATCGATCCAGCGCGTGCCTACCCGACGCTTGATGCGATGTTCGCGGGTGAAAGCGCGCGGGGTGATGGCATCGATTTTGTCTCGATCGTCACACCCAATCACAATCACCTGCCTTCGGCGCGCGCAGCGCTTGCCGCAGGATTTCCAGTGATGACCGACAAGCCGCTTACGGCCACATTGGCCGAGGCGCACGAGCTGGCAGCACTCGTTGCTGCGGCTGGCAAGCCCTTCGGCGTCACCTACACTTACTCCGGTTACCCGCTGGTGCGTGAAGCGCGTGCCCGCATCGCTGCCGGGGAAATCGGCGCGATCCGCAAGGTCGTGGTCGAATATCCGCAAGGCTGGCTGGCGGGCGAAGCTGTGGGCAAGCAAGCCGAATGGCGCGTTGATCCCGCCATGGCTGGCCTTGGCGGCTGCATCGGCGATATCGGCGTCCACGCTTTCCAACTGGCAGAATTCGTCACCGGCCTGCGCGTGACCGAACTGCTGGCCGATCTGGGCGCGGTCGTGCCGGGGCGTCTGCTCGATGATGATTGCTCGATCCTGCTGCGCTTCAATAACGGAGCGCGTGGCGTGCTGCTCGCCAGCCAGATCGAAGTGGGTGAACTCAACGGCCTGCGCATCCGCGCTTATGGCGAAAAGGGTGGGATCATCTGGAAGCAGGAAGAGCCGAACACACTGACGATCAACCACCTCGATGGCACTTGCACGCTCGTCCGCTCGGGCACCGGTGTGCTCTGCCCCGATGCCGCATCGCGCACCCGCACGCCGGGCGGGCACCCTGAGGGCTATCTGGAAGCCTTCGCCAATCTTTACCGCGATTTCGCCGCACAATTGCGGGGCGAAGCCGCACCGCTGCTGCCCGGCATTGCCGAAGGCGTGCGCGGCATGACCTTCATCGACACTGCCGTTTCCGCCAGCCGCACCAATGCAGGCTGGGTAAAACTCGAAGCCTGAGGAGAGCGCCACCATGAAGACCATCAAAGGCCCCGGCATTTTCCTTGCCCAGTTCGCTGGCGATGCTGCCCCGTTCAACAGCCTTGAAACCATTGCCGATTGGGTGGCGGGCCTTGGCTACAAGGGCATTCAGATCCCCAGTTGGGACGCGCGCCTGTTCGATCTGGAAAAGGCTGCAACCAGCCAGACCTATTGCGACGAAGTGAAGGGCATGCTGGCCGACAAGGGCTTGGCAATCACTGAACTGTCCACGCATCTTCAGGGCCAGCTCGTCGCCGTCCATCCCGCCTTTGATGCACAGTTCGATGGCTTTGCCCCTTCCAGCGTGCATGGCAATCCGTCGGCGCGGCAGGAATGGGCAGTGCAGCAATTGAAGTATGCCGCCAAAGCCAGCGCCAACCTCGGCCTTGCCGCCCACGCCTCGTTCTCGGGCGCATTTGCATGGCCCTATTTCTATCCGTGGCCTGCACGTCCGGCAGGGCTGGTCGAAGATGCGTTCGATGAACTCGCCCGCCGGTGGAAGCCGATTCTCGACGTGTTCGATGAAAACGGTGTCGACGTCGCCTATGAAATCCACCCCGGCGAAGACCTGCACGATGGTGTAACTTTCGAGATGTTCCTGGAGCGCGTTGGCAACCATCCGCGCGCCAACATCCTCTACGATCCCAGCCACTTCGTGCTGCAGCAACTCGATTATCTGGCCTTCATCGATATATACCACGAACGCATCAAATGTTTCCACGTGAAGGACGCCGAATTCCGGCCCAATGGCCGCTCGGGCGTCTATGGCGGCTACCAGTCGTGGGTGGATCGCCCCGGTCGCTTCCGCTCTCTGGGTGATGGGCAGGTCGATTTTCCCGGCATCTTCAGCAAGATGGCGGCGAATGACTACGCCGGATGGGCCGTGCTTGAATGGGAATGCGCGCTGAAGCACCCAGAGGTTGGCGCAGCCGAAGGCGCCCCCTTCATTGATCGCCATATCATCAAGGTCACCGAACACGCCTTCGATGATTTTGCTGCAGGCGGCGCGGACCGGGCGCTGAATGCGAAGCTTATGGGCATCAGCTAAGCGCGGGCCTTACTGCGATCGTAGCCAAGAAACTGCAAAGTTCGGCTTTGCACCTTTGCAATTTTACCGTGGACAGCTTGCCATAACCAAGCCATCGCGGCCTTTGATGGTGGCCGGGTGCCACGATGAACACAATCGCAGGAGCAAGTCCGATGAAAGCCCTGGTCTGCGTGAAGCGCGTGATTGACTATAACGTGAAGCCTCGTGTGAAGGCGGATGGCACGGGTGTCGATCTTGCGAACGTGAAGATGAGCATGAACCCGTTTGACGAGATCGCGGTTGAGGAGGCCATTCGCCTGAAGGAAAAGGGCGTGGTGACCGAGATTGTGGCGGTGTCGGTGGGTCCGCAGAAGGCGC
>JBEQBV010000197.1:0-7397 GCA_041639635.1 Novosphingobium sp.
GCCGTCGCTTGGCCCTGCGCATAGCGGCGCACCGCATCGAGCAGCGCGCTCTTGTCTTCCTTGATCACAAGGTCAGCGGGGTACGGCGGCGGGATCGTATCCTCATGCCCGGCAGCGCGCAGGAATGCGGCGTTGGCAAACAGGAAGCGCCCATCGCGGTCGGTCATGGCAAGACCCAGCGGCAGGCGCGCAAGCAGCGCTTCGATCTGCGGAAGACCTGCGCGGATGTCGCCCACGCTATGCTGGTTATCGATCAGCAGGAACAGCGATGCGGTGCGCGCGGGATCGGTATTGGCCACACCGTCGGGGTCGGCCACCGGCAAGTGGACCAGCCGCACAGGCGTGCCCTTGCCCCCTTCGCGGGCATAGAACACGCGCTCGGAATCGTCGCTGGCGAGGTAGGAGACGAAATCCGTGCCGACCATCTCGCTGCTAGCATTGCCCGTCGCGCGCTGGGCAAAGGCGGAATTTGCCGCCAGCACGATGCCTTCGGGGTTCACCACGGCAGCTTGCAAGCCTTCGCGGGCCAGCGCGCGGCCGAGCTTGCCGGATACGTGCCCCACCATGTCGGCCACCAGATTTGGCGTAACCACTGGTTTGAAACGCCAGATCAGAAAATCCTCACCCCGCCCCACGCGGCCGAGTTCGGCACGCCAGGTTCCGCTGGCTGAAGTCAGCGCCTCGGCACTCGCACTGCCATCGCGCCAGGCTGCGCGCAGCGCATCGTCCAGCGCCTCGATCCCGGCTTTTTCCAACGGCAAACGCGGCGGCGCGGCCCCTGCGCCGAACCACTCCCCCATCAGCGCGTTGGCGCAGACCATCCGCCCGGCGCGGTCGGTGATCGCCATCGCGGTGTCAGTGCTTTCGATGGCGGCGTTGGTGACCGACCAGTCAGGCGCGGCGAAATCGGCAGGCGCAGCGGTTTGCACAGGGCGGAAGGCCAGCCGCAGCGTTGCGCCGATCACGCCAACGCCGCCCAGAAATCCGCCGACGACCAGCGGCTGGCCCGAAACCGCCCACAACGCCCCTGCACTTGCGATGACCGCGCCGCCAAGCATTAGCCAATCACGCAAAGGTGCAGCAGTCGCGCTTGGCTCGGACCCCGCCATCGCCATCAGTCGGGCCTGCTCATTCGGGCCTGCTCATTCAGGGAAATCCCGCGCTTCGAAGCGCAGCTTGCGGGCCTTGCGCTTGTGCGCCGTCCACCACCGCCATGCGAAGGCAGAGATCACATAGCCGAGCGCCGCGGAGACAATCGAGATCAGGAACAGCCCGATCACCAGCGAAGGCGCAGCATCGGAGCCAAGCCAAGCCAGCCAGTCGCCAATGCTTGCGCCCTTGGTCACCATTTCGCTCACCGTGGCGAAATCGGCGTGGAAGCCGAAGCTGTTGCCCACAGCGATAGCTCCGGGGAGGAACACGAAGAGCGTGGTCGGTGGGATCGAGATGAAGGTCATCAGCACGGCAAGCGGTATGTTGCCCCGGCACGGCACGCACATCAAGGCCGCGCCGACGATCTGCACACCGGGGATCAGCGCGAAGATGCCGATGAATAGCCCGGCGGCCACGCCACGCGGCACCGAACGCCTTGTAAACCGCCACAATTCATGGCGCGCAGCGAGTGGCCCGGCAAAGCGGTTATGCTCCAACTGCTCGCGCGTTGGCATGTTGGCCTGCGCCCAGGTGACGATCCGTTTGAACATGGTGCGCTTGCTTCTACCCGTTTACCGACTGCCCCGCCACGGGCCTGAGGAGCACTTCTAGACCAGTGGCGCTTTCCGAGAGGTGAAGCGCCGCACTTTGAAACGCCTTAGCCGTGATCCTTCATGATCCGGGCCTTGTCCCGCTTCCAATCGCGGTCCTTCATCGTCGCGCGCTTGTCGGCCACGTTCTTGCCCTTGCACAGCGCCAGTTCCACTTTGGCGCGGCCCCGGCTGTTGAAATAGATGGACAGAGGGACGAGCGTCATCCCCTTGCGCTCGACCGCGCCGTGGAACTTGGCAATCTGTCGCTCTTTCAGCAGCAGCTTACGCGGGCGCTTGGGCACGTGGTTGTGGCGGTTGCCGTGGCTGAATTCGGGCACGTTGGAATTGACCAGCCACACCTCGCCGTTCTTCACCTCGGCATAGGATTCGGCGATGGAACCTTCGCCAAAACGTAAGGACTTCACCTCGGTGCCGGTCAGGCAAATGCCCGCCTCATACTTCTCTTCGATGAAGTATTCGAACCTTGCGCGGCGGTTCTCGGCGACCACTTTGGTCTTGTCGAATTCGGGATGTACGGGACGGGCCATGGTTCAGCCCATGTAGGCGCTGCCCCGGCAAAGCGAAAGTGGCACTTCACACTTTGTCAGGGCGAGCTTAAAGATCAGAGCAAACCGGCGTGGACCAGCGCGGCGTCCACCTTGGCGCGGGCTTCGGCGCTCGCGGGGACGAGGGGCAGGCGCAACTCGTCGTTGATGCCTTCGAACACGCGGGACAGCGCGTACTTCAGCGGCGCGGGCGAAGCGTCGGAGAACATCGCGTAGTGCAGCGGATAGAGCTTGTCGTTCAATTCGCGCGCTTTTTCCAGATCGTTGGCCGCGCAGGCCGCCTGAAATTCGGCACACAGCTTCGGCGCGACGTTGGCGGTTACCGAAATGCAGCCCACGGCCCCTGCGGCATTGGCTGGCAACGCCAGTTCATCGTCGCCCGAAAGCTGGCAGAAGTGCTTGCCGATGCCCATGCGGTGGTCGGTCACGCGGGAAAGATCGCCGCTGGCGTCCTTGATCGCCACGATCTTGTCCGGATAGCGCTTGGCGAGTTCGCAGACGGTTTCGGGCAGGATATCGGTCACCGTGCGGCCGGGCACGTTGTAGAGCACGATCGGCAGATCGTTGTGTTCGGCAAGGTAGCTGAAATGCGCAATGATACCCGCCTGGCTAGGGCGGTTATAATAAGGCGCAACGCAGAGCGCGGCCTGTGCGCCGCACTTCTTGGAAAAATTCATGTGCAACAGCGCGTTCATTGTGTCGTTGCTGCCGCAGCCCGCGATCACCGGCACGCGGCCCGCCGCCTGTTCGACACAGACTTCGATCACGCGGTGATGTTCGGCGTTGGACAAAGTCGACGCCTCACCGGTGGTGCCGCAGGGGACCAGCGCGGACGATCCGTTCTCAATCTGCCAATCAACCAGACGCCGGAATGCTTTCTCGTCGAACGCTCCATCACGAAAAGGGGTGACAAGGGCCGGAATGGAGCCGGAAAACATGGACAGTATCCCTCAATTTGCCCCATAAAGCAGTTCGGCTTACAGCAAGTCGAACCCTGCGGGGTCTGTTCAGCGCCTGATAAGGAGCCGCTCCATAGTATGTCCGGCATGGACGCGAAAGCCTTGATGTTACGATGGGGCGTTGCCGGGCTGCTGATGCAGACGGTTGCGGCTTCCAGCGCGGTGCATGCCAGTGGCGGAAACAACGCCGATGGCTCTGACTGGGACCGTGCGCGCGCGAATCTGACGATGAGCCAGGGCGGAACGATGACGGCGGCGGTGGAGCGGTGGAAGCTGCTGACCAGTTCGAACCGTTTCGGATTTTCCGATTATTCCAGCTTCGTGGTCACTTATCCGGGCTTTCCCGACGAGGAAAAGCTGCGCCGCTATGCCGAACTTTCGCTTGAGCGTGAGGCGGTTGACGCAGGGCGCTTGGTCAATTTCTTCAGCCAGAAGCCGCCGCTGACCAACATAGGCCGCGCGCAATATGCGCTGGCGCTGACGCAACTTGGCCGCCCCGAAGCGCGCGAGGCAGCACGGGCCGCATGGCGCGGCGGGGCGATGGCCGATGCTGCCGAATCTGCGCTGCTTTCCAATTGGGGCACCAGCTTTACCGCCGATGACCATGATGCGCGGATGGATGCGCTGCTGTGGGCGGGCGCGAGTGAACAGGCCGCGCGGCAGATCGTGTGGGTCAGTCCGGCGCGCAAGCCGATTGACACGGCGCGGCTGGCGGCGATGCAGGGCGGCGATCCCTATGCCTCCGTATCGGGCGTTTCCACGCAACTGCTGAACAGCGATCCGGGCTTCGTGTTTCAGCGGGTGCGGCAATTGCGCAAGAGCGGACAGGGCGCAGGCGCGCGGGCATTTCTGGCCAACCGCCCCTTGCTGGTGCGGCAGCCGCTGGACCGGACCAAGTGGGTTGAGGAACTGCTGATCAACGCGCGCGGCGCGGCGACATCCGGCGATGCGCGCGCGGCGATGCGGATTGCGGCAGGGATCGACGATGCCTTTGGCGCGGGCGAAGACGTGAGCAAGCTCGAATACGATCTGCGCGATGACTATACCTCGCTGATGTGGCTGGGCGGAACGCAAGCCTATTTCAACATCGGCGATGCGGCGGGCGCGGCTCCGTTGTTCTGGCGCTATGGCGCGGCGGCGCGGACGCCGGGCACGCGGTCCAAGGGCTTTTATTGGGCTGGGAAAGCCGCAGCGCGGGGTGGCCAGCAGGCCGAGGCGCGGCGATACTTCGAGATGGCAGCGCAATATGCCGACCAGTTCTATGGTCTGCTGGCGCTGGAGCGGCTGGGCCGGCCGGTGCCGCAATATGCCAAGGATTCCAATGCACAAGCGACACCCGATGAACGCAGCCGGTTCTATTCGCAGCCGCTGACTCTGGCGGTACGAGAAGTGGCTCGTAATGGGGATTGGAAAACGACCATCCGTTTCTTCAAGGAAATTGCCGAACAGCAGCAGAGCGAAGGCCAGCATGTGATGGTGGCCGATCTGGCGCGCGATCTGGGGCGGCGCGATCTGGGCGTGATTGTGGGACAGGCTGCGGCGGCACGCGGCTACCTCGATTTTCAGCACATCGCCTTTCCGCTGATCCCGGTGCCGCCGGGCTTTGAAAGCAAGTGGACCGGCATTCACGCCATCAGCCGCCAGGAAAGCCAGTTCGCGCAGAATGCGGTAAGTCATGCAGGCGCGCGCGGGTTGATGCAGCTGATGCCGGGCACGGCCAACGAGCAGGCGGGCAAGCTTGGCCTGTCCTACCGCCCCGGCGCGTTGACCGAGGATGCGGGTTACAACATCCAATTGGGCGCGGGCTATTTCGCGCGGATGCTGGACTATTACAACGGATCGTGGCCGCTGGCCGTGGCGGCCTATAACGCTGGCCCCGGCAACGTGAACAAGTTCCTGCGCGCCAACGGCGATCCGCGCAATGGCGGCGTGGACTGGATCGAATGGATCGAAAAGATCCCGCTTTCCGAAACGCGCAACTATGTGCAGCGCGTGCTGGAAAACGCGGTGGTCTATGAGGCGATGAACCCGCAGTATGCGAGCTATCGGGGGGCGAACCCAATGAGCTACTTTATTGGGAAGCGGGAGCCGGGGTGAGCGAAGCTACCTTGACCATTGGGGCAGAGGCCGGGCGCGTGATTTACTCGGAAGATGAGCTGCTAAAGGCGCTTTCAGATTTGAATGAGCTTCAAACAGGTGAATGTGCAGGCCTGACCATAGACTCAAGAAACTACATTCGGGCCGAACGACATGGCGAGTTCTGGGCAGTCGAAACGCAACGTGGCGGATATCTCACTCGTGCGTCTTTTACAGCTGCAGGAACGACTGAGTTTAGCGACAGAAGTGCGAAAGCGGCCAGAGAATCTGCTTCGGTCTTTACGAGAATAAAGACTGCAATTGGCGTAGTGCCGGAACGGAGCCTCAGCACCACTCAGGTGATAACTTTGTTTGGCGAGTTCTTCGGTGACCGCCGTTTTTCCATACCACAATCAGGTGCTTAAAGAGAAAGCGGGATCCCGGGTAAAGCCCGGGATGACGGGATTGGTGAAAGGTGCTTCTTTGCTCCTCACTGTTTTTGTGATGCACAAACGGGGAGGTGTCGTCGGCATAGCTGATGACGGAGGGGTTCTTTTTGTTGCCCCTCCACTACCCGCTACGCAGGCGGTCCCCCTCCCCTTTTGTCCTGCGGAAGATTGGGGAGGATTGGTCCGCGTTGTAGCTTCATGACTCTGAATTTTTGCAATTAGCCTTTCCTTACCCCGCTCACCCTGAGCCTGTCGAAGGGTGCTGGTGCTGGCGCTGCGTTGGCATGCTTCGACAAGCTCAGCATGAGCGGGTTTTGAGATATGTGATTTTGAATTGAAGCGCCTTGCCGTAAAGCCACCCCATGAAGCCTGACGGTCACCCCATTACCCCCGCCGGATTTGCCGCCTTGCGCGCGCGGTATGACCATCTGCTCGGCACCGAACGTCCCGCCATTGTCGAGATCGTCAGCTGGGCGGCCGGGAATGGCGATCGGTCGGAGAACGGCGATTATCTCTATGGGCGCAAGCGGATGCGGGAGATTGATCGGGAGCTGGCTTTCCTTGCGCGGCGGATGAAGGCGACGCGGGTGGTTGATCCCCGCGCACAAGAGGATCGCAGCCGCGTGCTGTTTGGCGCGACGGTGGAGATTGCCGATGAGGATGACGCGCGGCGCGTTCTGACGATCGTGGGGGATGACGAGCAGGACGCGACCAACAACCTGATCGGCTGGAGCGCGCCGATTGCCAAGGCCTTGCGCGGGGCGCGGGTGGGGGATTTGCGGATCGTGCGGCTGCCTTCGGGGGAGAAGGAGTGGGAGATCATGAGCATTTCCTATCCTGACGCTGCAGGCTAAAGCAGCGCGCATGAAAACGGGTCGCTTCTTCATCATGCGCCACGGCGAGACGGTCTATAATGCGACCGCTCGGCTGCAGGCGAACCACATCCACACCCCATTGACGCGGCAGGGCTTTGAGCAGGCGGTGGCGATGGGCTGCGCGCTGCGCGGTGAACTGGGCGAGCGGCCTGAGGTGACGCTGCACATCTCGGACACCGGGCGCGCGTTGCAGACAGCGGCGCTGATTGCCGAGGAGCTGGGGCTGGACTGGTTTGCCGGGCGCCGCACGATGGATCTGAAAGAGATCGACATGGGATCGTGGTGCGGGCGTTCCTATGGCGATGTGGAGGACGAGGTTGGCCCCATCGTGATCGAGGACCACCTGCTGCGCCCTGCCCCTGATGGCGAGAACTATCCGATGATTGCCGAACGGCTGAACCGCTGGATCGACGGACTTGGCGATGAAGGCGGCGATCATATTGTGGTGATGCACGGCATTTCGAGCCGGGTGCTGCGCGGGATCATGGCGGGCTATCCGGTGCACCCCCTCCACGGCGCGCCGATTGCGCCTTCGCTAGTGCAAGGCTCCATCGCGCTGGTGGAGAATGGGGCAGAGACGGTGCTGTTTGGATCGGAACGCGGGATCGAGCACGCCTGATGGGTGATGTCGTGAACCTGCGGGCCGTGCGCAAAGCGAAGGTGCGTGAAGCGCAAGCGGTGGAAGCTCAGGCCAACCGGGCGAAGTTTGGGCGGACCAAGGGCGAGA
>JBEQBV010000198.1:0-7394 GCA_041639635.1 Novosphingobium sp.
GTGGTCGCAAGCCAACGCCCGACGATGATGGCGACCGGCAAGAGGATGACAATCGTCAGCACACCAAGCCGCAAGGACAGTTGAAGGGCTTGCCAATCCATCGCCGCTCAGCGCACCTCGCCGGGCAGTGCAAAGCCATAGCGCACGAAAATCCGGCGCGCTGCAGGCTGCTGCACATAGCGGTAAAAGCGTTGCGCAACCGGGCCTGCGGACTTCATCAGCGCCATCCGCTGCCGGAGCGGCCTATGCCACGCCGCAGGGATCAGCGCATATCGGGCGCGCGTGGCAAAGGCGGGGTCCAGCACCAGCGAATAAGCCACGATGCCACCCTGCGCGCCCCCTTCCGTGGCAAACTGAAGCGCTTGCGAGACGTTTTCACCCAGCACCAGTTTGCCTGTAAGGGGTTGCCACAAACGGGCATGCCGCAATGCCTCCTCGGCCCGCTTGCCGTAGGGAGCGTGGGCCGGATTTGCTATGGCAAAACGCGAAATTCGCTTCGTCTGCAATGCCTTGCGCAACCCGTCCAGGTTGCTGTCCATCTGCAAAGCTGAACCCTTGGCAGCCACCAGTGCCAATCTTCCGACAGCATAGGGTGCCCCCCGGCCTGCCGTCTTTCCAGCCTTGGCCAGTTGCAGCACATAGTCCTCATCCGCCGACAGAAACATCTCGAACGGCGCCCCTTGCTGCAATTGGCGATAGAAATTGCCCGATGAACCGAAGGTCAGCGACACCGACTGGCCCGTATCCCGTTTAAATGCAGCGGCAACATCGGTCAGGGCGAGCCGCAAATCCGATGCGGCGGCAATGTTCGGAACCGTCTGGGCGATAGACGGCGTTGCCAATGCGGCAAAGAGGCCCAGAAATCCAAGTAATGATGCAAGAAGCCTCAAGGTCTGCGCACTCATGCTCTCGATGTATGTCCGTGCGCACATCGCAGCAAGGCGGTCCCACTGTCAACAGGGATGCAGCCAAGCCGAAAATGGCATAAACTAGGGAGCATGACCGACCAGACTGACCAGCCGCTTCTGAAACTGAAAGTCCAGGTGCTTGTGGGAGATGCCATTGCCATCGGCCCCGGCAAGGCCGATCTCCTTGATGCCATTGAAAGCACCGGATCCATTGCTGCAGCCGGAAGATCGTTAGGCCTCAGCTATCGCCGCACCCGCGACATGGTCGACACACTCAACGCCTGCTGGCGCGAACCGCTTGTGTGCACCACCAAAGGCGGCCGCACTGGCGGGGGGGCAACGCTTTCACCTGCGGGAGTTGAGGTGCTGCAACGCTATCGGCAGCTTGACACAACGCTCAGGTCCACGGCGCGCGAATGCGCCGATGCCTTGCTCGCACTGGCGCAGCCTCCCCATTCCTGAAGCCTGCGGTTGACCTCGCGCTACGGCTCCATTTGCCCCAGCAGCAAATCAAGGTGCGCCGAGATCAGACGCGATCGTTCGACAAACGGAAACTCGGGCCGCGTCAGCAGGATGGAAACGAGGCCGTGCATCCCTGCCCACACGGTCTGCGCGGCAAGTTCTGCAGCATCGGGATCGGCAATCACTTGTCCATAAGCGTTTCGCAAGATCGAAAATGTGGCAAGACCTGCCTCAAGCCCTCGGTGGGTTCCGCTGACCTCATCCATCGCAATGTCGGCCATGAAAGCAACGCGATAGGCCGCAGGTTCTTCCAGACCGAAATCGATATAGGCGCGGCACAACTCGCGCAGGCGTTCAGCCCCCTGCATCGCCGCATCCACTTTCCGCAGCCTCCGCTCCAGACTGCCAAAAGCGCGAATGCACAGTTCCACGGCTATGGCATCGCGGTTCGGAAAATGCGCGTAAAGTGAAGGCTGGCTGATCCCCACGGCCTGCGCAATCTGGCGCGTGGTTACGCCATCCAGCCCATGCCGCAAAAACAGATGCTGGGCTTCATCAAGGATCTGTTCGCGCCGGTCGACCGCCCGTCGCTGGCTCGCGCTCGCAGCAATTTCAACCTTTTCACGCATGGCACCTCTTTGCGCCTTGACGGGCCCGCGTCAACCTATCAATGATAGGCTATCAGCGATAGGTTTCGGAGTCGAACTGAATGTCGGATCGTCAGGCCATCACGGGGGTGCTCGCGTTCGCCTTGCTGCTCAGCGGCTGCTCGGGTGCGGATGTTCCGCAGGAAAAGCCCGTGCCTGTGGTCGAAGCTGTCTTGCCAATGGCCAGCACCGGAAGCACCAGCACCGGAAGCAGCTTTCCGGTCCGTGTGCTCTATGACCGCGAAGTGGCGGTATCACTGCGGCTAGGCGGCACGATTTCGGCTCTACCGGTGCATCCGGGCGACCGCGTTCCCGCAGGCGCACTGCTTGCTGCCATTACGCCCACACTGCAGGCCGAAGCTGAGCGCCGCGCAGCAGCCGAAGTGGAAAGGCTCAGCCGGGCCGAACGCCGCAATGATACACTGCTGCCCGCTGGCGCCGTTTCCGAAGCCCAGCGCGAGGATACCATCAGCGCGCTTGCGGCTGCCCGTGCCACCTTGCGCGCGGCACGGTATGACCGCGCCTCAACCGCAGCGCGCATGCCCTTTGCCGGGCTGGTACTGGCACGCATGCACGAAGTGGGGGAAACCGTATCTCTTGGTGAACCTATTGTCAGAATAGCCGATCTGAACAGCCCCTTGCTGGCCCGTGCAGCGGTCACCCCGGCCCTTGCCTCGCGGATGCAGGTTGGCTCTATCGCCAGACTGTCGCTGGCCGGGCACGGTGAAGTGACAGGTCGCTTGCTCCGCAAGGCAAGCTTTGCCGATCCGGTCACCGGCACGCTCGATCTCGACTTTGCTCTGCCTTCAGGGCGCGGGCTGCTCAGCGGATTGACTGGCAGCCTTGTGGTTCCGGAGGGGTCGTCAGAGCCCGATCACGGGCGTCTCAGCATTCCAGCTGAAGCACTGCTCGATGCCGATGGAAGGCAGGGGCACGTTTTCGTGCTCGATCCGAAAACGTCGATCATTCGGCGGCAGGCAGTGACCATCGCAGGCTTTGCCGGTGATCGGATTACGGTCGAAGGCCTTGCCCCCACGACCCGCGTGATCACTGCGGGCGCAGGCTTCGTCCGGGAAGGTCAAAAAGTGCGGGTGGACGCACGATGACTTTCAACCCCGCAGCCTTTGCACTGGCACGCTGGCAATTCACGCTGGTGGCAGCACTCTTGCTTGCCGCGCTTGGTCTAGCCGCGCTCTTCACGATCCCGCGCACCGAAGATCCGCAACTCAACCCGCCGATCTTCGTGGTCAATGCCGTGCTGCCCGGTGCCTCCCCTGCCGAGGTCGAAGAGCTTGTCACCCGCCCTGTCGAAGACGCAGTCCACCGCCTTGATGGCATCCGTGAAGTCCGCTCGCGCAGCACCGATGGCTTGTCGGTCACGCGCATCGAATTCAACTGGGGCACCGATCCCGACAGCAGTTACGACAAGATCACGCGCGAGGTTTCCGCGCTGCGCTCGACCCTGCCCGCAGGCCTGCAGCGACTGGATATCGTGCGCGGCCGGCCGATCAGCGTTTCCATCGTCGAAGTGGCGCTGGTCAGCGATCTGCTGCCGATGCACAGGCTGGAAAAGCTGGCCGACAATTTGCGCGAACGGCTGGGCACTATTCCGGGCATCAACGAGGCGAAGTACTGGGGCGCAGGCCGCACCGACATGCGCGTTTCGCTCGATACGGCGCGACTTGCAGCCCTGCGTCTGCCGCCATCTGCCGTCACCGCAGCATTGCAGGCAGCCGGACAGGAAAGCCCGGTCGGCGCGGTCAATGCGGGCGACCGGCGCTTCACAGTCAAATATGGTGGTGCCTTCCGTTCACCGGAAGCCATTACTGCCGTGCCGATCGTAGCGGGCAATGGTCGCGCCTTGCGTGTTGGCGATGTGGCCACAGTGGGCTGGGCACAGGACGAACCGGACCACGTCACCCGCTTCAACGGCCAACGCGCGCTGCTGGTCACCGCCACACAAGGCAAGGATCAGGACGTTGCCCGCCTTTCCGCCGCGATAACGGCAGAACTCGACGCCTTCGAACAGACCTTGCCGGGCAGCGTAAAGCTGGTGCGAGGCTTCGATCAATCCGATAACGTCAAGCACCGCATTGGCGGCCTGACGCGCGATTTCCTGATTGCGCTCGCACTGGTCAGCCTCACCCTCTTGCCATTGGGATTGCGGGCTGCGGGCGTGGTGATGATCGCCATTCCGCTGTCGCTGCTGATTGGCGTTGCCATCCTTGCGGGCCTTGGCTTCACGCTCAACCAGCTGGCCATTGCAGGTTTCGTGCTAGCACTGGGCATTCTGGTCGATGATGCCATCGTGGTGGTAGAAAACATTGCGCGCTGGCTGCGCGAAGGCGCGGACCGGACGACCGCGGTGATCAAGGGCACCGGCCAGATCGCCCCTGCCGTGCTGGGCTGCACGGCCTGTCTCGTCTTTGCCTTCGTGCCGCTGCTGGCCCTGCCTGAGGCTTCGGGCGAGTTCATCCGTTCCCTGCCGGTGGCAGTTATCGCCACGGTAATCGGCTCGCTGGTCGTGGCCTTCATGATCACGCCACTTGCCGCCCGCGTGCTGTTGTCCCGCGACGAAGATCCTGAGGGCAATCGCCTGCTTCAGGCGGTTCAGCGCGGCATTCACCGATTCTACGCGCCGGTCCTGCACCGCGCGCTTGATCGGCCAAAGCGCTGGATGATCGGCCTGCTTCTTCTTTGCGCGCTGTCACTGCCGCTGGTCAGCGCTATCGGATCGAGCCTCTTTCCCCCGGCCGAAACCCCACAATTTCTTGTCCGCATCGAAATGCCACAAGGCACCGCACAACGCCGCACCGATCAAACGGTGCGCTGGGTGGAACAAGTCATCGCCCAGCAGCCAGAAGTGCGCTGGACATCGGCCAATGTGGGCCGCGGCAACCCGCAGCTCTATTACAACGTTGCCCAGCGCGAAACCGACCCCGCCTTTGGCGAAGTGGCGGTTGCATTGAAAACGTGGGAGCCGGGCAAATCAGATGCCCTGCTGAACGATTTGCGCCGCAAGTTTGACCAATACCCCGGTGCTCGGATCAGCATCATCACGTTCGTCAACGGTCCGGAAATCGAAGCTCCAATCGTCGTACGCATTTCCGGGCCAGACATGCAACGGCTGGCAGCGCTTTCGCGCAAGGCCGAAGCCGCGATGTCCGCCGTCCCAGGCGTGCGCGATATCGGCAATCCGTTGCGCCAGCCGCGCACCGATATCCATCTGGCGGTAGACGAACCCGCCGCCGCTGCCCTTGGCGTTGCCCCCGGGGCGATCAAGGATGCCCTACGCCTTGGCCTGTCTGGCACCTCGGTTGCCAGCTTTCGCGATAGCGATGGCGATGATTACAGCGTAACCGTGCGCTTGCCGAACAGCGGGCGCGGAGAGCTGTCGCAACTCGGCCAGATCTTCGTCCCCACCGCCAATGGGGCCAGCGCCCCCCTGTCTGTACTGGCCACGCCCGAGTTACGCTCGGAAGCCGCGCGTATTGACCGCTTGCGTCGGACTCGTATGGTGACGCTCACCGCCTATACCGATCCCGGCGTGCTCGTCTCCAAAGCCACGCGCGAGGTCAAGGCAAAGATCGACAGCGCGCTGGACCTGCCGCCTGGCTATCGCATAACGCTGGGGGGCGAAGCTGAAACATCATCGCGCAGCTTTGCTGGGCTTGTGCCTGCCATCGTCGTGTCCTCACTTGGCATTCTGGCGGTGCTCGTGCTGGAATTCGGGCGATTTCGCACCGTGGCAGTGGTGGCGGGCATCGTGCCGTTCGGCTTCCTCGGTGCGATTGTGGCGTTATGGCTTACCGGCAATTCGCTGTCGTTTACCGCAGCGGTCGGCCTGATCGCGCTGGTCGGGATCGAGATCAAGAATTCGATCCTGCTGGTGGACTTTACCGATCAGTTGGAAAGCGAAGGTCTGTCTCCGCGCGAGGCGGTCGAACGGGCGGGCGAGCTGCGCTTCCTGCCGGTCTTGCTGACGTCGATCACGGCCATCGGCGGGCTGCTGCCGCTGGCGGTAGAAAACAGCGGCCTGTTCTCACCCATGGCCATTGCCATGATCGGCGGGCTGATATCGTCAACCATCCTCGCCCGCATCGCCACGCCGGTCATGTATTTGCTGCTGGCAGGCAAAAGGTCCGGCACCACTTCCGAACTGGCAGGAGCAGCAACATGAACCTGCGACGTGTGGCCATCGCCACCCTCTGTGCCGCCATGGCAGGCTGCACGGCCGGGCCAGACTATGCTGCGCCAGACCTGCCCGCCGTGCCCGCTTGGCGACAAACGCTGGCAATCGGTCAGGCTTCTGCCGAACCATGGTGGAAGCGCTTCAATGATCCTGTGCTCAACCGTCTGGAAACCGAAGCCCTCTCGGCCAACCTTTCTATCGAACAGGCATTGGCACGGCTTGATCAGGCGCAAGCTGCCGCTGCTGCTGCGGGCGCGGCACGCCTCCCCTCGGCAGAGGCTGGTGCATCGGCTGCAAGGGCGCAGCAATCGCTGAACGCAGGGCTTGGCCAACTCTCCCGCTTTGTCCCG
The DNA here is from genome assembly GCA_041639635.1 of Novosphingobium sp. GTDB lineage: Bacteria > Pseudomonadota > Alphaproteobacteria > Sphingomonadales > Sphingomonadaceae > Novosphingobium. Next base: position 6,560 of record JBEQBV010000198.1, read on the forward strand.
GATTTTCCGCGCACCGTGGATAACGGCAGCGCAACCGTCAGCGGATCGTGGGATCTCGATCTGGCCGGCGGATTGCGGCGGCGGCAGGAGGCAGCCCGCGCTGGCACCTTTGAAGCGCAGGCAGCTGTGGCGGCTGCGCGTCTGGCCGTCGCAGCCGAATTGGCGCAGGCCTATTTCCGGCTTAGAGTGGCACAATCACAAGGCCTCGCACTTCAAACACTCGCAGCGCATGCGCGTGATCGGCAAGCGATCATGGCTGCGCGGCTCAGTAGCGGGGCCGCCTCGAAAGCAGAAGCCGAACGCACTGCCGCCGCTGCAGAACAAGCTGCTTCAGCCCTTCCGCAGATAACGGCGCGGATCGAAGCGGAGCATGCTCGCATCGCCATCCTGCTGGGCCGCTCCCCATCGCTCCCGCTCGATCTGGAAGGCGAGTTTCTTGCCGATGCGCCCGATCCGGTCGGCGGTCTTCCGGCGGCAGTGTTGCGCGCTCGCCCTGACGTTGCCATGGCAGAGGCACGCCTGATATCCGCCAACGCCGCCATCGGCGCGGCCATGGCGGAATATTGGCCAAGCCTCTCCATCAGTGCAATGGCAGGCGTGCAGAGCAACCGCTTCGGCCAGTTGTTCACTGGTGATTCGATCGCGATGCAGGGTGCGCTCGGCCTGCGCTGGCGCCTGTTCGATTTTGGCCGGATCGACGCAGAGGTTGCCTCTGCGCGCGGGCGCAACCGCGAAATGCTCGCCGCCTATCGCGAAACCGTGTTGAAGGCGACAGGAGACGTTGAAACAGCCCAAGCGACACTCAACGCCGCCCGAACAGCACTTACCAGCGCTC
>JBEQBV010000199.1:0-7367 GCA_041639635.1 Novosphingobium sp.
GATTCAAACACCGTGCACGTCACGCCAATCTGGTGCAGCGTCAGCGCCAGAGCGAGCCCGCCAATGCCGCCCCCGGCGATCAGCACGTGTTCCTGCGGCATCCCTTGTCCAATCCCTCGCGTTCCAAACCGCGCGCGTTTACGCGGTGCAAGCGTTTACTGCAACCTGGCGATCCTCACACCTGTTATGATGAGCCCCATCGGGCAGGATTCGCTCACCAATTTACGATGGCTTGTTGCATCGCAAGGGCCTAAAGGCGCGCCAACGAGTCCTTTGGAACGAGTTCGAGAACAAGCACCCATGCGCATTGCCATCGCCTCCGATCATGCCGCCATCGACCTCAAGGCCGCCCTGCGCGAATACTTGATCGAGCTTGGCCATGAAGTGGCAGACCTTGGCCCCGAAACCGCAGACCGCGTGGATTATCCCGATTACGGATACAAGCTGGCAGGCGTCGTGGCTGAAGGCATTGCCGAACGTGGCGTGGCGCTGTGCGGATCGGGTATCGGCATTTCCATCGCCGTAAACCGCAACCCGGCCTGCCGCTGCGCGCTGGTATCCGAACCACTCTCCGCCGCCCTTGCCCGCGAACACAACGATGCCAACGTCATCGCCATGGGCGCTCGCCTGACTGGTGAGGATATGGCCAAGGCCTGTCTTGACGCTTTCCTTTCCACCGATTTCGCCGAAGGTCGCCACACCGGCCGCGTCGAAAAGCTTTCCAATCCCGCCTGCTGAAGGAGCCCAGAACGATGACCACCGCCACGCTAGCGCCGGAAATCCGTAAAGCCGGCTTCTTTACCGAGCATCTTGAAACGGCTGACGCCGAAGTCTTCGACGCGATCAAGGGCGAGTTGCACCGCCAGCAGACCAAGATCGAACTGATCGCCAGCGAAAACATTACAAGCCGTGCCGTGCTCGAAGCCACCGGTTCGGTCTTCACCAACAAGTATGCCGAAGGCTATCCGGGCAAGCGCTATTACGGCGGCTGCGAATATGCCGATATCGTCGAAAATCTGGCGATTGAGCGCGCCAAGCAGCTGTTCGGCTGCAACTTCGCCAACGTGCAGCCCAATTCGGGCAGCCAGATGAATCAGGCCGTGTTCCTGGCGCTGCTGCAGCCGGGTGATAGCTTCATGGGCCTTGACCTCAATTCAGGCGGCCACCTGACCCACGGCTCGCCGGTCAACATGAGCGGCAAGTGGTTCAACGTGATCCCCTATGGCGTGCGCCCGGACGATCACCTGATCGACATGGACGAAGTTGCCCGCCTTGCGCGTGAGCATAAGCCAAAGCTGATCATCGCCGGCGGCACCGCCTATTCGCGCACGTGGGATTGGGCCGCTTTCCGCGCCATCGCAGATGAAATCGGCGCATGGCTGCTGGTCGATATGTCGCATATCTCCGGCCTCGTCGCCGGTGGCGCGCACCCCTCGCCGTTCCCGCACGCCCACGTCGTCACCAGCACCACGCACAAGTCTTTGCGCGGTCCACGTTCGGGCATCATCCTGACCAATGACGAAGATCTGGCCAAGAAGTTCAACATGGCGGTGTTCCCCGGTATGCAGGGCGGGCCACTGGTCCATGTGATCGCGGGCAAGGCCGTTGCCTTTGGCGAGGCGCTGCGCCCCGAATTCAAGGCCTATGCTCACCAGATCGTCAGCAATGCCAAGGCTCTTGCTGAAAGCGTCAAGGAAGCAGGCCTCGGCATCGTCTCGGGCGGCACCGACAACCACCTGATGCTGGTGGATCTGACCGCCAAGGACGTGACCGGCAAGGCCGCGGAAAAGGGCCTCGATCGCGCATGGCTCACTTGCAACAAGAACGGCGTACCGTTTGACAAGCGCTCGCCTTTCGTCACCTCGGGCATTCGCCTCGGCACGCCTGCAGGCACCACACGCGGCTTCCGCGAAGACGAATTCCGCCAGATCGGCAAGCTGATCGTGGAAGTCGTCGATGGCCTTGCGCGCAATGGCGATGAAGGCGACGGGCAAGTTGAACAGCGCGTGCGCGATCAGGTTGCCGAACTGTGCGCACGCTTCCCGATCTACCCGGAGCTGTAAGGTTTGCGCTGCCCTTTCTGTGCCCACGATAACAGCCAGGTAAAAGACAGCCGGCCAAGCGAGGACAACACCTCGATCCGCCGCCGTCGCCAATGCGACGGCTGCGGGGCACGCTTCACCACGTTCGAGCGTGTGCAACTGCGTGAAGTTCTGGTGGTGAAAAGCGGCGAACGACGCGAACCGTTCGATCGTCTGAAGATCGAACAATCGGTCGCGCTGGCCTGCCGCAAACGTCCGGTGGCGCAGGAACGGCTCGATCAGCTTGTTTCGGGCATTCAGCGCCAGATTGAAACGATGGGCGATGCCGAAGTGCCATCAAAGGTGATCGGGGAAATGGTGATGGAGGGCTTGCGCCAGTTGGACAGCGTTGCCTATATCCGCTTCGCCAGCGTCTATCGCGATTTCACCGAAGCTCGCGACTTCGAAGAATTTGCCAGCAGCGTGCGTGATATCGGCAATCTTTGATCATGGCGCAATCTTCAACACAACAACCCGTGATCGTGCTGGTGCGCCCGCAACTGGGCGAAAACATCGGCAAGGCGGCGCGCGCCATGCTAAATTTCGGGCTCACCGATTTGCGGCTGGTCGCTCCGCGCGATGGCTGGCCGAATCCGTCCGCTGGCCCCGCTGCTGCCGGGGCAGACGAAGTTCTGGCCAAGGCGCAAGTGTTCGATACGCTGGCTGAAGCGGTTCACGAATGCAGCCATGTCTATGCCACCACGGTGCGCAAACGCGGTGTGACCAAGCCGGTGCTGACGCCCGAACAGGCGGCGTTGGACATCGTGCGCGCGCCCGCACGCAGCGCGATCATTTTCGGGCCGGAACGCTCAGGGCTGGAAACCGATGATGTGGCGCTGGCCCGCGCGATCATCACCGTGCCAATCAACCCGCAGTTCGGCTCGCTGAATCTCGCGCAGGCGGTCATCCTGTGCGCCTATGAATGGTCCAAGCATGCCGATCTGGTGCAACCCACGGTCGAAGACATCCTGCCCCCTGCCCCGCAGGAGGAGTTTGAAGGCATGTTCGGCCAGTTGTGCGACATGCTGGAACCGCGCGGCTATTTCGAACCCGCAGCCCGCGCTGAATCCACTCGCCGGACATTGCGCACGATGATGACCAAACCGGGCTGGAACCACCTCGAACTGCGCACCTTCCGCGGTGTTTTGAGCGCGCTGCGCCGCAAACGTGGCTCCAAACCCGGCGATCCGCTGGATTAGTGCATCACTTCCAATAAACCGCACCGTCATCCTGAACTCGTTTCAGGATCCATTTCTCCCCGCAAACAGTGGTCTGATCGGCAAAATGTACCCTGAAACAAGTTCAGGGTGATGATTCCATGGGTATCCAACCCGCCCCACGCCACCAACCCTTGACAACCGCCTTCATCTCTGTTCTTGGCCGCGCTTCGCAATTGGCCTCGCACTCCCGGTGAAGCGGTGGCCGCATTCAGCAACAGGCCGAATGGTGCGGTTCCGGGACTAGAAGCATCGGCACGCGGCCGGTGCATTGCAAATTGAAAGGCAGCGCATGTCCAAGCGCAAGGCATCTAAGTACAAAATTGACCGCCGTCTGGGTGAAAACATCTGGGGCCGTCCCAAGTCTTCTGTAAACCGTCGCTCCTATGGCCCCGGCCAGCACGGCCAGCGCCGCAAGAGCAAGGTTTCGGACTTCGGCATCCAGCTGCGCGCCAAGCAGAAGCTCAAGGGCTACTACGGCGACGTGACCGAAAAGCAGTTCAAGCGCACCTATCAGGAAGCGGCGAAGATGAAGGGCGATACCGGCCAGAACCTTATCGGTCTGCTCGAACAGCGCCTCGACATGGTCGTGTACCGCGCCAAGTTCGCGCCGACCGTGTTCTCGGCTCGCCAGATCGTTTCGCACGGCCACATCTATGTGAACGGCGTGAAGTGCAACATCGCCTCGCGTCGCGTTCGCCCTGGTGACGTGATCAGCCTCGGCAAGAAGGCCAAGGAAATGGCCCTGATCGCTGAAGCGCAGACCCTGCCAGAGCGTGAAGTTCCCGATTACGTCGCCCCCGATGGTGACAAGGTCACCTTCACCCGCGTTCCGACGCTGGATGAAGTGCCTTATCCGGTTAAGATGGAACCGAACCTCGTCGTCGAATTCTATTCGCGCTGATCGGTTTCCGAGCTTTCGGAACAAGCAAGAAGGCGGGGCGCAAGCTCCGCCTTTTTCGCGTTTGGAAACAGAGTGTTATTCTCTGTTACGATGGGCAATTTTGCGACGTGTCGTGGAACTGACACGCATTCCGTTCATTGGACGGGCATGACGCACTATCGCTTCGTTACCCCGCACCGCACCGGCAAATGGTATCCCGATCTGCTCACCGCACAGCAGCAGGCATTCTCCATCGGCGCCGGATTTTACGACCAGCGCAGCCACACGTTCTATCCCTACAAGGACACACGGCTGGAAATGGACGGTGCTGGCGTGTTCGGACCGCCAGAGGATATTGCTGCCTAACGGGCGAAGTAATCCCGCCGGAAATCCGCCGCAAAGGCTACAAAGCGCCCTTCTGCAATCGCCGCGCGCATTCCCGCCATCAGTTGCTGATAGAACCACAGGTTATGCTCTGTCAGCAGCATCGCCCCCAGCATCTCGCCCGATTTGTGCAGGTGATGCAGATAGGCGCGGCTATACTTCGTGCAGACAGGGCACGGGCACCGGTCATCCAATGGCCCCGTATCCTCGGCGTGGCGAGCATTGCGCATGTTCAGCGGGCCGTTCCACGTAAAGGCCTGCCCGTTGCGGCCAGACCGCGTAGGCAGCACGCAATCGAACATATCCACGCCGCGCTCAACCGCGCCCACCAGATCATCAGGCTTGCCCACACCCATCAAGTAGCGTGGACGGTCTGCAGGCAATTGCCCCGGCGCGAAGTCCAGCGTGGCGAACATCGCCTCCTGCCCTTCACCCACGGCAAGACCGCCGATAGCGTAGCCATCGAAGCCGATGTCGATCAGCGCATCGGCGCTGACCTTGCGCAAACCTTCGTCCAGAGCACCCTGCTGGATGCCGAACAGCGCCGAACGCGCAGCGTGTTCTGCGCCTGAATCAAACGCATCGCGGCTGCGCTTTGCCCACCGCATCGACATTTCCATTGATTTGCCAATGACATCGCGCGGCTGATCGGCGCGCGGGCATTCGTCAAAGCACATCACGATATCGGACCCCAGCAGCCGCTGGATTTCCATTGACCGCTCCGGGCTCAGCATGTGCCGCGAACCGTCCAGATGGCTGGCAAAGGCCACGCCCTCTTCGGTGATTTTCCGCAGTTCCGAAAGGCTCATAACCTGATAGCCGCCGCTGTCGGTCAGGATCGGCCGGTCCCACCCGCCAAACTTGTGCAATCCGCCAAGCCGCGCCACCCGTTCTGCGCCGGGGCGCAGCATCAGGTGATAGGTATTGCCCAGAATGATATCGGCCCCGGTGGCCCGTACATCCTCCATCTTCATCGCCTTGACCGTCGCCGCCGTGCCCACCGGCATGAAGGCAGGCGTGCGGATGTCCCCGCGCATCATGCGGATCGTGCCGGTGCGGGCCTTGCCATCAGTAGCGTGGATATCAAACGCAAAGCGGGTCATTGGAAGCCATCTCAGACGAAAAGAATGTTGCGGCCCTTAGGCGCAATCGCCAAGAGGCGCAAATGCCCGACTTTCTGCTATTTGACCCGGTAACTTTGGACCTGTGGTTCTATCCTGCGCTGACGCTCGTTGCAGTGCTTTCGGGCTTTATCGATGCCGTGGCGGGCGGTGGCGGACTGGTGATGATGCCGGTGCTCCTGTCCACCCCCCTGCCCCCGCATGTCGTGCTTGGCACTAACAAGATCCAGTCAATGTGCGGCACGTCGATGGCAACCTGGCGCTATCACCGGGCGGGTCTGTTCAGTTTCCGCCAGAGCGCGCCAACCGCAGCGGTGGTTTTCGTTGGGGCGCTGGCGGGATCATTAGCAATTCAGCGGCTTAGCGCCGACATTCTGAAGCTCGTCGTCCCCGCCCTGCTGATCGCCGTCGCCCTATACACCGTCCTGTCGCGCGGCATGACCGACGAGGATCGCCACGCCCACCTTTCGGAACGCGGATACATGCCCGTCGGCGGGGGCGTGGCGTTCTACGACGGGTTTTTTGGGCCAGGGGCCGGGCAGTTCTTCACCACCACGCTGGTGGGCTTTCGCGGCTTAGGGCTGACGCGGGCGACGGGGTTGACGAAGTACCTGAATGTCACCAGCAACATCGCCAGCGTCATCGTGTTCACCATTGGCGGACAGGCAATGTGGGTGTTGGGTTTATGCATGGGTGCAGGCGCGATGACCGGCGCGTGGATCGGGTCGCACTACGCCACAAAGTTCGGTGCGAAAGTGATCCGTCCATTGCTCGTGATTGTGAGCCTCGGTCTGACCGTCAGGCTGCTCTGGGGATGGTTTGCGACGCCTTAGGTGCTGCTAGGTGCATCTAGGTGCACTTCAGGATTGTATGGACATTCGGCTGGCGGCTCATCCGCTTTCGCCCGCGCCTTGCGCACCAGAAGGCGTTCGGGACGCCGCTCCTGCGCCACTTTGAACAGCTGCGAGGTCTGGTTCACATAGTTGGCGACCGAGCTTGCGCCCTGAATGTGCTCGACCAGTTCGGGCGTGCGCTCCGCTTCGAACAGGCGCAAGGGGCGTGTCGGGTCATGCGCTTCGAAGCGGACGTAGAACCACGGCTCCCCCCGTTTCAGCACCAGTTCCTTTTTCGTGTCGTACCATTCGAACGCCCACATCATCGGCCGCTGCCAGATGTGAATGGGCAGGCGACCACCGATGACCGACCCGGGCCAAGGGTCGGGCTGATAGTGCAGGAACGGCGGCATCTGGGTCATGAACACGGGTTCATCGCTGAGGAAAATGTACGGCGTGATGATCTGGATCACCGGGCGATCCGGGTGCCGCCACTCCTTTTCCGAAACCATCGCCAGCATCGCATTGAGGTGCTTCGTGCGGACGGTGGATTTGTCGCCATCGGCATTGACCAGAACCGGAGCGCCCTTTTCATTGCGGCCAAAGCGCAGGCGCACATCAATGGGGCAAGTCACCTCGAACAGCCGCGCTTCGTGATCAATCACGCCGGGGCAATAGTTGACCGACTTGGCATGGCGCGGAGCTGGATCGCTGCGCCGCACGCGGCGCGGTTCCGCCCAGATAAACCGCGCCTTGTCGGTATCGAGAATCCAGCCCACATCGACAGCACGCGAAGCAGGCGCGACCGATCCCGCACCTGCCCCGGCATCGCCACCGGGCTTTGATGC
>JBEQBV010000200.1:0-7281 GCA_041639635.1 Novosphingobium sp.
GCTACCGCAAGCGTTCCGCCGTCGCCCGCATCAACGCCGGCGATTACGACCCGCCCAATGGCGCCCCCGACCGGCCATCATAACTGTCGCCGACCGGACTCCGTAATCGGCGCGCTACATAAATCGGCTTGGAATGGCTAAGTTCAGTGTTGGACAAGTGGTCAACAAATTCGGTTTGAAGCCTTGGCGGAACGTGCTGCATCGCCTTGCCGATCAGTAGCAGGGCAGGGCCATCACCAAGCGCCGTTCGGGCCACCAATGGCAAAAGATCCAGCCTTGAATGGAACTGCCGCTCGGCAGGCAGGCTTGCACTTTCCACCAAGGCCACCGGCGTGTCAGCAGGCAGACCCGCTGCTATCAACTGGCGCGAAACCTCGCCCGCTGCGGCTTTGCCCATATAGATCGCCAGTGTCGCTTCCGGATCGGCGAGTGTCGTCCAATCGAGATCAAGCGCCTCGCCCGCCCGTGCATGGGCGGTCACGAACGTCAGCTTGCGCGCCATTCCCCGCAGCGTAAGCGATTGCCCAAGGCTTGCCGCCGCTGCGCTTGCCGCCGTCACGCCGGGGCAAATGTGCACGGGAACGCCAGCGGCATGGCAGGCGCTTAGCTCCTCGGTCGCCCGGCCAAAGATCGCCGGATCGCCGCCCTTCAGCCGTACCACGCGCTCACCCGCTAGCGCTGCTGCCACGATCAGCTTGTCGATTGTGCCTTGATCCTTCGAATGCCGCCCGGACCGCTTGCCCACATGCACCAGCCGCGCGCCAGTCGCCGCCATATCCAGCACGCCTGCGCCCACCAGCGCATCGTGGAACACCATCGTGGCCATGCCGATCAGCCTTTCAGCCTTCCGCGTAAGCAGTTCGGGATCGCCCGGACCTGCGCCCACCAGCCACACGGTTCCATCGGTGAAATCGGTCATTCTGCTGCCTCCGCAAGAGTCCCGTGAGATTCGCGCAGCATCCGCGCGATGGCCGGGCGGCACGATCCGCAATTGGTGCCCGCTCCACATGCCTTGCCGACATCGGCCACGCTGCCCGCGCCTAGTTCCACCACGCCAAGGATCTGCTTTGTGCCAATGCCGTGGCACACGCAGACCACCGGTCCGCGATCCGGTGCAGGCGCGCTGGGCCGCGCGGCCAGCAGTTCGGGCAGGGCAGCGCCGCTTGCGCCAAGCTGCCCGGAAATCCACTCCCGCGCCGGAAGCTGCCCGGTGCGCGTCACGTAAAGCGCGGCCTTCAGCATCCCGCCTGCATCCAGCACTGCCAGCCGCCGCATTCCGCGCGCCATATCCACCGCTTCCACGCGCTCACCCGCAGGCAGCAGCGCATCGGCGTCCACCGCGCCATCGCCCGCCAGTTCATAAAGCCACCCGCCGGTGATGGCCGAGCGGCTCCACCAGACCAGCCCCTGCGGCGCGATGGCATTCTGACGCACCAGAAACGCGCGCCAATCGCTGACGACCCGTTCGATCCGGCAGGCGTTGTTCTTGAAGCCGGGCTGGCCCGACACGGGATCAACCGACTGATCGGGCAGCACATTCCCGCGCCCGCCACTGGCCATCGCATCGGTCCAGTGCATTGGCACGAACACCTGCCCCCGCGCTTGCGCATCGGTCACCAACACACGGAAAACCGATGCGCCCGAAGCCGTCACCACCCGCGCCAGACCGCCATCGGTCAGACCCGCTGCATCAGCCGGATGCACCTCCAGCAAAGGCTCGCGCCGATGCTGCGCCAATGTGGGCGAAAGACCGGTGCGGGTCATCGTGTGCCACTGGTCACGATAGCGCCCGGTGTTGAGCCGCAGCGGATAATCGGGGTCAGCCGCACGCACCCGCGGCTCCACCGGCACATGCCGCATCGCGCGCCCTGCCATCGGATGCCGCCCGCCCCAGATGAACGGCTCCATCACTTCGTATTCCGCGTCCGAAACCCCGGCCTTGTCGGTCAGGTCCAGCACCTTGCCATGCTTCACCGAAAGCGCCGTCATCGCCGCATATTCGCGGAACACGCCCGCCGCGTTGGCCCAGTCGAACCCGGCAAAGCCCATCGCCTGCGCCACTTGCGCAATAATCGCCCAATCGGCCCGAGCCTCACCGGGAGCCGCAAACAACGCCCGCTGGCGGCTCACGCGGCGTTCCGAATTGGTCACCGTCCCGTCCTTCTCGCCCCACGCCAGCGCGGGCAAGCGCACATGCGCAAACCGCGCCGTATCGGTATCGGCAATCACATCGGACACCACCACTGTCTCGCACCGCGCCAGAGCTTCGCGCACGAAACCGGCATCAGGCATCGAAACGGCAGGATTGGTCGCCATCACCCACAGGAACTTCACGCGGCCATCGTGGACCGCGCGGAACAGGTCCACCGCCTTCAGCCCCGGCCCGCTGCACATGCGCGGCGCGTTCCAAAACGCGGCCACATCGGCGCGCTCCTCGTCCGAAAAACCCAGATGGCACGCCAGCATATTGGCCAGCCCACCCACTTCGCGCCCGCCCATCGCATTGGGCTGCCCGGTCATGGAAAACGGCCCTGCGCCGGGCGTGTTGATGCGCCCCAAAGCCAGATGCAGATTGATGATAGCGTTGCCCTTGTCCGTCCCCGCAACAGACTGGTTCGCGCCCATCGAAAACACCGTCACCATGCGCGGATGCGCGGCAACAAGATCGGCCAGCGCGGCAAAGGTCTCAGCCGAAACGCCGAACTCCCCTCCCGCCTGCGGGAGGGGCTGGGGGAGGGCATGTTCCCCGACCAAACCCCGCGCCGCCATCTCCACCAGCAGGGCATTAAACAACTCCACATCACCATCCGGCAGCACCGGCACAAACAAGTCCGCCTGCTCCGCCGTCTCGGTGCGTCGCGGATCGATCACCGCGATCTTTGTGCCGCGCGCCTCCCGCGCCGCTTCGATCCGCTGCCAGAGCACAGGATGGCACCACGCCGTGTTCGATCCCACCAGCAGGATCAGGTCCGCCTTGTCCAGATCATCATATGTGACCGGAACCACATCTTCCCCAAACGCGCGATTGTGCGCAGCCACCGCGCTGGCCATGCACAGGCGGGAATTGGTGTCGATGTTGGCGCTGCCGACAAAGCCCTTCATCAGCTTGTTGGCGGCGTAATAGTCCTCGGTCAGCAACTGACCCGAAACATAGAGTGCCACGCTTTCAGGCCCATGCTGCGCAATGCAATCGCGCATCTTGCCTGCAACCAGACCCAGCGCCTCATCCCAATCGACGCGCTGCTCCCCGATCATCGGATGCAGCAACCTGCCATCAAGCGAGACCGTCTCCCCCAGATGCGTGCCCTTTGAACACAACTTGCCGAAGTTGGCCGGATGCTCCTCATCGCCCCGGATGGTGACAGACCGTTCGCCCGTCACCTCGGCAGCGATGCCGCAGCCAACGCCGCAATAGGCGCAAGTGGTGCGGATCTGCTTCAAGCCGCCCGCTTCCCCACCACGGCAGAGCGCAGCAGATACATCCGCCCCGCATCCACCTTCATCGGAATGATGGGGACGCACCCCTTGTCCTCGCCCAGCGCTTCGCCAGTCTTCAAAGAGATGTTCCAGTTGTGCAGCGGGCAGGTCACCACGTTATCGTGGACGATGCCTTGCGACAGCGGCCCCTGCTTGTGCGGGCACTTGTTCACCAGCGCGTAGAATTCGTTCTTCTGCGTGCGGAACACCGCGATTTCGTCCGATCCAACCACGGGCAAAGTGCGTGCAGTGCCCGGCGTGATCTGGTCCACTGATCCAATATCCAGCCAATCGCCGATCATTGCGCATACTCCGTGATAGAAAGGGGCCGCACTTCGGCCAGATGCTTGTGCAAGTCCGCATCCTTGCCCGCAACGCGCTCAGCCCATGGATCGTCCTGACAGAAGGTTTGCGAATAGCGGAACCGCGTGGCGAGGCGCTTCACGCTGTCTGGATCATCAAACAGCCCGGCCTTCACATGGTCCAGCCCCACGCGCTCAATCCACGGTGCGGTGCGTTCCAGATAGTGCGCCTGTTCGCGGTAAAGCTGGATGAAGGCGGCGCATGTGTCCATCACCTCGGCCTCGGTCGCCACCTTGCACAAAAGGTCGGTGGCGCGCACCTTGATCCCGCCATTGCCGCCAACGTGGAGTTCATATCCGCTATCGACGCAGACCACGCCAAAGTCCTTGATCGTGGCTTCGGCGCAATTGCGGGGGCAGCCCGATACGGCGATTTTGAACTTGTGGGGCATCCAAGATCCCCAGGTCATCCGCTCCAGCTTCACGCCAAGGCCAGTCGAATCCTGCGTGCCAAACCGGCACCATTCGCTGCCAACGCAGGTCTTCACCGTGCGCAGTGATTTGCCATAGGCATGGCCCGAAACCATCCCCGCGGCGTTCAGATCGGCCCACACCGCAGGCAGGTCTTCTTTCTTGATCCCGAAAATGTCCAACCGCTGCCCGCCGGTCACCTTCACCATCGGCGCGTTGAACTTCTCCACCACATCGGCAATCGCGCGCAATTCGCGCGGGTTGGTAAGGCCGCCCCACATGCGCGGCACCACCGAATACGTGCCGTCCTTCTGGATATTGGCGTGAAGGCGCTCGTTCACAAAGCGGCTCTTCTGGTCGTCCTCATATTCGCCCGGCCATGCGCACAGCAGATAGTAGTTGAGGGCAGGGCGGCACGAGGAGCAGCCATCGGGCGTCGTCCAGTGCAGTTCCTGCATGACCTGCGGAATGGCCCTGAGGTTCTTTTCGAGGATCAAGCGGCGCACATCGTCGTGGCTGAAGCTGGTGCATTTGCACAGCGTTTTGGGGCCAGACTGAACCTCACCGCCCAGCGTCAGCGCCAGTAGGCTTTCGACCAGCCCGGTGCAAGAACCGCATGAAGCCGAAGCCTTGCAAGTGCTGCGCACCGCATCAAGGCTGCACGCGCCCGCATTGATCGTCTCGATCACTTTGCCCTTGGAAACGCCGTTGCAGCCGCAGATTTCTGCGTCGTCCGAAAGAGCTGCAACGGCGGCATTAGGGTCCAGCAGGGCACCCCCAAGAACACTGGCACTGGCGAAAGCCTGACCGAAGATCAGCGCCTCGCGGATATCCGAAATATCCTCGCCCTTTTTCAGCAGGTCGAAGTACCAGCTGCCGTCTGCCGTATCGCCATAAAGCACCGCACCGACCAGCCGGTTGTCCTTCACCACCACGCGCTTGTAAACGCCGCGCGCGGCATCGCGCATCACGATGTCTTCGGCGCCATCGCCGCCCGAAAAGTCGCCGGCAGAAAACAGGTCGATCCCCGAAACCTTGAGCTTGGTTGAGGTTACTGAACCTTCATACCCGCTTGGGCTTTCGCAGGCCGCATCGGCGAGCGCGCGGCACATGTCCCACAGCGGTGCCACCAAGCCATAGCAGGCCCCGCGATGCTGCACGCATTCGCCCACCGCCATGATCGCCGGGTCGCTCGTCACCATGTGGTCGTCAACTACGATGCCGCGTTCAACTTCCAGCCCCGCCGCCTTGGCCAGCGTGGTGCCGGGGCGGATGCCCACGGCCATCACCACGATATCGGCGGCAAACTCGCGCCCGTCCTTGAGTTTTACGGCCGCAACATGGCCATCGCGCCCGATGATCTCAGCCGTATCGCCCCCGGTCACGATCGTCTGTCCACGCCGCTCCAGTTCGGTCTTCAGCAGGTATCCCGCCGCTTCATCCAGCTGACGCTCCATCAGCGTTGGCATCAGGTGAACGACGGTGACCTTCATGCCACGCAAGCTGAGGCCATGCGCTGCCTCCAGTCCGAGCAGGCCACCGCCGATCACCACGGCTGAACCGCCTTTCTCTGCGGCGGTCAGCATCTTGTCCACGTCATCCAGATCACGGAATGTCACCACACCCGCCAGATCCCTGCCCGGCACCGGGATGATGAACGGATCGGAACCCGTCGCAATCAGCAGCCGGTCATAGGGTTCAACCCGGCCCGACCGCGCCACAACTGTCCGCGTAGCCCGGTCGATGGACACCACCGGATCGCCCGAAATCAGCGTGATTGCGTTGTCGGCGTACCAGTCCTCGCCATTGATGACGATGTCCTCGAACGCCTTTTCTCCGGCCAGCACCGGCGAGAGCATGATGCGATTGTAGTTCACGCGCGGCTCCGCGCCAAAGATCGTCACATCGAACCGGGCGGGATCGCGGGCGAGCACTTCCTCCACCGCGCGGCACCCGGCCATGCCGTTGCCGATCACCACCAGCCGTTCCTTCACAGGCACGGTGCGGTCCTTGTCCATCAGGGTTGCAGGCGCGTTCACTCCGGTGTTCCTCGTCAGACGCGCAAACACGAAAAAGCCGCCCGAACACATCCCGATAGGGAGGTCAGGGCGGCGACGTTGCCACGCGATGTTGATTGTTCAGGCTTCGCGCTGGATCGCCCGTCTTTGGGCGGCGCTTTGGCCTTCATTTGGAAAGCTAACCGATTCGGGCGCTGCACTGCAAGCGCTATTTTGCAGTGCAGCACGCGATCAGGGTCGCCAGCTCTGCCTCTCCGTCACCCTGAACCTGTTTCAGGGTCCATTCCTCCAAACGAGCGGCGGCTTGATTGGGACAATGGATGCAGAAACACGTTTAGCATGACGAGGAATACGGTGGCAGAGAGAGCGGCCAATCCAACCTCAGATCAAAACGCCACCTCAGCCTGCAACCACAGGATCTGGCGATCCACGCCAAACCTGTCGGCGTTATAGTTGGCATACTTCACCAGCCAGCCGATCTTCTTCGTCTTGAAGCCAAGGCTGGCGTCCCATTCGGTCCCGAACTTCACTCCGCCCTCATCGCTGCGGAATTCGTGGTAAGTCACGTTGGCGTTAAGCCCCTGAACCGCCGTTGCTTTCGGGAAGGCCTTGGCGAGTGTGACGTAAGTATCTTCAAGCCCATTGGCGGGCGTGGTCAGAAACAAATCGGCCCAGCCGTTGAACTTGTGCAGTGTCGATAGCGGTGTCTGGAAGGATTTGCCCGACGTCCGCGCTGCACCCAGCTTTTCGTAGCCGCCCGTCAGGGTAAAGCCTTGATAGACCAGCCCCAATTCGCCCACCATGAAGTCTGCTTCATAGGCTGCCGGGGCACTGCCGATGGCAGACTGGCGAGCATAGCTGGCCAGCACGTTCAGCTTAAGCGCCTTGGCCAGCGGGAAAGTGCCGGAAACGCGCCCGCCATAGGTTTGCGATGAGTTGGCGAAGGCAAAAGCTTCATCATAATCAAGGATATAGGAGAATGCCTTGGCGGTTAATGGCCCAAGCTTCGCACT
>JBEQBV010000201.1:0-7274 GCA_041639635.1 Novosphingobium sp.
TTCTGCGCCTCTGGCCCCACAAAGTGGTCGGCAGTGGGAATATGCAGCATCAGCGGATTGGCAATGGCATGTGCTTCGCCCAGCATCTGGTCGATCATCACGCCGTAATAGCCGACCGAGGCATCGATATCGGTCCGCGTCGCCGCCATATAGGCCATGCGCCCGCCCAGGCAGAACCCGACAAGCCCAACCTTTTGAATACCTTCAACCCCGCGCAGATAGCGGATAGCGGCCTCGATATCCTTCACGCCCTTGTCAGGATCGTACTGCCCGAAATAGCCGAAGGCCTCCTGCATCTGCTCGGGCACATCGGGATCAAGCTCCACGCCGGGGGCAAAGCGCCAGAAGATATCCGGTGCCAGCGCCATATAGCCAAGATCGGCCCAAACCTTGCACTTGTGGCGGATCCCCGGATTCACTCCGAAAATTTCGGGCACCACAATGATCGCCGCGCGGATCGGCCCATCTGGCGTTGCCAGATAGCCCGGAATATCGCCTTCGCCATCCAGCGCTGCAAACGTGATCTTCTCACCCATCGTCGTTCATCCCATGATTCAAAGGGTTTGGTCGATCACCATGTTGGCCCCGCCTGTGGACTTTGCCAAGCACGCATGACAATCTTGCGCATTGCGCGGGTGGAAGGAGCTTGAATGAAAGTCACCATGGAAGTCGATTGCACGCCCGAAGAGGCCCGGCGCTTCCTCGGCCTGCCCGACGTATCAAAAGCGAACGACGTTTATGTCGAATCGGTGGCCAAGGCGATGCAGGGCGCGGGCAGCCTCGACCAGTTGCAAAGCTTCGCCAAACAGATCGCCCCGATGGGCGAAATTGGCCTCAAACTGTTCCAGAACTTCATGGAACAAAGCACCATGGGCGCGATGGGCGGTAGCGGCGGTTCCAAGAAGCCAAAGGACTGACGTTTTGCGCATGACGGTGTAGGGGAAGAGGGTGACCGATACCATCTTCGCCCTCTCCTCCGGCCCGCCACCCGCAGGCATCGCCGTTATCCGTATCAGCGGCCCAAAAGCAGGCCCTGCGCTTACCGCGTTATCCGGCAAGCTGCCCACGCCCCGCCGCGCCACGTTGGCCACGCTTGCCCATCCGCGAGATGGCACACACCTTGATCACACAATGGTCCTGTGGCTTCCCGGCCCCGGCACCGCCACCGGGGAAGACAGCGCCGAACTCCACCTCCACGGCGGCCGCGCGGTTATTGCCGCTGTCGAAGCCGCGCTTGCCACACTGCCGGGATTGCGCCGTGCACAACCGGGAGAGTTCACCCGCCGTGCCTTTGCCAATGGCCGGATCGATCTGGCCGAAGCCGAAGGCCTCGCCGATCTGCTCTCCGCCGAAACCGAACTGCAGCGCCGCGCCGCGCTCGCCATGGCCGAAGGCGCGCTTTCACGTGAAGTCGAAAACTGGCGCACCCGCCTGCTGCAACTCTCCGCCCGCCTCGAAGCCGCTCTCGATTTTTCGGATGAGGATGATGTGGGGGAAGGCCAAGGGGAAGGGGAAACTGCGCTTCCCGCAGGCTTCGACGCCGATTGCACCACACTCGCCCAAAACCTCGAAGCTTGGCTCGCTCGCCCACGCGCCGAACCGCTGAAGGAAGGTTTCCGCGTTGTCCTCGCTGGCCCACCCAACGCGGGAAAATCCACCTTGTTCAATGCTCTGGTGGAACAGGAAGCCGCCATTACCGCCGCCGAACCTGGCACCACCCGCGATGTCCTCACCCACACCTGCGCGCTGGATGGCATACCGTTCACCTTCGTCGATACCGCCGGCCTACGTGATGAAGGCGCGGGCGAAATCGAACGCATCGGCATAGCCCGTGCCAGAGCCGCCGCCGAAAAGGCAGACCTTATTCTATGGTTGGGACCAGAAGGGGATGGACCAAATGGTCGCACACTCTGGGAAGTCTCCGCCCGCACCGACGATCCCGCCGCTCCCCGCAAATCCCCCAGCGCCATTCACCTGTCCGCCCGCACCGGGGAATGCATGGACCACTTGCGCCGGGCCCTCATCGCCCACGCCCGCCAATCGCTCCCCGCGCCCGGCGAGGCCGCGCTCAACCAGCGCCAGCACACGCTGCTCACCGAAGTGGTACAAAGTCTCCACCAAGCCACCACCGAACCCGACCCACTCCTCGCCGCCGAAAACCTCCGCCTCGCCCGCCGCAGCCTCGACGCCCTGATCGGTCGCACCAGCACCGAAGACATGCTCGACACCCTCTTCGGCAAATTCTGCATTGGGAAATAGTACTCCCCCCCCGGCACGGGGAGGGGGACCACCGAAGGTGGTGGAGGGGAACCCGCAACAGAACAGTGTTCCACGTGAAACACACAAGTTCTCGTCATTCCCGCGCAGGCGGGAATCCAGCGTCTGAGGTTGCAAGCTAAATTCCCGCCCACGCGAGAATGACGAACCCCAAAACCGCGGCTTAACCCCCTCCTCTTCAGAGGAGGGGGTTGGGAGTGGTGCAAACCCAACCAATGTAGCGCGGCGAAAGCTTTTGGAATCTTTGACAAGAGAATTTGGAGCACCTCACAGTGCGATGAGGAACACCTGAGCGGCTCCTCAGAGCACCCCGTCACTTGATATTTGCCGCCCTTGGTGGACACTTCAGCTCTTATCAGGGACAATCTGGAATGGGTAAATTCACAGGGGTGCTCTTGGACCAATGCATAGAAACAATCCCTTCTTCGGCCTTTTGGTCGCGCTGATTTTGGCTTGTTGCGATCAGGCTCACGCGAAAGGCCAAGCGCAACAACCGGGCACCGATCAGCACATCGCCGCCAGCGCCCGAAACATTGCAGCAGTAAGCAGTGACCAGGCCGGTCTTGCGCCAAATCAAGAAGCAGTAACTGTACCCTGCCAGCCAGGAGATGATCGCCGAGACTCGGACTTGTGCGCCCAATGGAAAGCTGCAGATGCGGCGGCAGACAGCGCGTGGTGGGCGTGGGTTGCTGCGGTTTCTGGCATTATCGGGACGGTCGCTGTCCTTGCTGCTATCGGCTTAGCTTACCAGGCAAACTCCATCGCGCGGAACACGGCAAAGCAGGAGTTAAGAGCATACGTCTTGCCCCTGGGCGCCGACATCTACGACGTTGAGCTGGATAAAGCACCCTATGTGAAAGTGGCTTTCAGCAATTCCGGTGCAACCTTGGCCCACGAGGTTGATCTCGATCTTTGGTTCGAGCTGTTCCCCATTGACGTTGAAGAAAGATTTCTCGTTCCACAGCCTGTCGAAGGGAAATCTAGGGGACCAATCGCGCCGAATGGCCAATTCGTAGGCCATGTGCATTTGCCTCGCTTCCTAAATGCTGACTTGCTCCAAGCATATGAAGAAGGGAGTGCGCAATTCATCGCCTACGGCGTCATCAGGTATCGTGATTGTTTCCAGATCCGCCATGAAACCAATTTCCGCTTCTACTGTCGAGCGGACAAACCAGGGCTTGACGGAGGCCCCAGCTTACTCGGCGCTGACAAGGGAAACAACGCGACCTAGATGCGCCAAGCTTGAACAACTCGTGCATTGAAAGCCGCCGTCGTAAAGACGGCCAACTCCCAGTCTCTTCAAGCCAGCGGGAGAACTCTGCCAAACCAGAGTTAGCAATCGGCCGCCACGTCACGCCACCTGCAGCGCGCCCGCGGCGCCCGTTCCATTGTTCGGGATCACCCTGCCGAGGTAGTCATTGCGCCAGGGCGCCCGTCCGCTCGGGATGAGGTTCTGCAGCGCGGCCTTCGGCGTGTAGTCGCCAAGGTCTGAGAAGGCGTTGGTGCCCGAAGCCGACGTATCGTTGATGTACATGTTGGTGCGGCCGACGTTGATCGAGCTGCCGATTGGCGCCGCTTCACCAAGGAATGACGTCGAGCCGTAGGTCGAACTGTTTGCAGAGGTCTGCGCGGTGACGTTGTATCCACGATCGGTACCGAAGCGCAGGGCGAAGTTGCCGGTGCGGGCGCCGTTCTGGGTAAGCGGCCCCCCGGCATCGGGGTCCATGTAGTCGCTCTTGTTGTTCTGCGAATCGAAGGCATTGTTGAACTCGTAGATTTCCTTGATGTCGGTATTGGCACCGACTTCGAGGTAGCCGCGATTGTAGCGGTTGCCGGTGATGGAGTTGCACATCACCACAACGTTCAGCATGGCCGGCCGATCAGTGGTCGCATAGTCAGCCTGAATCTGCAGCGCCGGGCTGGTGTTGCCGGTGGGGCGGATCAAGTTGCCGATAAAGGCAAGGCCACGCGCGCCGATGGCGGCGCGGAAGGAGCCGACGATCGGATTAGCGCCGGACCCGCCGTTGTAATCAAAGCGGTTGAACGCGAAGATTTGCCCGATCTGGAAATGGAACGTGCGGAGTGCGCTCTCTGCAGCGGGCACAAGCTGCCACATCCGCGCACCGATGATGCGACCCATACCATCCATCAAGCTGGGGGTAGAGCGAAACGAGGAATTGTAGCTCCCGCCATGAATGATGCTGGCGTTGTAGAGCGTGACGTTGGGCCGGAAGAACTCGGGACCGGTGAAGTCGTTGTTGTAGCCGAAGTAATACCCCGCCCGCAGTGCGATCTGGTTGAGCGTGTCGCCAGCACTTGACGCCTGACAGTTGCGAACGACCGTGATGACCGTGCCGGACAGGTTCGCCGGAGCACTGCTGGATGCTCCCGTCGACTGCCCATCAATCAAGGTATGGGAGGCACCGGTTGTCGGGAACAGGCCAAGACCGTCGATGTCGATATGCCGGTATGCCTTCTGGGCTCCCGGCCCAAGGCCGGTGTTGCTCCTGCTTGCGCCGGTCTCGATCGTCAGTCGTGGCACCGGCCCACCGCCGCAGACATAGCTGACGAGGCTGGCACCAAATCCTGCAATCGTGGTGCCGCTCGGGATGACGATTTCAAGGCCGCCGCAGTCATTGTGTGTGCGGGTGCGGTTCGCACCGGTGTTGTTCCAAGTCTGCCCCGCCGCCAGCGCTGCCGCTACGGTAGCATAGGCAGCAGTGGTGCCGGGAACATATGCCGCAAGCGCCGAGGTGGTGAAAGTTGGCGAACCGATCTGCGCCCCGGTGTGCGAGACATAGGCGCGTGCGGTACGGTAGCTGCCGTCGCTGTCGATGCAGACCGGCCAGTACGCCGGGATACTGCTGTCATATACGCTGGCAGCACCGTTGGCGGCGAGGTCCCACGGATCGGGGCCACTCATCCACGGATAGACCTTGACGCTCAAGCCGCCGCTGTTGCCATCGGTCAGCCCTGCCGTGCTTGCGAAGGTTCCGGCAAAGACAGGCGGCGTATGTGGCCAGAAGCGCGTGGACGCCGTCATCGCGTTTGAAACCGAAGTGATCCGGTTGGCCGTGCCCGGCGAAGCCGTGTTGTCGATGATGTACGTTTCCATCGCCGCCACAGGCTGCCCGAACCGGGCGTGGGCATGGCTGACCACCCATTCGTAGGAGAGGCCGCTGGAACCGAGGCGCATGATGGGCGGCTGCGCGACCAGATCGAGCTGCGGCATCTCGTAAGGCCGCGTCGAGGAGTTGGTGACCAGGCCAAGCGTGCTGTTCGTGCAGGCACCATAGAAGCCCGCCTGCACCTGGACGTTGTAGCAGCGGCTGCTCACGAAGACGCTCTCGGACAGTGCCCAGTAGGTATCGAGATCGCTGCCGACGACTTGCACCATTGGAACAGAAGCGTTCGGGTAGGATGCGCGATACAGACCCGTGACGCGCAAGGTGCGGACCACGTTGTTGAGCCGGTAGACACGATCGGTACCAAAGCCGGGATCGACAACGGTCAGTGTCAATTTGGTCGGATCGATTGTGCCCGAAGCCGCCAGTCCCTTGAAGCGCAGGCGCAGGATCTTGCCATTTGCCGGGATGGTATTGGCATTGCCCGCCGCCGCGATCGAACAGGCCAATGCGCCCCCCATGATCTCGGCCTGGATCACGTCGCCGTTGACCGGCGTACTGCGCGCTTCAAGTGCGGTGAGGCGATACGACATGGACTCGATCGCAATGAGCGTGTTGGCAACGACATCGGCATAACCCTGAGCCAGTGTCGCTGCAGCACTCGCCATCGCCAGGATCGAAGATCCGCTCGCTAGGAGTGCGACACGGCTGGCATCAGCCTTCAAGGCGTGGTGTTTTGCCGAATACTGGCCCGGATGATCTGTGACCGGCACGTCTTCCGGGTTTTCGGCCCACTCTTCCGCCAGCGCAACTCCTGCCGCGCCTGCAGCGCCGATCACGTCCCGAAGTATGGTTGTCAGTGTCCAGGACCCTGATCCACTTGCGCCAACCTTCACATACAGGTCGTTGTTGGCATCGGTTGCGTCGGCATAGACTAGGGCCGTCGAACTTTCAGCCCACGCAAGGTCCCCGTCAAGCGCCGCGCGGGTTGCCTTTGTCACATCGACGCCACCCAAGGCACCAAGCCCCAAGGCCTCTTCGATAAGGGGGCCAATCGCACGGATCTCGGATTTTTCCGGCTCGTACAACCCGCTGCTTGCAACGCCTGCAGTTACGAAATCGCGCCAGGCGCTAGCGAATGCATCACTGATCTTGCCCATGTCCTGCCCTTCCTTAGGTCACGGTCGCGGCGACAGGTCCGGTCAGCGCCGAAGAGCCTCCCGATCCGTTGAAGGCCCGCGCCCAATAATAGTAAGTCCCGGCCGCAAGGCCGCTGTCGGTTCGCGTCACCAGCGCGCCAGGCGCAGCCGTAATGTCGCCGCCCACCTGCACGGGGCTGGTGAAGCTGGTGGTTGTGGTGCGATACAGCCTCGCAAAGCTCAGGCTGGCGCTGGTGGGCATGGCAAAGCTGGCGCTCACTGATCCGGCCGCACCCGTTGCAGAAAGCGCAGTTGGCGCGCCGATCGTCGCGCTTGCCACTGGCGTGATGGTAAAGCTCGCACTCCAGTCGCTGGTGCGATACCCGATGGTCAGCGCGCGGATCTGCACCTCGTATTCCACGCCGCTGCTCACGGCTCCACTGCGGGCCGTGAACGCATCGTTGTCCACCACCATCAGTGCCCAGTTGCCGCCCGCTGTCGGCCGATATCGCACTTCATGGATCAGATCGACGCGCCCGGCCGTCCACGTCGCTTCCATCGCCACGCCGTTGCCTTCGGCCAACCCGATCTGCACGGCTGTCACGGCAAGCCCGGTTGGCACAGGCACCACGATTGTCGGCACCGTGCTGCCAGCAGATGCAGGCGGCGTGCCCTCTTCGGTGGCCGCGTCAAACTCCCAGTCGCTCGGCCGCACTTCCACCAGCGATGCCGA
>JBEQBV010000202.1:0-7205 GCA_041639635.1 Novosphingobium sp.
GTCGTAATTGTCGCTCGACAGTTGCTCCTCGCAACAGCAAATGGTAGCCAGAATTCACCAACCGGCGCGGCCACCTATCGGCCATCATAATTGACGCCGACCGGACTTCGTAATCGTCGCGCTACAGGATGCCGAATTTCTGATGAGCAGCGCCATTTGCGTGTCCTTTTCCGGCAGGGGCTGCGCCGAAAGATCGGTATCCCACGGGTTGGCGAACACGAGATCTTGGTCGATGACCCGGCCCGTGGCGCTTGGCATGATATGCACGATCGTCACCTCATCAGGCCTAGTGTCGCCATCAAGATCAGTCTTAGTAATGGGCGCAGAAAGCCGCGGATCGGATAGAATGCGGGAGACTGGCGTATCTGAAAGGAAGCTGAAGGACACATCGGGCACAACGCATGTCTTGCAGGACTGCAAGGCGGCCACCGGCGTCAATTCCGGCCCCAAATCTCCGATGGTGTTACAATCCGGATCTTCCAACGCACCAGTTGCAAGGTTTTGGTATTGTTCGGATAGTTGCGGATCTAATATGTCCGGCTCAATTCCATCTGCCTCCAGCATGCGCAGGGCTGACTGGTAATAGATGGCAGCCGTGCGGCAATCAGAGGTCCCGCCGCCGTTTACCGACCAAACGACGCGCCACTTGCCCTCATATTTCAGAAGAAACTCGCCGCCATCATATTCCTGCTTCGATGGTTCAACTACGGCATGGGCATACTGCGCTGTCTTTCCCCTGGCCACGCGAAGGCTGTGCACAATGAACCGGATGTTGAACCCGGCAGATTCCCGGATGGCGTCAAGTATCCGGGTACGCTCCGCTGTTCCCGGCGGCGGCGTATTGGCCTGTTGTGCAGCAGCGGGGGTTATTGCGGCCAAGATAAGCATGGCCAGCAGGAAAAGCTTTTTTGCCAATGTCACTGCCTCCTGCCAACTCCCTTCTCTGTCTCGCAGGGCCGCGTTTTGGCAAGGCTGGGCGGATCGTACTGGCTGGCAGGAAGACGCAACGCACAGATAATCTGACCGGCCATGGCCTGTGTCTCGGCAAGGTTGAACCGCCCGCTGAGCCGGAGCGTACCCTCGATTAGAGGTTCGACGAGCCGTGCAGAAACCAGCGTGGTCGAACCAAGCGCGAAGGTGACATCCGTGTTCAGCAAACGGATGGTTTCGACCTCGAGGCGCTTGGCGGCTTCGGGCTGCAAGGCAATATCCAGCACCGGATAACCGGCATGGTCAAAACCTTGCGAAAGCATTTTGATATCGTCCTGAACGAACGCCAGTTGCCCGAAATGGAGCGCATCGGCCCGTGGTGGCACCGAAGGGGCTGATGATCCTGCAGCCATGCGATAGGTAAGGTAGCGCCAAGGGATTACAGACCACGCGGGCTCGTCGCAAGGCCGCATGGCACGGCCAAAATATGCACCCAGATAAAGTCCGTCTCTGGTCAGATACCAGCTTGGAAAATTCCACACCAACGGATCGGTATAGTCGCATTCGTCAACAGCATCTTCCGCTGCTGCCGGCGTCATTTCCTGCGGATAGAGCTGTTCAAGCAAGGCAACCAGACGCGGCGCAAACACTTCGCCGCGATAGGTATAGAATTCCGAACTCTGCGCTACAGGGACCGGTTGTGCGGCGAAATAAAGCAGGTCTTCCAGCGCTAGTTCACGGCCGGTTTTTGCATCAAAAGTATAACCCCGCGTGCCAAAATCGGGATGGGCCGTGCCTGCACAGCTCCAGTTTGCAAACGAGGCATAACTTACGAAATCATCGCCGAGATACGGCGCCCTGACCTCGGATAGCTCCATGCCCGGTTCACCACCATAGCCTTCGCACGTGAACCATTGCGACACCCGCTCCCACTGCTGGCGTTCGAATGCTGCATTGATTTTATCAAGGACTGCTGCCGGATAGCCGCTCTCGATGCGGAACATTTCGATTCCGCTAACCGGCTCGCGCCAATTGCGCACAACGCGTGAACCATCCTGACGGCTTTCACCCCGAACCAGGGCGAGGTCTGCCAACTGGATCTGCTCGTATCGCGAAAGGTCGGGCATGATCGCAGACGGCGCCTGCTGGCTGGCGCTTGGAATGGGGATTGACGTAAGGTTCACCGGCACTTTGCGGCCATTCTTGGTGACAAGCGACCCGGCAAGGCCATTGCGGATCCGGCGCAAGGTCATACTGTCGCCGCTGCTGCGTGCGGCCAAGGTCAGAGTTTCGCCAGACCAGCTTCCGGCAAGGCCGATGTCCAGCCGGTATTTCCGGTAGAAATAGCGTCCCGTCACTTCATTGCCGGTGGATTCCAGTTCCATCACCACACTTGCAGGTCCGGCGGAGCCCTCAAAAACCTGTACGGCCTCGGCATGGGCCTGAAAAGGCATGGCAAACAGCATCAGACTGGCCAGTAACACCGCTGCATGATAGCGAATTTGTATGAGCGGAAATGCGATAAGATGAAACATACTTGTCAAGGCCTATGCGATGATGCGCGATCGTACAATGCATGGCTCATGCTTTGCGCTCGTTTGCTTTGTGTGGCTTTGGCCGCCTTGGCGATCACCGGTCACACCCGGGCGCACGCGCAGGACTTGTTCATCGGCATGGTCGTTGAAGACAATACAGGCCTTTTTCTTGAACGCTGTAGTGTGGGTAAACCGCGTTACCGTTTGCAGGCTGCCGAAGGTGCCGATGATCCGCTGGCGCAGGTGCGCGGCAAGACCGGGCTGGTTCAAGCCCAGATTTTCGGACACTACCGTGCCGAAGGTGATGGCCACGCGCTTGACGTGATTGGTGTGGACGGCGTGAAATTTGGCGAGACTTGTCATCTGGTCGAGGCGATTGAAGCGTATTTTTCAGAATTAGCCCAAGCAAACTCTATGCAAAAAGCTGAAGCCGATAGCTGGAAAGCGCTAGAAGCAGGTTCGGCGGCCCCCACAGACACAGAAACAATCGGCACGGGTGATTACGCGTATCGCTTTGTCCTGCTTGCACCGCGCACGGGCAAGCCTGCTGCCAATACTGATTTTGCCCTCTCGGCCAGCAAAAAAACCGACTATGCCTTGCCATTCGTAGCGGACGAGAAAAAGGTCTATCAGGGCAAAACCGATGAGCAGGGCAGAACGCCGGTGTTTCGCTTGCCCGTGCGCCTGCCGGATAACGCCTTCGATCTGCGCGAACGGTTTGGCAGCGGTCCATATGGCGAGACATTCCACCTGACCGACCATAATGATAACGACCTGTTTAACATGCCGTATCTGCTGATAACCTGCACGAACCCGCCGCGCACGTTCAAAGGGTATACTTATCCGAACGGGGATACCGTCTATACGGCCAGCGATGGCCCGATAAACATTCAGCTTCGAACGCTGAGCGAGATCACCGACCCGCTGCCGACCAGTTGCGATAACGAGACAGGCGGGGCCGCCGCCGATGATGGTCTCACGCCGATCGCCCCTCGCAAAGACCCCAAATCCGGGGCTGGAGGCAAATGACCATGCGGCGCTATCTGGCCCATGTGGTTGCAAGCTCGGCCTGCCTGGTGGTTGTGCCTGTCGGGGCCCAGCCAGTGCAAAGCGCAGCCGATGTTGTGCAAGAGGTTTCCCGGACAGCTGCTGCAGGGGATAAGGTCGGCCATCTGGCGGCCTACCGGAAACTGGCGGCTTTCCTGGCGAAGGACCCAGATCAGCAAAATGTGCTGGGGCTCATCATTCAGGCGGATATGCAACGCGACATTGCTCGCGCCGCCTTTGCCATCGGCGGCGAAGATGCCTGCTCTGCACTGGATCAGGGCACGGCCTTTCTGGAACAAGCGCGGGCCATTCAGACCAGAGGCGATGAAACTGCTGAGCCTGCAGCAATCGATGACATGGAACGCCAGCTTTCCAGGGAACGCCGCCAGATGCGCTGCATGCCATCAGGTGCGCGCACCGAAGTCGGCGCGCCCGATCCATCGCTAACCGGGCACTATTACCTGTCTGGAGTGATGGAAACCGGCTCGGAACTTCTGTTGAAGGCAGACGGGGAGTTCGAATGGTACATCAGTTACGGCGCTGTCGATCAAACCGCGAAAGGCCGATGGGGCCGGACGGGCCAGACTGTGACGCTGGCACCCGATCTCCCATCGCCGGACGCGCCGTTGTTTCGGGCAGACGAAGTTTTTCCGTGGGATGAGGATGTCGAACGCCAGTTGCGCGAAAACCAACGGATGGCGCAGGCCGAATTGGTATCGGCGCGGTGCCCATGGAATGTTGCCGCAACCACGTCATTATGGAGTTATGATCTCGAAAATCCCAAGCCCGCAAGCGATGCCGCGCTCGCCAAAGCCAAAGCTGCCACACGCACCGCACAGGCCGCCCGCGACGAGGCAAGCCGCATAACCGCCAAAGCGGCCGCAGCAACGGCGACTGACGAGGATCGGGAAGCAGCAAGTGCAGCAATGAATGCGTGGTATTCAGCCCAGTCGGACATGGCGCAAGCCCACCATGATGCCAATCTGGCCGAACCGGACATCG
The DNA here is from genome assembly GCA_041639635.1 of Novosphingobium sp. GTDB lineage: Bacteria > Pseudomonadota > Alphaproteobacteria > Sphingomonadales > Sphingomonadaceae > Novosphingobium. The sequence continues at coordinate 4,515 of JBEQBV010000202.1, forward strand.
GCGCTCCGGCCGTCCCTTCCGAATGCCAATTGCCAGATGATACAAGTTTCAATCCCATCCCCGAAAGCGAATGGCAGCGGGGCGTTGCGGTGGTTGTCGGTGATCCTGCAAGGGAGATGCGCCTTTCCCGTGTCGAGGTGACATTCGTGTTTGGCGATGGGCACCGCGAAACGACGAAGACACGTCGGGGCGGCTTTGCCTTTGTGCCTGTGCGCAAGGGCGCGACTGTCGACCAGATCGTTCTTGCCCTGTCAGGACCGGTTTCCCGATCGGCGACACTGGCAATCAAGCCGCTCGCCGAGGGCATTCAAGCGGTCATTGTCGATACGCAACAAATCGTCGAACCCGCGTTCAACGTGATGCGTCTTGACGTGGAAGGCAAAAACCTGATCCCGCAAGATATGCCGCGTGGTCGCTATTCCCGCAATTGAGTCCTTAGCCAACCGGCTTACTCACACTCCGGGGCTGGCCGCCGCCTGCCGCGTTGGTCGAGGCATACCGCTTCGCCGCCGCTGAACCAGCTATGTTCGCCATCCGAGGTCAGCACGCAGCCGGTGCAGGCCCATGCCCGCTTGCCATTGAAGCGATAGGCACCATCATAATCTGCCGGAATAACAAGCTTCAACCGGCGATTGGCAAAGCCGAACTTGTCTCCGATCTTTACCCGCACCAGCCCGCCGATGAACTCATCAGGCCCGCTGTCGAAAGTTAGCACAACAAGCGCACGGCCATCGCGGCGGACATGGGCATAGCCTTCATCGCGAATGAAAATCACGGCAAGCCCATGGCGATCAAAATCGAGCTGTCGAAGCGTGCTGGCAGCAACGGTGTATGTGCCATCGGAATTGGCACTTGCGCATTCGCCCAGCTGCGCGAAGTTGCCATCAACCAGCACCATGCAGAACAGGGTCTTTGCAGGGGCTTGTTCAATCGCGCGCGGCAAATGCAAATCGCGTGTCCGCACGTAGCCACCGTGCGGGGTGCCCGGCGGATCATACCAGTGGATTTCTGTGAATCCTGGAGGCGCCCATGCCGCATCGTAGGTCTTTGTGATCCACACCCCGGTATCACGCGTCAAAGATGCCTTGCCCATCGCCACGAGACGCATCGCATTGCCCGTTTCGGCCATCTTGAACAGTTGCAGATTGGACCGGGCAACCACGGCAGTGCCAATCAAGCTGATGCCGACGTGGCCTGACCGGTCTAGGCTGACACGCCAGCGACAGGCGGGCGGACGTTTGGCATCATCGGGGCCGGGCTCAATCGTAATCTGGTCGTTGAAGCTCCCGCGTGCCCTTGAATACAGTGTCGTTGTGAAAGTGGCATCGGGATTGCGCGGATCCCACGACTGCACCTCATAACTCTCGCCAAGCTCTGCGCGCTGATATTGGGCAACGGGTTGCAATTTGCCTTTCATCAATACGCGGCATTCGCCGTCACGGTAATACCCGGACAGGCTGTTACTTTCACGATCTGCGGCAAGGATAAGGCGTTCGTCGCCAAACTCGCCGCTCAGAAGCGTAGGCATCATTTGGGCGGCGTTGCTGGGCGCGGTCATCAGCAGACCGGCTGCGCCGATTGTCAGGATCAGGCCCCGGATTTGTGTGGCAAGTTTTGGCAAGCAGCGCTCAGTCTTGCTTGGCCAGGCAGGCATGGTCGTCAGGGCGAAATGCCCGGTCACAACGGTTTGCCATCGCGGTCCAGCAATTCGATCCGGTAGGAACATCCATAAAGTGTCTTTCCGGGATGGCTTGTCACATTGGAGATCGAGCGGGCAATGACAGCGCGTGTTCCGAAACTGTCGCCTACTTTTGCCGGCACGGTCACATCTGCAAGCACACGCTGCCCCAGAAACTTGCGAAAAACGGCAGGGGGCTCAACATCATTCCGGTCAGAATTCGCCCCGCCAATCGCCAGTTTTGCCGCCGCCAGCGCCTCCGGACTTGCTTCAGCCGCAGCGTCAGCCAATTCCTCGTCCGTCAAGCTGGTTTCAAGCTCGTTACCGATCTCCTCGGCTCGCGCAATTTCTTCAGGGTCTGGAACATCCAGAATGGCCAGCACTCCAGTAGACGAAAACGCCACTCTTCTGGTGGACCAATGGCCGGTTATAAGCTCGGGCTTGGGAAGCTCGAATTCTGCAAGAAACGGGTTGCCCGCCTCGATCTTTCGCCAACCAAACCGGGCGGCAAGACCATCCTCGCCATCGATAGCGGCTGCGAATGAATTATATGTTGGTATGTTGAGATGGCAGTTGATGGCGTCAACAATGCTCACGTCCGACGGGTCGAAATCTTCATCATCCGTTGCCATGGCGGGGGGTACTGACAACAAAAGGAACAGCGGTAAAAGGCGCAGCATGCTCCCATTTAGCTGCCGGTCGTTTGGGAGACAAGGCAGCGATCGTCCATTGGAGATACGCCATCTTTTCCCGCCGGTTGCTTCTGGCAGCCCTAGCGGTAGGTTCTGGCAGGAGCGGACGTTCAAGATTGCGGACGATCCGCTTAGTCCGATTGGGATCGTCAGCCAGACCAAACCAGCCATACACTCACAGCAGAATTCTAGCTCGCGTTGACAAAAGATTGTAGCCATAGTCTTGCGGCTGCGAGATTGAGGAAGCTCTCGAAGGACAGTACGGTCTTATCGTAGCGCGTTGCGATGCGGCGCTGTTGCTTCAGCTTTCCGAACATGCGC
>JBEQBV010000203.1:0-7164 GCA_041639635.1 Novosphingobium sp.
CTGGCCTGCGCCAGATTGACGTCGCCTTCGGTGATTGCGCCCACGCCCGATTGCAGGATGCGCACCTTGATCTCGTCGGTCGAGATCTTGTTGAGCGCGTTGACGATGGCTTCAGCAGAACCTTGCACGTCGGCACGCACAACGACCGCATATTCCTTGACCGTGTTCTTCGCAGCGAGCGCAGAGAACATGTTTTCAAGGCTGGCAGGTGCCTGAACGGTGCGCTTGGCTGTGGCGCGTTCCTGGCGGTAGGCCGCCACTTCGCGCGCACGCGCTTCGCTTTCCACCACGGTCAGCGTATCGCCTGCCATCGGCACGCCGCCAAGGCCGAGGACTTCGACCGGCAGCGATGGCCCGGCTTCCTTGATCTGGCGGCCCTTGTCATCGTGCATGGCGCGAACGCGGCCCGACTGAGTGCCAACCACGAGGATGTCACCGACCTTGAGCGTGCCGCGATTGACCAGCACAGTGGCCAGCGGCCCCTTGCCCTTGTCGAGCTTGGCTTCGATCACCGTGGCTTCTGCCGCCCGATCCGGGTTGGCGCGCAGTTCGAGCAATTCGGCCTGCAGCAAAATCTTTTCGATCAGGGTATCAAGCCCTGCGCCGGTCTTGGCAGAAAGTTCTACGTCCTGCACATCGCCCGACATGTCTTCGACGATGATTTCATGTTCAAGCAGGCGTTCGCGGATCTTCTGGGGGTTGAATTCCGGCTTGTCCGACTTGGTGATCGCCACGATCATCGGCACGCCAGCGGCCTTGGTGTGATTAATCGCCTCGATCGTCTGCGGCATCAGCCCATCGTCGCCGGCAACCACCAGAATGACGATGTCGGTGACATTGGCACCGCGCATGCGCATTTCGGTGAAGGCTTCGTGGCCCGGCGTATCGAGGAAAGTGATGTAATCACCGGCCTTGGTCTTGATCTGATAGGCACCGATATGCTGCGTGATGCCACCGGCTTCGCCGCGCACGACATCGGTTCCGCGCAGGGCATCGAGCAGCGACGTCTTGCCGTGATCGACATGGCCCATGATCGCAACGACCGGCGCGCGGGGCACCAGCGAGGCTTCCTCATCGACATCGACCGACGTATCGATATCGGCATCGCTATCGCTGACGCGTTGAATGTTATGGCCGAATTCGGTAACCAGCAGTTCAGCGGTGTCCTGATCGATGGTCTGGTTGATGGTGACCATCATGCCCATCTTGAACAGCGCCTTGACCAGATCGGCGGCCTTTTCCGCCATGCGATTGGCCAGTTCCTGCACGGTGATGGCATCAGGCACCACCACATCGCGAACCTGCTTTTCACGCGGCTGTGACTGGCCTGCAAAGTGGGCGCGCTTTTCCTTTTCGCGCGCGCGCTTGAGCGCGGCGAGTGAACGGGCCCGGGCGCCTTCGTCCTCGTTCAACGCGCGTGTGACAGTCAGCTTGCCGCCGCGACGATCTTCGGTCTTGCGATCACGCGGGTTGCTGGCAGGCTTCTTTGCCACCGGCTCAGGGCGCTTTGCCGGGGCCGTAGACTGCACTGGCGTAAAGCGACGCGGCGCTGGCGTTGCCGGAGCAGCAGGGGCTTCGGCAACAGGCGCTTCTACCGGGACGGCGGCAGGCGCAGCTTCGACTGCAGAAGCTTCGACAGCCACAGGCGCCGCAGCGGGGGCGGCTTCGGCAACCGGAGCAGCCTCGGGTGTGGGTGTGGGTGTCGGGGCAGCGACGGGTTCGGGCGCAGGAGCCTGCGCTTCGCGTGCCTTTTCCTCGGCGCGCTTGCGCTCTTCCTCGATCGCTTTCAGCCGCTCTTCCTGTTCACGGCGGTTCTGCGCTTCAACCGCAGCAAGGCGTGCTTCTTCAGCCTCACGCAACAGGCGCGCCTGCATTTCCTGGCGCGTTTCGCGATTGGCCGAGGGCGGCGGCGGTGGCGGTGGTGGCGGCAACACGGAGGCCGCTACTGGAGCAGGCGCAACAGGGGCAGCAACTGGCGCAGCCTCACCGGGGCGGCCCAGCACCTTGCGCCGCTTCACTTCGACCACCACCTTGTTGGTGCGACCGTGGCTGAAGGTCTGCTTGACCTCTCCGGCCTCTACTGCGGTCTTCAGGCCCAGTGGCCTGCGGCCCAGTGTCGGCTTTTTGTCGCTATCGCTCATCGAACTCATTCGCCCTTCGTATCACTATCGTCGTCCGCAGCGTTGCCCGTCCGGGGCTCGGCAGCGTCAATTTCGGTTTCGGTCTCGTGCCCGAGAAAATGCATCAGGCGCTGCAGCGGCGCTGCGACTCGTTCGGTCGCGGCGGCATCGGTCAGCGCGAGGTGAACGACGTTATCGCGGCCCAATGCCACAGACAGCGCCGCCCGGTCCAGCGGCAAGATCATGCCTTTCTTGCCAGTGCCTTCGGCCCCTTCGCCCACGCGCCAGGCTTGCGCCAACTTGTTAGGGCCATCGGTGCCTGCATCATTGGCATGGCCGAGGAACGTTACCGCCCCTGCCCGGCAGCCTTGCGCGATCTTTTCCGTGCCGAGCAGCATGTTGCCCGCGCGCAGTTCGATGCCGAGGCGATCCGTCAGCACACGGCGCAGAGCCTGTTCGATGCGTTCGGGCAGATTGGCAGGAATGCTGAGCGGCGCGCCTTTGAACGCACGCGCCAAGGCTCCCTTAAGTTTGCCATTGGCAAGCGCAATTTCAAGGGCTTGGCGGTTCACGCCTAGCCATGCGCCGCGCCCGGGGGCACGCGCCATCACATCGGGCAGGACATCACCATCGGGCGAAATGGCAAGACGAAGCAATTGGCCGCGCGCATCATGTCGCCCGGTCAGCACGCATTTACGCTCCGGCTGGGCCCCCTCCGTGGAAGGGGCGCCTGCCGCCGTTTTGCCAACGATGTCGGAGCTTAGCGGCTCATTGTGAGGATTCCGCATTGGCGGCCTCCTCAGATGCGCCGGACTCGACTGGTTCGTCATCGAACCAGTGCGCGCGCGCGGCCATGATGATTTCGTTGCCCTGCTCTTCGTTCAGGCCGAATTCGCCCAGCACGCCACCCTTGTCCTCAGCCCGCTCCGAACGCTCGCTCTTCTCACGCGGGCCCTTGTCATTGCGACGGCGCTGTTCGACGCGCTTCTTGGCGATGAGTTCGTCTGTTGCCAGATCGGCCAGATCGTCGAGCGTCTTGATCCCGGCCTTGCCCAGCACGACAAGCATGGCTTCGGTCAGGTGCGGAAGTTCGGCCAGCGCATCTTCGACGCCAAGGGCGCGGCGCTGTTCGCGCAAGCCCTCTTCGCGACGTTCGATGGCTTCGAGCGCGCGGCTCTGCAGCTCTTCGCCCAGTTCCTCGTCAAAGCCTTCGATCGCGGCAAGTTCGGAGATGTCGATGTAGGCGACTTCTTCCAGCTCGGTGAAGCCTTCGGCAACCAGCAGCTGCGAGAGGGTTTCGTCGACGTCGAGCTCTTCTTCGAACATCTTCGAACGCTCGGCAAATTCCTTCTGGCGCTTTTCCGAAGCCTCGGCCTCGGTCATGATGTCGATGGCCGAACCAGTCAGCGACGAAGCAAGGCGCACGTTCTGACCACGGCGACCGATGGCGAGCGAAAGCTGGTCATCGGGTACGACGACCTCGATGCGGCTCTCTTCCTCGTCTATCACCACGCGGCTGACCGTTGCAGGCTGCAGCGCGTTGACCACGAAGGTCGCGGTGTCTTCGCTCCAGGGGATGATGTCGATCTTTTCGCCCTGCAGTTCCTGCACGACGGCCTGCACGCGGCTGCCCTTCATACCGACGCAGGCGCCGACCGGATCGATACTGGAATCGCGGCTGATCACGCCGATCTTGGCGCGGCTGCCCGGATCGCGGGCGGCAGCCTTGATCTCGATGATGCCATCGTAGATTTCGGGCACTTCTTGCGCGAACAGCTTCTTCATGAATTCGGGGTGCGCGCGGCTCAGGAAAATCTGCGGACCGCGGTTCTGACGCTCAACCTTCATGATCCAGGCGCGGACACGTTCGCCCACGCGCGGCACTTCGCGCGGGATCTGCTGATCGCGACGGATCACGCCCTCGGCCCGGCCAAGGTTGACGATCACGTGGCCGAATTCGACCGACTTGATCACGCCGGTAATCACTTCACCTGCCCGGTCCTTGAACTCGTCATACTGGCGGTCACGTTCAGCATCGCGGACCTTCTGGAAGATGACCTGCTTGGCCGATTGCGCATCGATACGGCCCAGATCAACCGGCGGCAGCGGATCGACGATGAAATCTCCAACAGCCGCGCCGGGCTGGAGTTTTTCGGCCTGCTTGAGATCGACCTGCTTGAAGTAGTCCTCAACCACTTCGACCACTTCGACCACGCGCCACAAACGCAGGTCGCCGGTGCGCGGATCGAGCTTGGCGCGAATGTCGTTTTCCGCGCCGTAGCGATTGCGGGCGGACTTCTGGATCGCCTCTTCCATCGCCTCGATGACGATCGACTTGTCGATCATCTTTTCGGTGGCAACCGCATTGGCAATTGCAATCAGTTCGGCGCGGTTGGCAGAAATCGTACTGGCCATGGCTCAGTCTTCCTGTTCTTCGAGAATTTCGTCCACACCGCTAACATCGAGCGGGCGGGATGCGGCAATGAGCTTGTCCGTGAGGATCAGCTTGGCGTTGGCAACAAGGCCGAAGGGCACGTTGTAAACGATGCCACCGTCCTCGATGGAGATAACTTCACCTTTCGGATCGAACCCGATGAGATCACCGCGAAACCGCTTACGCTCTCCAAACAGTTCGGAAAGTTCGATGCGGGCTTCATGGCCGATCCACGCGGCAAAATCCTTTGCGCGCGTCAGCGGACGGTCAATGCCGGGCGAGGACACTTCGAGACGGTAGGCGTCCTCGATCAGCATCTCACCCTGCTCTTCCAGCTCGTCGAACCGGTCAGACACGCGGCGCGAGAGCGCGGCACAGTCTTCGATCACCAACTGGCCGGTATCGGGGCGTTCGGCCATGATCTGGAGCGTATGCTCCTCATCACCGATTTCGCCGCCCTTGAAATAGCGCACGCGCACGAGATCGAAGCCGAGGGCCTTTGCCTCAGGCTCGATAACTTCCGTGATCCGCGCGATATCCGCCATGCAATCTCCAAGTGGGCCAACACGCAAAAGCCGGTCTGCGCCGGTGCCGTTTGGCACCAGCCTGACTTTGCTTTCACAATGTCTGGATGAGGCGCAATTAGGCAGGTCAGCCCGAAAAAGCAAGCTGCAATCGACGCTGCCTGCAGGACGTAGATTTATGCGCCAAGCCGTTTCCCAAAACATGGGGAAATATCCCATTGTTCAGCAATCAGACAGGTTGGGCTTTCGGCGACTGGCAGACGAAACGGCTGAATTAGGCGCTTTGCGCGATTTGGCACGGCCTGTGCAAAGCGGTTTGCATGAGCCTGACTGGCTCCGAGCATTCAAACAGGAGGACCTAACCCATGACCGAATTCACCAACCGCATCGCCGCCGCCGCCAGCGCTTTTGCCCTCAGCCTTGCGCTTATTGCCGGAACCGTAAGCGTTCCTGCCCATTCCGATACCAACAGTGCAGCTCCCGCTGCCACTCAGGAGATGATTTGATGTCACAGCTTCGTTTCGATGATTCGGCGCCCCGCCCGCTGGAAACCTCGCGCGGTTTTCGCCTCGACAAGGTGCGCGGCAAATTAATGGGCGTTTGCGCCGGCATCTCCAATTACTTCAGCGTGGACGTGACGCTGGTCCGCGTGGCCTTTGCTCTTGCCACGCTGCTTGGCCTCGGCTCGGCCATCATCGTCTATTTGCTGATCGGACTGATTGCCGATTAAGCGCGCGGCACACCCCCGCCTTGCGCGCTTCAGGCCCCGCTTCTCCCACCCCCGGAGAGGCGGGGTTCATTCTTGATCAGACCTGCGGTGCCTTTGCAAAAGGCGAGAAGTCCGTGTCGGTATCGAACACTTCGGCCCCTTCACGGCGCTTCAGCCAGCCGACCACTGCATAGGTTACCGGCGTAAGCCCCGCTTCCCACGCCACCTTCATCGCCCAGTTGGTCACCATCACCATCAGGACCTGATCAGTGGTCCAGATGCCAAGGAAGGCGATCGGATAGAACAGCATACTATCTATCGCCTGCCCAAAGACGGTTGAACCGATCGTGCGGCTCCACATGTGCTTGCCGCCGGTCCACACCTTCATCCGCGCCAGCACGAACGAATTGACGAATTCCCCCGCCCAGAAGGCCACGACTGATGCAATCACGATCCGCCAGGTCGATCCGAACACACTTTCATACGCCGCCTGCCCGCCCCAATCGGGCGCAGCCGGCATGGCGACTACGACATAGCTCATGAAAGCCATGAAGATCAGCGCGAAGAACCCCATCCACACGCAACGCCGCGCATTGGCATACCCATAGACCTCGGTCAGCACATCGCCGATCACGTAGGAGACGGGAAAGAACAGAATGCCCGCGCCAAACGTGAACCCGCCCACTTGCGCCAGCTTGGAAGCCCCGATCAGGTTCGAAAGCAGCAGAATCGCTACGAACGAAGCCATGACATAATCGAAATAGCGGAAGTGGCGGCGGGCACCTGATGTGCCGTCGATGCGTGAAAGCTGGGGATCGGTCATGGAACATCATGCTAGCGCGATTTGCACGATCCGCAAAGCATGCTTATGGGAACCCCGGCGCGCGCCCGTAGCTCATCTGGATAGAGCGCGAGACTTCTAATCTTGAGGCAGCAGGTTCGAGTCCTGCCGGGCGCGCCATTTCCAAACAGACAAGATTGCAGCCGAGACACGGCATGCGCGATGGGCCTGCGGCCTACGGATGTCAGGCGACTGTTGGCCTTTGCCGAAATCGTGGCGCTTTCCGAAAAAGAATAAGTTTTCTAATTCCTATGCCTCGCGTGAAGAGGATTTATCTGTGAAGATTATGCTGTCCGGCGTCGCCATGGCTGTGGCGATTTTGTGCTCGTCGTCATCAATTTCCTGCGCACAATCGATGCCGGAAATACGCAACCGTCAGCTTCTGGTCGATGGGAAGCCTTATCTTGCGCTAGGCGGCGAACTTCACAATTCGAGCGCTTCGGACCCAGAGTTCATGGTACCTGTCTGGGACAAACTGAAGGCCATGAACGTGCGCACCGTGATCGGCACAGCTGCGTGGGATGATTCTGAACCGA
>JBEQBV010000204.1:0-7109 GCA_041639635.1 Novosphingobium sp.
AAGGGCAGGAGCCCCACCGGACGGCCGATGTTGCCAAAGGCATGCATGTAGCTGTGGCCTTCGTGCCGCCAGCCTGCAAATTCGATGCCCAGTTTGAACGAGCCGTTCGTCTCGCGCAGAAACTCTGCTTCATCCAGACCCAATGCGGCGTTGAACAGGTGGATCTGCGGGATCGTCGCCTCGCCCACGCCGACCGTACCGATTGCCTCGCTTTCGACGAGTTCGATGCGTGTGCCAGCAGGCGCAAAACGCGAGAGCGCAGCGGCCGCCATCCAGCCAGCCGTCCCGCCGCCCGCTATGACAAACCGTCTGCCGCCATTTTCTGGATTGCCCACAAACCTCTCCCGCCAGTTTGCGGTATCGTTGCCGCCGTGCCCGCGGCGATCAAGCTTGATTCACTGTACCAAATCTGGCGGCGGACCAGAAAACTCGATCCGCCGCCGTCAAAGGCTTGATCAGAAGCGGTAGGAGGCGCCCAGCAAGTAGGTGCGGCCATACCGTTCATAATCGATGATCTGCGCCGGATCTTGATTGGCGAAGTTAATGAAGGGCTCGTCTGTCAGATTCAGCGCCTGCAAGGTCACCGACAGGCCATTCAGCGCGCTGCCTTCACCAAAGCGGTAGCCGATCTGCGCATCGAAGATCGATTCTGCAAAAGTCTGGCGGAAATCGCGGCTGGCCGAGATGCCGATGAATTCTGCAAGATAGCTCGACCGGTAACGGTGGCTGATGCGCGATTCAAATCCGGACTTTTCGAAGTAGACCGTGGAGTTGACAACCCACTTCGACAGACCGGGCACCGTGGCCGTGAAGGAACTGCCCGTCTGCCGGTCGGTGATGGTCAGCTTGCTGCTGGTATAGGATACGCTGGACTGAAAGCCGAACCCTTCGAGCGCAGGGACCACTGACCGGAATGGCAGGGCAAGGCTGGCTTCGAAGCCGTAGATGCGACCCTTGGCGGTATTGTCAGGCCCTGAAACGAAGCCAATGGTGTTGCTGCCGGTGGCAAGGAACGCTTGCCGCTGTGCAGGTGTAAGGCTTGGCACGAGGTAGGCGAAATCGCGCGTGACCGAGGCGTTCGGGTTCACGAAATCGTTGAGCCGCTTGTAGTAAGCTGCCAGCGACAGATAGCCTTCGCCGCCGAAGTACCATTCATAGCTCAGGTCGAGCCCGTCAGACAGGTATGGACGCAGGCGCGGGTTGCCTCCGCTGCCGCTGAAAATGGTGTTGAGCGGCAGCAGTGGCGAATTGGAGACTGATGCGTTCTGCGATGCGTTCAACTGGTCCATGCGGGGACGGGCCAGCGTGCGCGCCGCGCCAAAGCGCAGCTTCATTTCCTCGTTCAGCGCAAGATTCAGGCTGAGGCTGGGCAGGACGTTGCTGTACTTTTCGCCTTCCGACACTGGCGTTTGCACGCTGCCAACGCCGCCGGGCGAATTGAAGCCTTGCGAGGACTGATCGGTAAACACCACTTGCACGCCGACATTGCCGGTCAGTTCCATGCCGCCAAGCATGGTCTTGATGTCAGCACGGGTATAGCCGGTGAAGACCTTTTCCTTCACCGTCCAGTCGCCGGGGAACGGCAGGCTTGAGCTTTCGACGCCGGTCCGAATGTAGGTGCCGTTGTTCAGCAAGACGAACGGATCGTATGCAACCTGCGGGCCAAGGCCCAGGAACGCGAGAGAATTGGCCGATCCCAGCAAGGCTTCCTGCGGAATGGGCAGCCGGGTGGTTGCCCCGTTGGCCACGTTGGCCGAAGGCCCTCTCAAGCTCAGGAAGTTCTGCGTGATGTCGCGCGTCTTCGTGCGATCTGCATAGGCAACGCCAACAACGAGGCGGTCAATCAACCCGCTTTCAACCTTGCCAACCGCTTCGAGCTTGCCTGTCCACAACTCGTCCTTGGTCTCGGTATCGTTGATGAAACCGGCCTGCACTATACCGCCGCCCCAACCGCGCGGATCGGTCAGCTGGATGAGGTTGGTATCGGCATAATTGATGACATTGGTGAAGGTGTAAGGAAAGCCCTTGTCAGTGCGGATTGCGGTGACGACATCGGAAGGGGCAGCGGCGTTGGCCGCATAGCTGAGGCCGGAATAGCTTTCGATCTGCTGCAGGCGGCGATCCGACATTGAGTAGGAAACGTCCGCGGTCAGGATCACATCATCGTTTTCGTACTTGGTGTTCCACCCGGCAGCAAAAGTGGTCGTATCCTTGCGATCAAAGTCGTTGCGGACAACCGGCTGGACGCCGCTGAACGTAACGGAATTGGGGAACGCACCGCCGGAATTGGCCGAGATCGTGGTGCCAGCGCCCCACCCTGGATTGAACGGGAATTCGATACCGCGCTGTGGCTGCTTTTCCTTGTAATCGGCATAGAACACATCGATCGAGCTGTTCCATTCGCTGCTGGGCTGAAACTCCAGCGTACCGAACGCGCCCAGACGGTTGAGCAGGACCGATTTGGCAAAGGGCTTCATCCCGCCCAGCACGGTGAACCCGGCATCGTTGGGATAGCCCCAAGCGCGGAACCGCTCCACCTGGCTGGGGCTCGACTGGTAGGACAGGCCGAGCGCAAGGCCGATGGTGTCATCGGCAAACTGATCGACATAAGTGCCGGTGGCGCGATAGCCATATCCGCGCACATCGGGGTTGAGCGAGCCGTCTTCGTTCACTTCAGCGCGGGCCGAGAGCGCGACAATGCGCTTCTTCTTGGACAGCGGACGGATGGTGCGCAGATCGACCGTGCCGGCAAGACCTTGCCCGATAAGGCCTGCGTAGGGTGTCTTGTAGACAACGCCCTGATCGATCAGTTCCGATGGATACTGGTCATATTCCACCGCGCGGTTATCGCCCGAAGATACCACTTCGCGGCCATTGAGCAGCGACGAGGAATAATCGGGGCCAAGCCCGCGCACCGAAAGGCTCTGCGCGCGGCCATCGATGCGCTGTACGGCAAGGCCAGGCAGTCGGCCCAGCGTTTCGGCAATCGACACATCGGGCAGTTTGCCGATATCTTCGGCGGAGAACGCTTCGGCGATGCCGATCTGGTCCTTCTTCAGGTTAACCGCAGTTTGCAGCGCCTGACGAAAACCGGTGACAACGATGCCTTCTTCTTCAACCGGCGCGTCAGCAGAGGCCTCTTCCGCTGTGGTTGCAGTTGCATCCTGCGCGAATGCTGCCATCGGCAGGCTTGCCGCCAAAGCCACGCCGAGCGCGACAAAGCTGATCCCACCGGTAAGGTTCTTGCGATGTGTCATTTTTGACCCCCTCAAAGCGTTGGCACGTGCAACCGCTGCCAACATATCCAGTCCCTGATGGAACGCCGTTGGACAGGTAGCCCTCGTCGTTCCTTGCAGCGTCTAGATACGCCCCAAACGGGCCGGGCGGGAAGTTGGTATACGTATACGCAAACGATTGCGGGGCATTATGCTGCAATTACAATAGTGCGGTAATTATATGAAATTATGAGTTTTAATTTCTATCAGCAAAGGAAGAGATTGAGCGTCAAGCGCCCTTTCCCAGGGGCATTCTGGGGCACAAAGCCAGGCGGAACATCGGCACAGTGCAGCGCATTGCCCCGGTAGATCACCATGCGGTTGAAGCGCCCGGCCACGGCAAAAATGCGTTCGAACAGGGCCGAGTCTTCATCAATGTATCCGGCTTCGGGCATGCCGTGAAAGGCCACCTCCTGCTCAAGGCTGGCCCGATAAGCATCCAGCCTTTCTGACCCAACCGATTCAAACCCTGTCGAGCGCTGCCGATAGAAAGCGGTGCCGGTTGTTTCGGCCTGATCCAGATAAAGCAGCACCGCCAGCCGCGATGCTTCAACCCCATCGAAATGCGGGAAGCGCTGAATCGGTTTCAGATCGGCCGCCTGAACCGTCAGGAGACTGAGAAAGCATTCCAGAAACCGCGCAGGCCGGGACAGGCCGAAAGTCTGTTCCAGCAAGGGCAGCAGGGGTTGCACCAGCGGCATTGCAATCTGTTCGGATACGGCCGCCCGCACGCCGGGATAAAACGGCCCGATCGGCGTGAATTCATGCCGCGCGGCAATGTTCACCACGGTTTGCGGATCGGGCAAGGCGTGATCGATGCAGATCAGGGGGTGCCGCTCGGCCCCGATCCGTTCAACAACCGGGCTGGCGCTGGGCGACAAGGCAAGTGGGCTGGACATCGCATGACCTTTTAACCACCGCGCAGCGATTGCGAAGACGGTGTGCTTGCACTAACCTGCCCAACTGGCGAAAAACCGGTTGAAAAAGCAGGCCGCCATTGGGAGAAAACCGTGGGCAGACAGCGTTCGCAAAAGCCGACAAGCTTTGACATCGCCCAGCTTGCCGGCGTTTCGCAGCCCACCGTCAGCCGCGCCTTGCGGGGTGACCGAGCAATCAGCCAGGCAACGCGCGAGCGCGTGCAGCGGATTGCGCTTGATCTGAACTACACCGTAGACAAACACGCATCGGCCCTGCGCACCCAGCGATCAAATACCATTGCACTGCTGTTCTTCGAAGACCCAACGCCCGATGAAAGCATGATCAACCCCTTCTTCCTGTCGATGCTGGGATCGCTCACGCGGGGTTGTGCCAACCGCGGGCTCGACCTGTTGATCTCGTTTCAGCGGCTGGAGGACGACTGGCATGTCAGCTATCAGGACAGCAACAAGGCCGATGGCATCATCCTGCTGGGCTATGGCGATTACACGGTCTATGCCCCGCGTCACGCGCAACTGGTCCAGCAGGGCACGCATTTCGTCCGCTGGGGATCGGTCAGCGACGATGGCAGCGGGGCGACCATCGGATCGGACAATGTGGGCGCCGGGCGCATGGCCGGGGCGCATCTGATTGAAAAGGGCCGGCGCCGGATTGCCTTCCTTGGCCATGGCGATGGCCACTATCCCGAATTTGCCGAACGTTATCTCGGCTTGTGCCAGGTGATGCGTGAGCATGGGCTGGAAGTGGATCCGGCCTTGCAACGCGATGCAATAACCACCGAACAGGCTGGCCATGCCGCCATGCGCGATCTGCTGCAAAGCGGTGCGGCAATAGATGCAGTCTTTGCCGCAAGCGATCTTATCGCGGTGGGGGCCATGCGCGCGCTCGCAGAAGCCGGAATTTCGGTGCCGGATGACGTTGCGATCATCGGCTTTGATGATATCCCCGCCGCCAGCCAATGCTCCCCGCCACTGACCACCATCATGCAGGATCTGAGCGCAGCGGGCGAACGCCTTCTGGAGGCCATGGTTGCCAAGATCGAGGGGAAGCCGATGCCGTCTCCGCTTTTGCCAACACGGCTGATCGTGCGGGCCAGCACCTGACATCACAGGAACACACTGCGGGCACCGCAACTTGTATTCGTATACATGTTGTCCGGCCCAAGCATACCTGCCAGCTTTTTCGTGAAGAACAAAGGGCCCCGCGACGATGGGCTATGGGAGAGCGCTGCCAGATGGACAAACCGCGTCAGAGCTTTCTGGGTCTGTGGAATATCAGTTTTGGCTTCTTTGGCATTCAGGTGGGTTTTGCCCTGCAGAATGCCAACATGAGCCGCGTTTTTCAGACGCTGGGCGCAAGCATGGAAGATCTTCCCGCACTGTGGGTTGCAGCGCCGCTGACGGGGCTGATCGTCCAGCCGATCATCGGGCATATGTCGGATCGTACATGGACAAGGCTTGGACGGCGCAGGCCCTATTTTCTGACCGGTGCTGTCCTTTCAGCCCTTGCCCTGCTGGCCATGCCATTAACCCCGCACTGGGGCGCAGCGCTGTTTCTTGCGGCAGCGATGCTCTGGCTGCTCGATGCCTCGCTCAATATCTCGATGGAACCCTTCCGTGCCTTTGTCGGCGACATGCTGCACGCCGATCAGCACGCAGCGGGCTATGCCGTGCAGACAGCTTTCATCGGCGCGGGTGCGGTTGTCGGATCGATCTTCCCGTGGTTGCTTGAGGTGTTTGGCGTTGCCAATACCGCTGCGCCGGGCAACCTGCCCGATACTGTGCGCTTCAGCTTCTGGTGCGGTGGCGCAGTGCTGCTCGGCGCGGTGCTCTGGACTGTGATCACGACGCGCGAATACAGCCCGGCTGAACAGGCAGCGTATTCCGGCCATGATGAAGCCCCGAGCGACCTGCCCGTGCGCGCACTTGCGGCAAAGTCCTATGGCTCAAGCGCGGTTTGGGCAGTTGCGGGCATTGCCGTGATCGGGGTTGTGGCCACGTTGGGCCTTGAAAAGGAGGTGCTGCTGCTGGGTGGATTGCTGGCAATCTACGGCGCACTCAGCGCTATCGCCATCACCCTTGCACGCAAAGGACGGACCAGCGGAATGCTGGCCAGCATCGTCGGCGATTTTGCGGGCATGCCCGATGTGATGAAGCGTCTTGCGCTGGTCCAGTTCTTCACATGGTCGGCCATGTTCATCATGTGGATCAACACCACTCCGGTCGTCACCCAGTACACCTTCGGCAGCAGCGATCCCGCCAGTGCCGCCTATAACGAAGGCGCAAACTGGGTGAACGTGCTGTTCACGGTCTACAACGGCGTGGCTGCGCTTGCCGCGCTGTTCCTGCTGCCGGTCATGTCGCGTACCATGGGGCAAGTCCGGACTCACGCCATCTGTCTGACAATAGGCGCAGCAGGGTTTCTGGGCTTCTTCCTGCTGCGCGCGCCGCAAGCCTTGCTGCTGTGCGAAGTGGCCATCGGCATTGCCTGGGCCTCTACTCTTGCCATGCCCTACGCCATCCTTGCTTCGAATCTGCCGCAGGCGAAGCTGGGGATCTACATGGGCCTGTTCAATGTGTTCATCGTGGTCCCGCAATTGCTGGTCGCCACGGTCATGGGATCGCTGATGAAAGCGTTTTTCCCCGGAGAGCCGGTGTGGACGATGCTGTTTGCAGCGGGCGCATGGATCGTGGCTGCCATCGCCATGCTGCGCGTGGCCGCGACTATCCCGAACCATTGAGGCATCCCGGGTTTTCCGGAGGCTCCTATCTGTGAGAAGGAGCTACAATGAGCGCTACAAGGAACAAGTTTTCGCCTGAGTTTTGCGACCGCGCGGTACGGATGGTTGATAAGCATCGAGGGGATTACCCGTCGAAGTGGGCGGCGATAACCTCGATC
>JBEQBV010000205.1:0-7089 GCA_041639635.1 Novosphingobium sp.
CGCGCATGCTCCACCGCCGCGCCCATCGTCTTGTTCACGCCATCGACAATCGCCTTGCGCATCCGCGCCTTCACGGCCTTGCCGTTCCATACAATGGAGGATTGCGCAGCCATCAACCCCGCCTCCGCAGCGTGGCTTCCAGATGCGTGTGCTTGAACTGCACCGGCCCTTCCACCATCAGCGGCCCGGCGATCAGCACCGCACCCTTGCGGTTCTTCACGCTCTGCAACCGGTCACCCGGCACCACATCGGTGCCCAGCGCAAACATCGCGCGCGTCACCTCGATCTGCACCTGCTTGGCCCCGTCGATCAGCTGGTTGATGTTGCTGGACCACACAAAGCACGCCACCGGTTCACCCAGCGGCGCAAAGTCGCCCACGTCCACATCGGGCGCGTTCCAATCGTCGCCCGGCGCTGCCGCCGCGCGCTCGATCTGCGCCCGCATGGTCAGGCGGCCAGCGATCATGCCCCATCATCCCCGTCACTGTCGGCAATCGTGTCCTGCACGCGGTCGACGGGCAGGATCGGATCGAGCGATCCCCTGGGTTCGAAATACCGCCCTTCCGGCCCGCAGCACACGCGCCCGGTCAGCGTCTTGTCGCGGACGCGCTCTTGCGCGGCCAGCACATGCAACCGGCTGCGATAGCTGTTGCTGCCGCTGTGAAAATGCCGCCCCACGGGCCGCTCGCACGATCCCTGATTGATATGCGCGCAATCGGCGCAGATCGGGCGGTACGTCTCATCAATGGGGTCAGCCAGGCTCATCGCGCCGCGTCCCATATATCGCGCAGCAACCACCAGATCAGCAGCGCAGCCAGCGCCACGATCAGCACTGGCCATGTCAGCGCTGCGCCGAAACCGATGCACAGCAGCACCGCCTTCGAAGCCAGCGGTTCGCACCGGACTTCAATGGCCGTCCAGCCAAGGATGGCCAGCGCAACAGCGAGGTAGATGATCAGCCAGATGCTCACGCCGCTTTGCTCCCTGTGCTCATGCTGCCCGTCACGATGTTGAACTTCATCCGGTAGTTGCCGATGCTCTGCATCATCACGCCGCTGGCATCGGGGCGCGGGGCACTGATCGTGCCATCCAGCTGCATCCCGTCATCGAAATAGAAGCGCACGCGGCGGCGATAACCGGCAGCATCGCTCCAGGCGAACGCCTGCCAAACCTTCACGCCCTCGGCGATCGGATAGTTTTCCCGCGCAAAGGCCTGCAATTCGGGCGTCACCTGAAGCTGGTGCCGCAGCAGCTTGCCGGTGCCCCGCTGGGATCGTGCCCGCCGCGTCATGCCGCCAGCGCCCAGCCAAACGCGGTGTAGATCAGCCAGACGAAGCAGATCACAAACGCGGTTACCGGAACGGTGATGACAGCAGTAAAGTTGTAATCACCGCCATAGTTGTGGCTCATCATCCACCAAACGGCGGCGATGCTGATAAGGGCCGGGATGATCCACCAGCCCAGCGTGATCGTCATGCTCATGCCATCACCATCCCGCGCCGCTGCGCGAGCCCTTCGAAGATCTTCTCGCGATCGGCGCTGATGTCGCCTGACAGCGTGAAACTGTAATCGCCCGCCCGCTCGCTGCGCAGGCCACCGCGATAGGAAAGCTGCAACTGGATCAGCTGGATCGTCGCCTCGTCGCGCGCCGCCTGCTCGCCCTTGGGCGTGAACGTCACCGAAACCATCGGTGCCCAGAAGTTGCGGCCATTGGTGCCGCTGGACAGGCGCTGCAACGTGCGCCCGCCATGCAGCACGCGGTAATCATCTGCCGCCAGCACCACTTGCGCCGCCGCATCGCCGCTGTCACCGGGATCGATCTCCACGATCTCCACCGGCTGCGTTTCGTCCAGCGGCCGCACAAGGCGCAGCGTCAGGCGATAGGCCGTGGCCGGATCGGCCGGGTTGCCCAGCAGCACGGTCTGCGGCCCCGCCGCGCCAAACCGCATGTCCATCTCGTCGGCAATGCCGTCGATCATGGCTTGCAGCTCGGCGTCGGAAAGGTCGCTGCCCGTCCGCTCTTTCACCCGGTCGATCAGCGCCATGGCTTACTGGCCCTGACCTTCGCCAGCGCCGCCAGCACCCGCGCCTTCGTCCTTGTCAGAGCCGGGTTGCTTTTCCTTGTTCTGGCCGGGAGTGGCTTCCTTGGTCGTAGCAGCCCCCTTTTCAGCCTTGGCCTGCGCCTTGGCAGCACGCTGCGCAGCCTTTTCCTTCGGCCCTGGCGGCGGTGCCATGCTCGGCACCTTCTCCTCGATAAAACCCGGATCTGCGGGTTCGAAGTCTGGCAGCGCGCCATCCTCCAGCCCGAACAGCTCGTGCGCATCTTCAGGGATTTCATCGCCGGGCGCGACATAGAGGAACGCACCCTCGGTATCGCCTTCGGCCACCAGCTTCGTCTTGTCGGCGTTCAGGAACAGCCGCTGCCTTGCAATCACGTTGCCCATGTCGGGAACCTTTCGTCAGAGCGTCTCGTACAGATCGACCAGCACGGCCGACCCATTGAGCGCGGAATTGAGAGTGACGGTGTTGGCCTCCAGCGCCGTCGCGCTGAACGCCACGGTCGGCGCGGTGCCCTCCAGCACGCCGCCCAGGAACGCCCGCAAAACGCTGTTGCGCGAAAGCAGCATGCCCAGCCCAAGCCGTGCCCCGGTGCCCACGCGGATGCGCTCGGTATTGGCAGAAACCCACGCGGGCAGCGTGATCTGCGTGATCGTGGCAAAGGCCTTGGTGCCCAGCACAGTAGCCGCGCCCGCCGCCACGATGGTCTCCGTGATTGTCTCGCCACCCTCATTGGTGCCCACAATCACCACGTTGCCCGCCACTGCCGCACCGTTGCCGGTCACCGTCACGTTGCGCGGCACATCCGGCTGCGCGGCAAAGCTGGTGACCACCGTGGTGGCCCCGCTTGCCATGGCCGTGTCTGCCAGAATGCGGTTGTTGACGCCCAGCAGCGCCGCACCCAGCGCCACAGAGAAGATGCGCGAACCTGCGCCCAAAATCTTGCCCATCGGACCAATCCTTCTGAAGGGTTTGCCCGCTCTATCCGGCGGCGGGCGAGCGGCCCTGGACCATCCCGCGCAAACGCGATGATCCGCCCACTCACGGATGTGGCCAGAGGCGGGCCGACCCGGATGTCAGCCGACGCCCCTTTGGGCCGGTATTAGAGACCGGTGACCGAACAGAACGCGGCAGGGCGCATCCACACCATCGCCGCGCGGGCATCGGCGCGCACGGTGCGCTTGCCTTCGGTGAACTGGCTGCCGACATAGCCGACTGCCACTTCCACGCCGCGCCGTTCGAACAGGCTGCACCAGGCAGGCTGGAACGAACCGACATAACCGGTCCCCGCGCTGTCGGCATCGTTCTGCACCACGGGCAGGCCCCACAGGCGCTCGGGGCCGCTCTCGGCAGGCGAACCCCAGATGTAGATGCCATCGGCGGTGCGCAGCAGGCGCACGCCCTGCCAGTCCGTCGGATGCATCACGTGGTGCGTCGGCACGGCACGCCCGGTCACGCGCACCTTCGTCATGGCCTTGTAGAAGGCGTCGGGCACTGGATCAGCACCCTTGGCCTGCGTCTGGATGCCGCTCACGTTCTTCAGCCCGCGCAGGTTCGGCGAGGAACCGTCCCCGATCAGCACCTGGCGATCGAGGCGCTGGCGCACACCAAAGGTGAGGCGGCTGTTGATGTAGCCCTGCATCATGGCAACGTCTTCCAGCTGCTCGTCGGTCACCGGCACGCTGTCCGTGATCTTGGCAACCGAACTGGTGCGCTCGGTAAAGGCAAAGGTGCTTTCGGCATAAGCGCCACCCTCGGCTGTTTCGGCCGCCGCGTGGGTGCGCGTGGTTTCTTCCATGTACTTGATCGCGGCCTGCGTGGTCGGGAACATCGGGATGATGTCCAGCAACTGGATCGGGCGCGTTGCCGCTTCGGTGAAGCCGGGCAGTCGGATGCTTTCCGGGGCATAGCCTGCGCTGGTGGTCATCAGCGTCTTGGCGCGCAGCGTGGCAAATTCCTCGCCCTTCACCAGCATGTCCGACAGCAGCAGGTCGGGGAACGAAAGGTCGATGCCGCCCGGCGAACCGCGACCGGCAAAGTCCTGGTACTGCTTGGCCTCGGCGATCATCTCGCCCAGCGACTTCACCCGCTCGTTTTCGTTGCGGTAATTGCCCTTTCCGCCACCGGGCAGGGGGAAGCCGCGAATACCCTTTTCGCGCGCCGCATGTTCGTGCGCAGCCTTCTCGGCTGCCTGCAGCACATCGGCCTTTTCGCCCAGCTCGTTAAGCTCGGCGTTCATTTCCTTGACCTTCTGGGCGACCGCAGCCGAACCCTTCACATCAAGGCAGGTCACAAGGTTGAAGTCATGCACCACGCTGCCATCGCCAGCGCTGGTGCGCGCCTGCTCGAAAACCTTGCCCAGCGCGTCCTGGCGCTCGGCCATCTTCTCGCGCAGCTGCTTCAAATTCAAATCCGACATGCCCGTCACTCCTCAGGTCCAATGGCCAAAAGTCTGGGGCCATGTGGCAGGAGCACGCGGCAGCACTCGCCCCTGTCAGATGACGGTGGCAAGCTCGCGCGGGGTTCTGGTCGGGGGAAGTTGTGGGCCGCGTGTCGCAGCCTGTGTGCCGGAACGGTCTAACCGATGATTGCCGCTTCTGACAACAGTTGCCGCATCGAAGTGCAAATCGCAGGGACGCATGGGGTAAGAATTGCCCCACAGGGCGGTTTAAGAAGGGCTAAGAAGGCAGGCGCGGGCAATTCGCGGGGGACAGAGCCGTCAGGGGCCGCGCCGGGCACCCTGACGGCAAATCCGCTATGGCCGATTTCAGGTGGTCAGATACTTGCGCGAAAGCACGTGCATGAAGCTGGCAAGCTCCAGATCGGCCACCAGCGCATCGGCCTCATCCGGCCCTCCTGCTGCTTTGCGCAGCACCACGCCGATCGCTGCGTGGATATCGCCCAGCTGCTTCAGGCCCGTGGCAGAAAGCGCTGCCGGATCACCGTCGATCGCCACCGCCATCTCGGTCAGGCTGCCGATCAGCGGCGCGAACTTGGCGTCCTTCAGCTCGGCCGACTTCATGGAAAGCGTGCCGGTGCCAACGCCAGCCCCGCGCAGCACTGGCGAGATTTCGTCCACGTCCAGCTTCTTCAGGATCTGCACATACTTCCCGTCGCGCTGCTCCTGGACGGCATCCAGCACCTGATAGCCATAGGACCATTCCTGCACGGGCGTGCCCTTGGCCAGATCGAACTTCAGCGTGGCATGCCAGTCCTTGCCCGTCTGGGTTTCCAGATTGAGGTACAGGTCGGCCACGCACCAGTCGTTCTCTTCATGCAGCCACGCCTTGCCGAATGGCATCGCGCGCCGATCGTGCGCGGGGATCATGTTCACCCACTGCCCGCCGCCCGCCTTCCACGCAAAGGCACCCGGCGCGTAAGTGTCGCCGTCGCTGTCCACGGCAGAAAGCTGGGCAATTCGGGCGCGTCCGGTTCCGGCCTCGTCCATCTTCTCGATCGTCATGCCCTTGATCTTCATGCGTCTAACTCCTCAAAACTGGGCGCAAAGCTGAGCGTCCCGTTCGGATGCTCCTCGTCTGCCATGATCAATGCCTGCTCGATCGATACGATCGAACCGTTGCGGGCCATGTGCTCGTCCGATGATCGACCCGGCCCCAGCAGCCCGTCATAAACCACCATGGCTTCCACACCGGCTGCGCGCGCGCGCTCGATCGTGGCCACGTTCTGGGCATAGGCGGTTTCGGTGCGGGCAATCCGGCGCGCCCGCATCAGCGGCGATGTGTTCGGCCCTTCTTCGACCAGGTCGGAAATGCGCATGGCAAGCCGCACCGAACCTTCGCCCTCTGCGCGCCCCTGCGCCAGCGCCTTGAACAGCGCATCGCGCGTCTGCCCTTCCAGATCGATCAGGCCCACACGCTTGCCGCCCGCCGCCAGCACCGCCCGCGCCACATCATCGGGCAGATTGGCACCTGGGCCTGCGCTGTCCGCAGCCTCGGCCGCTGCTGTCGCCACTTCCAGATAGTGCGCCTCATAGATGTTGCGCAGATCGGCCTGCCATGCCGGGATGCCCAATTGATCAAGGATCATCTGCGTCAGCAGCTCGTCTGCCTTCTGACCTTTTTCTGGAATGGTCGGATCGCGCTCCAGAAACGGCATCGCCACTTCGCCCGCGCGCATGCCCAGCCTCATGAAGAACCGGTTGAGAGACCTCTCAGCGCTCGCTTGCAGCCCTTCTGCCTGCCGCTGCAACGTCAGGGCATAGGCATATCCGCGCCGATAGTTTGCATCGCTGGCGCGGCGTTCTCCACCCGGCCCATGGTCATGTTCAGGGCCTTTCTGGCCTTTTGGACTATACGCCTTGGGTGGCAGCAACAGCGGGTTGGCGGCCTGTCGCTCGATGCGGATGCCCACTTCTGCCACCGGCACTTCCAGCACGTTGATCTTGCGCACATAGAAGTCGGCAGTCGAAAGCGGCTCCTCGCCTACCACGCGCATGGCCTGATGATGGCTGATCAGCCCCGCCTCAAACTGCTTGATCGCGCGGTCGCTGCGCTTGTCCTCGTCTTCCTGCAGCGCGATCACGTCGCCGGTATCCCACACCACGCGCGCGCCGTTGAGCGGCCCCCATGCACCTGCCAGCGATCGCTGCAGCTCGTCGGCCAGCATCCGGGCCATCGGCAGCACGCCGTTGTTCCACGCCAGCTTGCGCAGCTCTTCCATCGTCGCGCCCACTTTGGTGGACTGCAGCCCCGCGCCAAAGCCGACGACTGCAGCCGGAATGCCAAGGCACGCGCACACCCGCTCTTCGGCCACATCGCGGCCTTCGCTCATGTTCATCTGCTGCGGGTTAAAGCCATAGGCCTGCACATCGGTCGGCGCGCCCATCACCAGCGGCCCGCCGCGATTGTCGCCGCCGAATGCCTGGGCAAACCACGCCTTGGTTGCATCCACATCCTCGGGCGCTGGCATCGCGCCGCCCTTCGGGCTGATCACCACGCCAGGCACGCCCATGTTGCGCAGAAGGCTGGCGACGAAGTTGCTGCTTTCCAGATCGATGAAGATCTCGCGGAT
>JBEQBV010000206.1:0-7029 GCA_041639635.1 Novosphingobium sp.
TCGATGCCTCGGTCGGCTATTACGGCGTGATGATCGACCAGATGCTGGGCGAAGCACATGCCATTGCCAATCCGCTGATGCTGCATATTCCCACTGCCGACCACTTTGTGGGGCCAGAGGCGCAGAAGGCGATTCATGACGGGCTGGACCCGCATCCCAAGGTGACGCTGTTCGATTATGAAGGGCTGGACCATGGCTTTGCCGCCGAGATGGGCGATCGGCGTGATGAGGAAGGCGCCAATCTGGCGGATCGGCGGACGCGGGACTTTTTCGCCCAGCATCTGGGGTAGTTTCTGGCGAGAGTTGCGCCCGGTTAACGCAGGCGCGGCTCCCCTGCCCTATCAGACAAGCGAACGATGGGAGATTGGCGATGAAACTCGGATTGGCGGCATGGCACCGGTATATGGTGAGCGGCGATGTGGCGCTGCTGGATGAACTGGTGGCCGATGATGCGGTGTTCCATTCGCCGGTGGTGCACACTCCGCAAGAGGGCCGGGAGAAGGTGCTGATGTACCTGACGGCGGCGGGCCAGGTCTTTGGCAATGGCACGTTCCGCTATGTGCGCGAACTGGTGGACGGGCCGGAAGCGTGCCTGGAGTTCGAATGCGTGATGGACGGGGTGCAGGTCAACGGGATCGACCTGATTCGCTTCGATCTGGAAGGGCGGATCGTGGATTTCAAGGTGATGGTGCGACCGTTGAAAGCCATGAACAAGGTGTGGGAACAGATGGCGGTGCGGTTGGAGAATACGTGAAAAAGCCCCGGGTTTAACGCCGGGGCTTTTTTGTAAGGCTTTGATTTCGCGACAGAATCAACCGTCGTAATCGGCGCCCAGCGAGGTGTTGCGCACCGGGGCGGCGGCGGTGATGCGCAGAGCTTCGGCAGATTGCGAGAGCGAGCCGATTTCATCGACTTCATCATCGTCATCCGGCAGGACGCGCTGGAGCGACTGGATCAGGTTTTCCTTGAGCACAGTGGGGCGCACAGTCTCCTCGGCGATTTCGCGCAGGGCGACGACGGGATTTTTGTCGCGGTCACGATCGACGGTGAGTTCTGCCCCGCCGGAAATCGCGCGGGCGCGTTCGGCTGCGATCAGGACGAGATCGAAACGGTTGGGGATCTTGTCGACGCAATCTTCGACGGTTACGCGCGCCATCCGGGCACTCCGATATGCAAAAGGGTGTGGAAAGCGCTGCAGCTAGGCCAGGGGTGTGGAAAAGTCAAGTTTTTGTGGGATTAGTCGTCGTCGTTGCCATAGGCGGCCCGCAGATCGTCTGAGGCCAGATCGCTGAAGCGGGTGATGCGGGCTTCGAAGCGCAGGCGCACCTTTCCGGTGGAGCCGTGGCGCTGTTTGGCGACGATCAGTTCGGCAAGGCCGAACACCCGCTCCATTTCAGCCTGCCAGGCGGCGTGGGCTTCCTGGGTCTTGGCATCGTCGGACCCTTGGGGGACTTTGGGTTCCTTGGCGGCGACGTAGTAATCTTCGCGGAAGACGAACCACACCATGTCGGCGTCCTGCTCGATCGAGCCTGATTCACGCAAGTCTGACAGCATCGGGCGTTTGTCATCGCGCTGTTCGACGGCGCGGGAGAGCTGTGACAGGGCGATCACGGGGACCGAGAGTTCCTTGGCCAAGGTCTTGAGGCCGCGGGAGATTTCGGAGATTTCGTTGACGCGGTTGTCGCTCGCGCGGCCTGAGCCTTGGAGCAGCTGGAGGTAATCGACGATGATCAGGCCGATATCGTGGCGGCGCTTCAGCCTGCGGGCGCGGGCGCGCAAGCTGCCGATGGTGAGGGCGGGTGTATCGTCGATATAGAGCGGGAGTTCGGCAAGGCGCTGGCTGGCGAAGGAGAGCTGCTGGAAATCCTCGCGGCTGATGCGGCCCATGCGCAGCGATTCGGAGCTGATGCCCGATTGTTCGGCAAGGATACGCGTGGCGAGCTGGTCTGCGCTCATTTCCAGACTGAAAAAGGCGACGGCGGCACCGACCGAGTCTTTCAGCGCGATGCCATCGGCCATGTCGCGGCGCAGGCGGTCAGCCGCGTTGAAGGCGATGTTGGTGACGAGCGAGGTTTTGCCCATGCCGGGACGGCCGGCGAGGATGATGAGGTCCGAATCGTGGAGGCCGCCGATCTTTTCGTTGACCGAGGTGAGGCCGGTGGTCTTGCCGGAAATGTGGCCGCCCGAAAGCAGAGCCTTTTCGATCATTTCCAATGAGGCGCGGGTGGCGGTGGCGAAGCTTTGCGCCTCGCTGCCGGTCTGTGCGCCTTCGGATACGGCATAGAGCGCGGCTTCGGCCTTCTCCACTTGTTCCAAGGGGGCGACCGAATCGCTGGTGTCCAATGCGCCTTCGACCAAGTTGCGGCCTACGGTGATCAGTTCGCGCAGCAGGGCGAGGTCATAGATCTGTTCGGCCAATTCGCGCGGGTTGAGTAGGCCCTGCCCGTCTGCCGTGAGGCGGGCGAGATAGGCGACGCCGCCCAGTTCCTTCAGCCCTTCGTCCGATTCGAAATAGGGCTTCAATGTGACCGGGGTGACCACCGCCTTGCGATCGATCAACGTGTGGATGCGTTCGAATACGCGACCGTGGACCGCTGCGAAGAAGTGTTCAGCCTTTAGTGGGGTCTGCAGTTCTTCGAGGATGCGGTTGTCAATCAGGACGGCGCCCAGAAAGGCGGCTTCAGCCTCGACGTTGGAGGGGAGCGCGCGAATCTCTGTGGGTTCGCGGGTGAGGATAGCTTCGCTTGCGGACATTGCGGCATAGTGCCCGAGTGCGGGCGTTGCGGCAATGCATCGCCCCTGTGGATAGCGGGGAGCGAACCGGCAAAACTCTTGCCCGTCTCGCCCCGCTCTGCAACACAGGGGGCCTGATGGCTGACCCTCGCATTTCGCATATCGAACTGGATGATGCGACGATCATCTGGCGCAATGCCGATATCGAGCAGGAGCGGCGCATTGCGATCTTCGATCTGATCGAGGAAAACACGTTCAAGCCGTTGCGCGCGTTCGAGGCGGGGCATACCGGCCCCTATCGGCTGAAACTTTCGGTGGATGACGGGCGGCTGGTGCTGGCGGTTTCGGACGATGGCGGTAGTCCGCTCGAAACGGTGATTCTGGGCCTTGGGCGGTTCCGGCGGCCGATCCGCGAATATTTTGCGATCTGTGACAGTTACTATCAGGCGATCCGCAAGGCGACCGCGATGGAAATCGAGACGATCGACATGGCGCGGCGCGGCATTCACAACGATGCGGCCGATACGCTGCTGGAGCGGCTGGAGGGCAAGATCGAGACCGATTTCTCCACTGCCCGGCGGCTCTTTACCCTGATCTGCGTGCTGCATATCAGGGGCTGACCATTCGAATTCTCGGGGCGCGATTCTCTCTCCATGGCCAAGCAACCAAACAGGGTCCGCCCCCAAGCTGCGCGCGCGCCAAAGAAGCGTGCGGGCACCACGCGGCGGCGTGTGTTGGGCGTGCTGCTTTTACTGGCGCTGTTGGCCGGCGGGTATGGTTGGTGGAAAGCGCGTACGTGGCAGCCTGACCGCAATGACTTTCCGGTGCAGGGTGTGTGGCTGAGCGATGATGCGGGCGCGGTGGATTGGCGCTTGCTGCGCGCTGCGGGCGCGGATTTTGCCTATCTGACCGCCAGCGAAGGCACGGATACGCGCGACATGGCCTTTGCCGATGGCGTGGCCGCAGCGCGCAGCCGGGGGATGCAAGTGGGTGCGGTGCACGTTTATGATCTTTGCGCACCGGCTGATAGGCAGGCCGCCAACTTCGTGACGCTGGTGCCACGCGACAAGGACATGCTGCCGCCCGCCATCCGCATCGACATTTCATCGCGCACTTGCCCCGATGTACCCGGCGAGGCGCAGATGCAGAGCGAGCTGACCACGTTCCTGAATCAGGTGGAAAAGCATGCGGAAAAACCGGTGATCCTGATGGTATCGAAATCCATTGAAAAGCAGTTCCACCTGGCCGCGCGGATTGACCGCAATATCTGGGTGGAACAGGATTTTGTCGAACCCGCCTATGCCGGGCGGCCCTGGGTGATGTGGACGGCCAGCAGCCGGTTGCGGCTGGATGCGGCAAACACGCCGCTGCGATGGGTGGTGGTGCAGCCATGAGTGATGTTTTGATTGCGGAAAAGCGCGAGGAACTGATTGCGGCGGCGCGCGCTGCGATGAGGAGCGCCTATGCGCCCTACTCTGGTTTTCACGTTGGCGCGGCGCTGCTGTTTGATGATGGCGCGATCGTAACCGGGTCGAATTTCGAGAACGCCAGTTACGGTCTTGCGCTGTGTGCCGAAACGGTGGCTTGCGCCAGCGCATCGCACGGCGGGCGGCGCGGCGGATTGCTCGCCGTGGCGGTGATGGGCGGCATGGGCGGTGCTGTGGAGGCAGCGATCAGCCCTTGTGGGCGTTGCCGGCAGGTGGTGAACGAACTGGCCGCGCTGGGTGGCACCGATCCGCTGGTACTGTGCGTGGGGGCAGACGAAACGGTGGAAATGCGCCTGTCGGTGCTATTGCCCAATGCGTTTGGGCCTGCGAATTTGGTCTGAAGTGGTGCCAGCGCTCAAACTTCTTGCTTCCGTCAGTCACCCTGAACTTGGTTCAGGGTCCATTTCTCCTCACGAGCGGCGGTTTGATTGGCATAATGGATCCTGAAACAAGTTCAGGATGACGAGTTAGGTAGGCTAAGGTGCAAGCAGAATTAATTACTAAGCAGTTTTGGGGGTAACAGTTGGCCATACTTTCCGACAAGTGGATCCGCGAGAAGGCGTTGAACGAGGGGATGATCGAGCCTTTCGTGGAGACGCAGCGGCGCGAGGGGTGCATCAGCTATGGGCTTTCGTCCTATGGCTATGATGCGCGCGTGGCGCGCGAGTTCAAGATATTCACCAATGTCGATTCGGCGATTGTGGACCCCAAGAATTTCGACGGGGCGAGCCTGGTGGACCGCGAGACCGATGTCTGCGTGATCCCGCCCAATTCCTTCGCATTGGCCCGCACGGTAGAATACTTCCGCGTGCCGCGTGATGTGCTGGTGATCTGCCTTGGCAAGAGCACCTACGCGCGGTGTGGCATCATCGTGAACGTGACGCCGCTGGAGCCGGGCTGGGAAGGCCATGTGACGCTGGAGTTTTCCAACACCACCCCCCTGCCCGCCAAGATATATGCCAACGAAGGCGCGTGCCAGTTCCTGTTCCTGCAGGGCAATGAACCCTGCGAGGTGAGTTATGCTGACCGGGCGGGCAAGTATATGGGGCAGCGTGGGGTGACTTTGCCGCGGTTGTGAGGTGGTGAGGGCATCCTTCGACAAGCTCAGGATGAGCGGGGGATGCGATTCTGACCTCTCACCCAAATCCGCTCATGCTGAGCTTGTCGAAGCATCTGGCATGGTGCTGGCGTCCTTCGACAGGCTCAGGATGAGCGGGGGATGCGGCTGGTTCGTAAGTCTTCGCCCAATTTTTATCGTCATTTCCGCGCAGGCGGGAATCCAGCGACCAATAGTGTCATCGCGGTGCGATGTCTTTCTTGTGGGACTGGATTCCCGCCTGCGCGGGAATGACGAAGGGAGATATGGCGTTATCCGCCCTCCGATTTAACCCCGCGATTAAATCCGGTTGCAATCGGCCCTGACTTTGCCAAGCTGGTGCGCAAGCAGACCAGCGGAGAGGCAAAATGGACAAGTCGGCGCGGCCCTATGACATCGTGGTTTATGGGGCGACGGGGTTTACCGGGCGACTGGTGGCCGAATATCTGGCGCAGCATTACGGGCAGGATGGTCCCGGAAAAGATGGGCCAAGCTGGGCGATGGCGGGTCGTTCGGCGGACAAGCTGGCTGAGGTGCGTGACCTGATTGGTGCGCCTGCCGGCACGCCGCTGATCGTGGCTGATGCCGCCGATCCGGCCAGCCTTGCCGCGATGGTGGAACAGGCGCGGGTAGTTATCACCACTGTCGGGCCGTATCAGCTTTACGGCGAGCCCTTGCTGGCAGCCTGCATCGCAGCGGGCACAGACTACGCCGATTTGTGCGGCGAGCCGGTGTGGATGCGGCAGATGATCGATAAATATGGCGAGGCTGCGAAGGAGAGCGGCGCACGCATCTGTTTTTCCAGCGGGTTTGATTCGATCCCGTTCGATCTGGGTGTATTGATGCTGCAAAAGCACGCGGTGGCAAAGTTTGGCCGCCCTGCCCCGCGCGTGAAAGGGCGGATGCGCGGCATGAAGGGTGGCGCTTCGGGCGGCACGGCGGCGAGTTTGAAGGCGACTCTGGCGGCGATGGGCCGTGATCCTTCGCTGATTGCGCTGATGCAGAGCGCGTTTTGCCTAACGCCGGGGTTTGAAGGGTCGGCGCAGCCTGCAGGAAACACGGTGCAGTATGATGACGTGCTGGACAGCTGGGAGACGCCGTTTATCATGGCGGCGATCAACACCAAGAATGTGCATCGCACCAATGCCCTGCTGGGCCATCCGTGGGGCACGGACTTTGTCTATGACGAGATGGTGCTGACCGGACCCGGTGATCAGGGCAAGGCGATTGCCGAACATCTGGCGAAAACGCCGATGATTGGACGGCCTGATGATCCACAACCGGGCGAAGGTCCCTCACCCGAAGAGCGCGCAACGGGGTTTTATGACGTGCTGTTCGTGGGCGAGATGCCCGATGGGCAGGTGGTGCGTTATGGTGTGAAGGGGCGGTATGATCCGGGTTATGGATCGACCAGCCGGATGATTTCCGAAACGGGCATTGCGCTGCTGGCCAGTGCTGCGGCGGGCGGGATTGGCACGCCGGGTGCAATTCTGGGCGAGGCGCTGGTGCAGCGGTTGCGCGATCATGCCGAAATCAGCTTTGCGGCGGAATGAATGGAGCGCCTGCCATGCCCTTGGGGGTGGCAGGCGCAGCCACGGCGCATTCAGGCGGCTTTGGCGTAGGCTTCATCTTCGGCAGCGATGAGGATGTCGGCCAGCATCCAGTAAGCCTCACCCCAAGCGGCAAGGACTTCATCAGTAGCCACATCGGCGC
>JBEQBV010000207.1:0-7011 GCA_041639635.1 Novosphingobium sp.
ATCTTGCGGCGCGCTCTGCGCTGATTTCAGACAGCGCCACCATGCCCGCAGCCCTGCCCGGCAAACCGGCAGGCGCAAACCTCGCCTTTGCGCGGCCAGCCTATCAGGAAGAGCATGGCACCACGCACTTCGTAACCGTGGACCGCTGGGGCAATGCTGCCACTTATACCTCGACCATCGAAGGACCGTTCGGATCGGGGCTGATGGTGGGCGGGTATTACCTGAACAACGAGCTGACCGACTTCAACATCGTGCCCGACAAGGACGGCAAGCCCACCGCCAACCGCGTGGAAGGCGGCAAGCGCCCGCGCAGTTCGATGTCGCCAACGCTGATCTATGGCCCTGACGGCAATTTGCGCCTCGCGGTGGGTGCGGCAGGGGGCACCACCATTCCGGCACAAGTTGCCAAGGCGATCAT
Organism: Novosphingobium sp.; assembly: GCA_041639635.1. Lineage (GTDB taxonomy): Bacteria > Pseudomonadota > Alphaproteobacteria > Sphingomonadales > Sphingomonadaceae > Novosphingobium. The sequence goes on from JBEQBV010000207.1 coordinate 419, forward strand.
CGGCGTGCTCGACTGGGATCTTTCGGCGCGCGATGCGATTGCGCTGCCGGTGATCTATGCGCCGGGCAATGCGGTTTCAGTGGAAAAGGGCACCAGCCTTGAAGCGATGATTCCGGCGCTGCAGGCGCTGGGCCATGCGCAAGTCACCGCGCGGGCACCATCGTTCAAGGCCAACGCAATCGAACGGGTGCGTGTGGGCAACCAATGGGTGTGGCGCGGGGCCGCCGATCCGCGCAGCGAAGGCGCGGCTGTCGCACCCTGACCTGTGGAACACCGGTTGCCGTAAGCACGGCGCGTCACTAGGTTCCGATGCAACAACAGGTTCGGCCCGCCAAGGGCCCTGCCGCAAGCCATCGGGCCGAGGAACCACACGTGCAGCTTTCCGATTTCGCAGGCTTTCCCAATCTTGTTGCGATGTTCCTGAACCGAGCGGACCATCGTGGTGACAGTCCGTTCCTGTGGGCCAAGAAACAGGGCACTTGGCAATCGATCAGTTGGGCCGAAGCCACCCGGCAAATCTGCGTGCTGGCCGAATCGCTGCGCAAACTGGGCCTCAACCCCGGTGACCGGGTGGCGCTGGTATCGGAAAACCGGCCCGAATGGTGCATTGCCGATCACGCCATCATGGCCGCCGGGCTGGTCACCGTGCCCACCTACATCACCAATACCGAACGCGATCATCTGCACATTCTGGAGAACTCTGGTGCGCGCGCGGTAATCGTGTCCACGGCCAAGCTTTCCAACCTGGTGCTGCCTGCAGCCCTTGCCGCGCCGGGCGTGGAACATGTGATCGGCATGGAGCCGCTTCGCCAGATGCAGGCGGGCAAGCTTTCGTTCCACGATTGGCAGGCGATGACTGACGGCGATGGTTCCGCAGCGCGTCGGGCGGTGGATGCGCGCCTGACCGCGATGGGCCGCAAGGACCTGGCCTGCATCATCTATACCAGCGGCACGGGCGGCTCTCCGCGCGGTGTGCGGCTGCACCATGGATCGATCTTGTGCAACGTGGAGGGTGCCGCGCACATTCTGGCCGAAGATCTGGGCTGGGGCGAGGAAGTGTTCCTCTCATTCCTGCCGCTGTCCCACGCCTATGAGCATACCGGCGGGCAATATCTGCCCATCGGCATGGGCGCGCAGATCTATTATTCCGAGGGCCTCGAAAAGCTTGCTTCGAACATCGAAGAAGTGCGCCCGACGATGATGGTGGTGGTGCCGCGCCTGTTCGAAGTGCTGCGCACACGCATCATGAAGCAGGTGGAAAAGCAGGGGAAGCTGGCAAACTACCTGATGGACCGCGCGCTGACCATCGGCGGGCGCAAGGCGGCAGGCAAGGGGCGGATCACCGATCTGCCGATGAACCTGATCCTTGAACGCACGTTGCGACCCAAGATTCGCGCGCGCTTTGGCGGGCGGATGAAGGCGATGGTATCGGGCGGCGCACCGCTCAATCCCGATGTCGGCGTGTTCTTCGATGCCATGGGGCTGACCATGCTACAGGGCTATGGCCAGACCGAAGCGGGGCCCGTCATCTCGTGCAACCGCCCCCGCGTGGGCATCGGCATGCACACCGTCGGCCCGCCGATGAAGGGCGTGGAGGTGAAGATCGCCGAAGATGGCGAAATCCTCGTGCGCGGGGAACTGGTCATGCACGGCTATTGGCAGAACGAGGCCGAAACCGCGCGCGCCATCCCCAAGGAAGGCCCGAATGCGGGCTGGCTGCATACCGGCGATATCGGCCATCTCGATGCCAAGAGCCGCATCGTCATCACCGATCGCAAGAAGGACATGATCGTCAACGACAAGGGCGACAACGTCTCTCCGCAGAAGATCGAAGGCATGCTGACGCTGCAACCCGAAATCGCGCAGGCGATGGTCAGCGGTGACAAGCGGCCCTACATCGTGGGCCTGATCGTGCCCGATCCCGAATGGGCACTGGCCTGGGCGCGCGCGCAGGGCGAAACGTTCGATTTCAAGGCCCTGCAAGACCTGCCCGCCTTCCGCAACGCCATCCGCGCGGCGGTGGACCGGGTGAACAAGGACCTGTCAGTGATCGAAAAGGTCCGCCAGTTCGCCTTTGCCGATGAAGCCTTCAGCATCGACAACGAGGAAATGACGCCAAGCATGAAAATCCGCCGCCACAAGATCCGCGAACGCTACAGCGCGCGGGTGGATGCGTTGTACAAGGCTTGAGCATCACGCTTCAGACCCCACACTCCGCTCATGCTGAGCCAGTCGAAGCCCGCTCATCCTGAGCCTGTCGAAGGATGCCCGCACCGCCTATCCCAACAGGGGCCTTCGACAAGCTCAGGCTGAGCGGGCTGTGGGGTAGGTTTTGGGCTCAACGCCCCGCCATCGCCTTGACCCGCGCCAGATAGGTGCGCCCGATGCGCTGCATCGTGCCGTCCGCCAGTTCGGCTGACCATACGCCCAGCCCATCGTGCTTCAGCCCCGCAATGCGGTCCCGCCGCACGATGGTGGAGCGGTGCAGGCGGATGAAGCGCTCAGGATCAAGCCGCGCCTCAAGCCCGGCGATGGTGTGGAGCATCAGGTAAGACCGCGCCTGTCCGCCAGATTGGCCAACATGCAGCCGCACATAGTCCCGCTCTGCATCGATCCGTTCAAGATCGTTGGCCGCCACGCGGATCAGTTCCGAACGGTGCGGCACCCAGAACTCCTCGATCCATTCGCTGGCGGGCTTTTCAGGAGTGAGCGGAGTTTCCACTGGCGCCCCCCGGCGGGCCTGCGCGCGTTCGACAGCGCGTTCCAGCCGGTCCTGCGCCACGGGCTTCAGGACATAGTCCACCGCATCGCAATCGAACGCCTCAACCGCAAAATCCTCGTGCGCGGTCACGAAGACTACGGCGGGACGGTTCGCCTGCCCTGCCAGTGCGCGGGCCACGCCAAGGCCATCAACTTCGGGCATGGTCATATCAAGCAGCACCAGATCGGGCTCAAGCGCCGCGATCAGGCGCAGCGCCGCCGCGCCATCGCTGGCCGTGCCCACGACCTGCAGCGCCGGGATGCGCGCGCACAGAATCTGCATGCGCTCCACCGCCAATGGTTCATCATCGACAATCAGCGTCCGCATTCGGTCCCTCTCAGCATACATTGCGCACCAGTGGTATGGTCAGCACGGTGGCATAGCCCCCCGCCGGCAACGGGCCACTTTCCACTTTCGATTCATCCCCAAAGCGCGCGATCAGGCGGCTTTTCACATTTTCGAGCCCGATTCCGGTGCTGCCGCTCTCGATCCCTTCGCCCGGACCATCATCGGCCACGGTCAGGATCAGGAATCCGCCTGCCTCGCGCGCCGATATGCGGATGGTGACCGGACGGGTCGTGGCAGAGACACCGTATTTGATCGAATTCTCCACGAGCGGCTGCAGGATCATGCCCGGCACGCAAGCGCTCATCAGATCATCGGGCACATCGAATTCGCACACCAAGCGTTCGGGGAATCGCACCGCCTCGATATCCAGATAGTGCCGCTGCAGCGCGATCTCGTCTTCCAGCGGCGCGTCAGTGGTGGGATCACCCGCCAGACTGTGGCGATAGAACCGCGAGATCGACTGGATCATCCGCTCGGCCTGCTCCGCCCGCCCGACCATGACCAGCGCCGATAGCGAATTGAGCGTGTTGAACAGGAAATGCGGGTTCACCTGATAGCGCAAGCTGCGCAGTTCCGCGGCCTTGGCGGCACGGCGATATTCGCCCTCACGGTATTCTGCCGCGCGCAACTGCTCCCCATTGCCCAGCGCCAGATAGAGCGCGGCCCACGCGATGAGCAGGAAGTAGCGACCCAGCGCCACATCGGTCAGTTGCCGCCACAGGCCCTCTTCTTCCACCAGCTGGCGGATGATGGTGACCTTGCTGGCTTCGACAACTTGCGAAGCCCTTGGCACGGCCGGGCTTGCCGGGGGCGCTGGCGGGGCAGGCACTGCACTGGGCGCAGGATCGGATGGTTCCGGAAGCGGAACGGGCGGTACAGGCGGGACCATACGTTCGTCGAGCACATCCACCAGCACGTTACCGGCCATGTCGCGCCGGATCTTGACCGATGGCCCCTTGCTCCCGTCGGCAGCCCGGTCCCCTTCGTCCAGTCCCGCCCCTGCCGCGCCCTTTGCGTGCGTGATCTTCGCTTCCAGCATGCGCTTTTCAACCGGAGCAAAGGCCCATTGGTTGACCGCTGCCAGCGCCAGCGCGGCAGGCAGCATGATCACGAGCGCCGCAGCACCACGCACCAAAAGCGACTTGCCATCAAAACGACGCAGCAGCGGCCAGCAGGCCACTGTCACCACGATCCCCGCCAGCGTCACCAGCCCGCGCCGCCACAGCAGATCGGTAAAGTCGCCCAGTTCCACCACCAGCCCGCGCACGGTAATCAGTACGAAATAGCACAACCACAGCGCCACAGCCGACAGGATCACCTGCCGGGCCGGTACGCGCGGGATTCCCGGATCGATGGGTGGCGGTGTCATCATCAGGATCCTAAACATGAACCGCCCGACACGCCATCACGGCGGTCGGGCGGCAAATGTCGTTCATCGAAGCGAAAGGTTCGCCAGAAGGTTATGCAGGCAGCAAGCCCTCGTCCGCGATCTTCTTTTTCCACACCAGCGGCGCGGATTTGTGGACGTTTTCGCCCTCGCTATCCACGGCCACGGTCACCGGCATATCTTCCACGGTGAATTCGTAGATCGCCTCCATGCCCAAGTCTTCGAAGCCGACAACCTTCGACTGCTTGATCGCGCGGGCCACCAGATAGGCCGCGCCGCCCACTGCCATCAGATAGGCGCTCTTGTGGTTGGCAATGGATTGCGTGGCGGCAGGCCCGCGCTCGGCCTTGCCCACGCTCGCCAGCAGGCCAAGATCGAGCATCAGGTCGGAGAAGCTATCCATGCGCGTGGCGGTGGTGGGTCCAGCCGGGCCCACCACTTCATCGCGCACCGGATCGACCGGGCCGACATAGTAAATCACGCGACCCTTGAAATCGACGGGCAGTTCCTCGCCTTTTGCCAGCATATCCTTGATCCGCTTGTGCGCGGCATCGCGGCCTGTAAGCATCTTGCCGTTCAGCAACAGGCGGTCGCCTGCTTTCCAGCCCTGCACTTCTTCTTGCGTCAACGTATCAAGGTTCACGCGCTTGGCGGCGCTGTCGGGTGCCCAGTGGACTTGCGGCCATTCGTCCAGCTTGGGCCGCTCCAGATAGGTCGGCCCCGATCCATCAAGCGTGAAGTGCGCGTGGCGGGTGGCGGCGCAGTTCGGGATCATCGCCACCGGCTTTCCGGCGGCATGGCACGGCGCGTCCATGATCTTCACGTCGAGGATGGTCGAAAGCCCGCCCAAACCTTGCGCGCCGATGCCCAGTGCGTTGACCTTGTCGAATATCTCGATGCGCATGCGCTCGATATCGGTCTGTGGCCCCCGCTCTTTCAACTGGGCCATGTCAATCGGCTCCATCAGCGCCTTCTTGGCCAGCAGCACGCAGTGTTCCGCCGTGCCGCCAATGCCGATGCCGAGCATGCCCGGCGGGCACCAGCCTGCCCCCATCTGCGGCAGCATCTCGATCACCCAGTCGACGATGTTCTCGGACGGGTTCATCATCTTGAACTTGGACTTGTTCTCGCTGCCGCCACCCTTGGCCGCGACATCGACCGTCACTTTGTTGCCCTTGACCATCTCCACGTGGAGCACGCACGGCGTGTTGTCGCGCGTGTTGCGGCGGGTGAAGGCAGGATCGGCCAGGACCGAGGCGCGCAACTTGTTATCCGGGTTCAGATAGGCACGGCGCACGCCTTCATCGACCACGTCCTGCAGGCTCATCTCGGATTCGAGGCGGCAATCCTGCCCCCATTCGATGAAGACGTTGACGATGCCGGTGTCCTGACAGATCGGACGGTGGCCTTCGGCGCACATCCGGCTGTTGGTGAGAATCTGTGCGATGGCATCCTTGGCTGCGGGGCCTTGTTCGGCCTTGTAGGCCTCGCCCAGTGCGCGGATGTAGTCCATCGGGTGGAAATAGCTGATGTATTGCAGCGCATCGGCAACGCTTTCGATCAGGTCTGCTTCCTTGATCGTCACCATTTCGGCCATCCGGAACTCCCTCCAAAGCCTGAGAAACTGCGAACGCCCCTTACGCTTCGACAATCAACATGCAAATCCCTTGGAAACGGCAAGTCGATAATCTACAGGCACATGCAAGTTACCACCTTGGGTCTGCGCCTGTTCAAAGGCGTGCCCGTTCAGGACATGAGGGTTGCAATGACCGTGGTTGAAGATCGACCAGCAGCAGAAGACATGGCCGTAGCGCGCCGCGCAATGATCGATAGCCAGCTTCGCGTCAGCGGCGTCAATTCCCCCGGCATTCTCGCCGCATTTGCCGCCGTCGCGCGTGAAGATTTCGTGCCCGCCGAACGTCGCGCCGTGGCTTATATGGACCGTGCGGTGCCTTTGGGCGAAGGGCGCTTCCTGTCGCCTGCACTGACCTATGGCCAGATGCTCGAAGCGGCGGGAACGACCGCCAGCGATTCCGTGCTGGTGATCTCGCCCAACGGCTATCTAGCCGCGCTGGCAGAGCTTCTGGCCGGCAGCGT
>JBEQBV010000208.1:0-6973 GCA_041639635.1 Novosphingobium sp.
ACATCGCCATGTACATCAATTCGCCCGGTGGCGTGGTCACGGCAGGTCTCGCGATCTACGATACCATGCAGTACATCCGCCCGCGCGTGTCCACCGTGTGCATCGGTCAGGCAGCGTCGATGGGATCATTCCTGCTCGCCGCGGGTGAACCGGGCATGCGCATTGCCCTGCCCAACGCCCGCATCATGGTCCACCAGCCTTCGGGCGGTGCGCGCGGCATGGCTTCGGATATCGAAATTCAGGCGCGCGAGATCCTGCGCATTCGCAAGCGGATGAACGATCTTTACGTCAAGTTCACCGGCCGCACGCTGGACGAGATCGAAAAAGCGATGGACCGGGATACCTTCCTCGAAGCCGAAGAAGCGCTGAAGTTCGGTCTGGTCGACAAGGTGTTCGAGTCGCGGCCCGCAACCGATGCAGTCGGCGTTGAAGAAGGCACCGGCGGCGCGCCAGCCTGATCGATTTTCTCTTGCGGTCAAAGTTTTAAGCCTCGCGAAAGATTTTGACCGCTAGGGACATGATACTAGTTATCGAGTCCGGTTGATTAATGCCCTTGGGGTAGTAGGATAACCGCACCCGCCTCTCGTGGAGAGGCGCCTGGGATGAAAGAATGACCAAGCTTTCCGGATCGGATACCAAGAGCACCCTGTACTGCAGCTTCTGCGGGAAGTCGCAGCACGAAGTGCGCAAGCTTATTGCCGGGCCCACCGTGTTCATCTGCGATGAATGCGTTGAACTGTGCAACGACATCATCCGCGAAGAGACCAAGGCCGGTATCGCCGGGAAGAAGGACGGTGGTGTACCCACGCCGCGCGACATCTTCGAGACCTTGAACGATTATGTGATCGGCCAGGACCGCGCCAAGCGCGTGCTCTCGGTGGCGGTCCACAACCACTACAAGCGGCTGAAGCACAGCGGCAAGGGTGGCGAGGTCGAGCTTTCGAAATCGAACATCCTGCTGATCGGCCCCACCGGTTGCGGCAAGACGCTGCTGGCGCAGACGCTGGCGAAGACGTTTGATGTGCCCTTCACGATGGCCGATGCCACCACGCTGACCGAAGCCGGTTACGTGGGTGAGGATGTGGAAAACATCATCCTCAAGCTGCTGCAGGCGTCTGATTACAACGTTGAAAAGGCCCAACACGGCATCGTCTACATCGACGAGATCGACAAGATCAGCCGCAAGGCCGAAAACCCCTCGATCACGCGCGATGTTTCGGGCGAAGGCGTGCAGCAGGCCCTGCTCAAGCTGATGGAAGGCACCACTGCCTCGGTCCCGCCGCAGGGCGGGCGCAAACATCCGCAGCAGGAATTCCTGCAGGTCGACACCACGAACATCCTGTTCATCTGTGGTGGTGCGTTCGCAGGGCTCGACAAGATCATCTCGGATCGCTTGCAAAAGCGCTCGATCGGTTTCGGCGCGCACGTTGCCGATCCTGAAAAGCGCAAGATCGGCGAACTGCTGCAGAAGGCAGAACCGGAAGACCTGCTCAAGTTCGGGCTGATCCCCGAATTTGTGGGTCGCTTGCCGGTGATCGCTACGCTCAACGATCTCGACATCGATGCGCTGGTACAGATCCTGCGTGAACCCAAGAACGCGCTGATCAAGCAGTATGCCAAGCTCTTCGAACTCGAAGACGTGGCGCTGACGTTCACCGACGACGCTCTTGAAGCCATCGCCAAGCGGGCCATCGAACGCAAGACGGGTGCGCGCGGGCTTCGCTCGATCGTCGAAAGCCTGCTGCTCGACACCATGTTCGACGTTCCGACCGAAACCGACATTGCCGAAGTCGTGGTCGACAAGGATGTGGTCGAAGGCCGCAAGGACCCAATCCGCGTCCACAAGGGCAAGGAAGAAGAAGCGGCCTGAGCGACTTAAACGAACTCGACGAGGATTTCGGGCCGCCTGCCAGCGTAATGCTGGTGGGCGGTTCTATTTTGTTGGGTCTGCTGGTCTGGCTTGCACCTTTGAACGGGATGCTCAAGCCATTTCCGCCTGACGTGCAAGGTTGTTTCCAGTCGAATGATTTGCCGAATATAGAAGTTGGTTTGGGCGTAATAAGCGTCCGGCAGCTACCGGAACTCACCGCCAACTATGCCTTGGAGTACCACAAGGGCTGGGTGTTGAGACTTGATGATGCGCTGGAACTGCAGCCAATCGACTCCACTGATCGTTTGATCGTTAAACGCGGCTATGGCCGCTTTCTATCGCTGACCATGGAAAATCAGGTCACCGGACCAATACCGCAATTCACGATCTATTCCTCCGATGGCTCGCGAGCAGCAACATACTATAAGAGCGCGGCGCCATGCACTTCGGCTGGATAAGGTAAGTAGGGGATAGGGTGAAGCGCATCCTTTTCGTCTGCAGCCAAAACCGCTTGCGCAGCCCCACGGCTGAGCAGGTTTTTTCGTCTTGGCCGGACATCGAAGTGGATTCGGCAGGGACCAACAACGATGCGGACAATCCGCTGACCAGCGAATTGGTGGCGTGGGCGGACGTGATCGTCGTGATGGAAAAGACGCACCGCAACAAATTGCAGCGCAAGTTTCGCTCCGCGCTTTCGGGGCAGCGCATCATCTGTCTGGATATACCTGACGACTACGCTTTCATGGACCCGGCGCTGGTGTCTTTGCTGAAGGCAAAGATGGTCCGTTTTTTGCCAACTGCCTGACCGTTCGATTTGGTTATGAAAAAGGCGGGCCCCGCGTGGTGCCCGCCTTTTCCTTTTGGCTTTGCCGCCCCCAAATGAGGGGCGAAATCGAAAGTTTAGTTCGGCAGCGATACTGCGTCGGTCACGTGGATCACGCCGTTCTTCTGCATAAGGTCGGCTGCCACCACGTGGGCCATGCCGCCCTTTTCGTCGGTCAGCATCACAGTGCTGCCCATCAGCGAGGCGGTGAGCGTGCCACCTGCAACCGTGGTGATCTTGGCACTGCCGTTGCCAGCCTTGATCAGACCAAGCACGTCAGCAGCGGTCACCTTGCCAGCGACGACGTGGTAGGTCAGGACCTTGGCCAGCGTGGCCTTGTTTTCAGGCTTCAGCAGCGTGTCGACGGTGCCTGCGGGAAGCTTCGCAAAGGCGGCGTTGGTGGGGGCGAACACGGTGAAGGGACCGGTGCTGTTCAGGGTGTCGACAAGGCCTGCTGCCTTGACGGCGGCAACCAGCGTGGTGTGATCGGGGGAGGCCACGGCTGTGTCGACAATGGTGGTCGTCGGCGCTGCCTGCGCATAGGCGGGGGTTACGACGGCAGGGACGGCGGTAGCGGTGGTGGCAACAAGCGCAGCGATCAGGAACTTGGCAGTCATCGGGAAACTCCTTGATGGAAACATGACTATGGCCGGCGCAGGACATTGGGCTGCCGGTCTGCTCTTCCAATGCACAAGGTGGTGCTGCGGGTCCCGCAAACTACATGCCCGTTGGGGCATGCCCCCTTTAGGACAGGGTATTGATTACAAAGCGGAAAACAAAAAAGAGGCGCGCTGTAACGATACAGCGCGCCCTATAGAAAGCGACCCCGGCTGAAGGGAACGAAGTAGCCGGTAAGTCAGGGGAGGAACCGGACTGGAGGGGTAAATCAAGCCCGGTCGGAACGTCTCCGCCGACCGAAATGACCATTGTGAGCCGCCTTTGCGACATGGCCCTTTGGGCTATGCCCGTAAGGTCAGGGCCCGCAGGGTCAGGTCAGACGGTGTGATCGTGCAGCAACACGCATTCATGGCCATCGATGGTTTCAACCTGCACCGTGGCATGGCCGATCCCAAAATCGTGTTCCAGTTCATGGGCCAGCTGGTGCAGGAAACTGTCGCCGGGATGGCCTCCGGGCATAACGAGATGGGCAGTCATGGCGGTTTCGGTCGTACTCATCGGCCAGATATGCAGATCATGCACGGCCTCCACGCCGTTCAATCCCTGCAGAAAGCTGCGCACGCTGCGTTCATCGATACCCGAAGGCACGCCCAACAAGCTCATGCGCAGGGCATCCTTGAGCAGGCCCCAGGTGCCCCATGCGATCACACCCACGATGATCAGGCTGGTGACCGGATCGATCCAGGTCTGGCCGGTCAGCATGATGAGCAAACCGGCGACGACAACACCTGCTGATACCGCAGCGTCGGCGGCCATGTGGAGGTATGCTCCGCGAATGTTGATATCATGCTTGCGCCCGCGCATGAACATCAGGGCCGTGGCGGTGTTGATCACGATGCCGATCGCTGCAACGATCATGACAGTGCCGCCGATCACCGGTTGCGGTTCAAACAGGCGGCGGATCGTCTCGACCAGAATTGCCCCCAGCGCCACCAGCAGGAAGGCCGCGTTGCCAAGTGCGGCAAGGATCGAACTGGATTTCAGGCCATAGGTAAACCGTGCCGATGGCGGGCGCTTCACCAGTACGCTGGCAATCCAGGCGATGACGAGGCCCAGCACGTCGGACAGATTGTGCCCGGCATCGGCGACCAGCGCCATGGAGCCTGAGATTACGCCATAGACGGCCTCAACCGCCACGAACGCAACGTTGAGCGCGATCCCCACGGCAAAGGCGCGGCCAAAGCTGGCGGGCGCATGGCTGTGCCCGTGGGCATGATCATGCCCATGATGATGGTGGTGATGGTGATGGCCGCCGGACATGCCCCTTCCTAACGCCTTGCGGGCGTGTAGGAAACAGGTGTTGCGCCAGGGGACCTGTAAGCCGGGTTCTGTAGCGCCGACGGTATGCCCAAGGTTTCCCTTGGCGGGCACCGTATCGGCACTGGCAGCCATTCCTCTAGGCGGACCGTTGCCGGAACGCTCAAGCAATCAACCCGGACTGCTGGCCCGAAACCGGCCTGCCCCGAAAGGCGCGCAGTCCCTATTCGATCTTGCTCCGGGTGGGGTTTGCCGTGCCGCTTCCGTTGCCGGTCGCGCGGTGCGCTCTTGCCGCACCCTTTCACCCTTACCTCTTCGAAAAGAGGCGGTCTGCTCTCTGTGGCACTTTCCCTTGACCGTCAGCTTGCGCCTCCAGCCCGGCGGGCGTTACCCGCCACCCTTGTTTCGTGGAGCCCGGACTTTCCTCGGTCCCGCTTTCCTTCGACAAGCTCAGGATGAGCGGGAACGCGGCTGCCCGGCCCCCTGGCGAGCGGTCACCTAGCATGTCCCAGATCGCGTTCCAACAGCAGTTCGAACAGCAATGCCCCGATCTGTCCATCCACTTCGCCATCGATCCGCTGCGGCCGCCAGCGCCGCTGGAATGCGCGGACCGCGGCCTTCTGGTCGGAGATGTCATACCCGAAGCGTTCGAGCGCGAGGTAGAACGCGGCCTCATTGTCATAGACCAGCCGCATCTTCAGCTTGGGCGTGGGCAAGCACAGGCGGTGGTGGGCCAGCAGTTCCCATGGGAACAGTTCGCCCGGATCATCCTTGCGCGCAGGCGCCACATCGGAATGGCCGACCACGTTGGCTCGGGGCACGTTGTGGCGCTTCACAATATTGGCCAGCAGCGGCAGCAGCGCTTCGATCTGGGCGTCGGGAAAGGGGCGGTAGCCGAATTCGTGGCCCGGATTGACCAGCTCGATCCCGACGCTGGCCGAGTTCACATCGGTGATCCCGCGCCATGATCCCCGGCCTGCATGCCACGCGCGATTGTCTTCATCGACAAGGGCGGTAACCGTTCCGTCCTCGTCGATCAGGTAATGCGCCGAAACCTCCGCTGCGGGATCGCAGAGCCGATCAAGCGCGGCCTGCGCGCTTTCCATACCGGTGTAGTGCAGCACCACCATGTTGACCGGAAGCTTGCGCGCATTCCAGTTGGGCGATGGTATCTCGCGGTGGACGAGCCAGCGCCGCATCGGTCAGGCGACCGGCAGCACCGCGCCCAGAACAAGGCTTTCGGCCGTGACGTGGACCTGCACCGCACCATTCACCGACGCGGCAAGCTGCTGGACCATCGCGGCAGGTGCGGTGCGGCTCGACAGTTCGGAAGAGGGCAGCGTGCCTTCCAGCGCCTGCCCGATCGCCGGATCGAACGCCACGCGCTGCCCGGCGGCACGCACCACGATTTCGGCCACATTGTCGCGCACTTCGGCCCCGATATCGAGCGTGCCGCCGCGCACCAGCGCATCAAGCCCGATCAGCGCCAGGTTGAGCAGAGTCTTGACTGCAGGCTTGGCCAAGCTATCGATCCCGAACATCCAGTTGACGCTGACACGCCCGTTGTTGCCCACCAGCGCATCGATCAGCGCCCGCGCTTCAGACACCGGCACGGTTTCGCCGAACCCGCCCGCCGCACCGAAGGCAAGGCGGAAGAACTTGAGCTTGTCGGCAGAAGCCTTGGCGCTCTGTTCCAGCAGTTCCATGCAACGCTTGCGCATTTCGGGGTCCTTCTCATCGGCGAGAAGTTCAAGACCATTGGAAAGCGCGCCCACCGGGCTGAGCAGATCGTGGCAAAGGCGTGAGCAAAGCAGGCTGGCAAGATCGAGGGAATTGGCTGGCATGTTCAGGTTTCGCGCCTTTTTCCTGAAGGGGGTTTACACAGTTTACACTGTTCAGAGAAACTTTGCCGGTCCCCGTTTGTGCCCGGACAAGACGACCGCAACAGCGCGGGCCGTTTGGGCAGGAGAGTGGGTTTTTCTCATCATCTTGTCCCTGCCTTAGCCTTGCACGACGCAGTAGGAAAGCGGTTCGAACCCATCCGTCCCATCGTGCCAACACGTAATCGCGCCATCGGCCACAATGGCCCATATCCGCCCGTCCCTCGCGGCGCTGGCTTCGTCGGTGGCAGAAGGACGCGCAAGGCCATTGGGGTGCGAATGAAAATAGCCAAGCACCTGCGGCCCGGAACCATCGCGCGCGGCCCGGTGCGCGGCGATCAGCGCGGTGGGGTCGATCTCGAAATGGCGGGCAGGATCGGGCGCAACATTTGCGGTCGGCATGGCGGCTTCGATGGTGGAGCCGTGGCCAAGCAGCAGGCCACAAGCTTCGTGCGGCGCGGCGCT
>JBEQBV010000209.1:0-6945 GCA_041639635.1 Novosphingobium sp.
GCGCGGTGACAGCATCGCCCGCAAACTCCACCACATGGCCCGCGCCGCCACCTGCGCCATGGGTGGCGAGAAGGTGCAGCGCCATGTCCTTCGGCGTGATGCCGGGGGCTAGCGCGCCGGTGAAGCGGACGCGCATCGTGCGGGGCCTGTCGAGTCGCAGGACGCCGGTGGCCATCGCATGTTCCGCCTCAGACGAGCCAATGCCCCACGCGAACGCGCCGAGCGCGCCTTGGGTGCAGGTGTGGCTATCGGGCGCGACCAGCGTTGCGCCGGGCAGGACGATGCCGAGTTCGGGCGAGATGACGTGCGTGATGCCCTGATCAGGGTCGTTCACATCGAACAGGGTGATCCCGGCGGCGTGGGCCGCTGCGCGCGTTTCGGTGATGAAGGCGCTGCCGCCCGGCATCAGCGTGTCATCGCCTCGTCCGGGCCGGGTATCAACGATGTGGTCCATCACCGCAAAGACCCGCGCCGGATCGCGCACTGGGCGGCCATTTGCGGTCAGCGATTTGAGCGCATTGGCCCCGGTGCGTTCGTGCAGGAACACGCGGTCAATCGCGATCAGGTGCGCGCCACCGGCGGTCTGCGCCACGTGGTGCGCATCCCAGATCTTCTCGAACAGGGTCTTGGGCGCAGCGGTCATTGCTCTGCCAGATCGACCACGACCTTGCCCATCGACTTGCCCGAAAGCAGCCGTTCGATCCCGTCGTAGATACCTTCGAGGCCAATGTTGCGCTGACTGTCGAACGTCACGCGCAGCTTGCCGTCCTGATAGAGCCGGAACAGGCGCTTGCGCGCATCGTCCCAGTGCGGTGTCAGCAGCCCGTTCATGAAGCCGCGCACCGATGCGCCCTTGTAGTAGATGGAATGCGCAATGCGCGGGGCGGTGACGATCTCCGGCTTGCCTTCAAGGTCCGCCGCCGCGCCGCCGACAACCAGACGTCCGTGATTGGCGATGTTGGCAAGGAAAGCATCGAAGATCGTGCCGCTGACGGTATCGATGGCAACGTCGATCCCGCCGGGATATTCCGCTGCCAGCACCGCGCCGACATCTTCGGAACGGTAGTCGATCACCCGCTCTGCGCCGAGTGAGGTGACGAAAGCGCACTTTTCTGCGCCGCCCGCCACGCCGATCACGCGGCAGCCCTTCAGGACGGCAAGTTGCACGAGGAGATGGCCCAAGCCGCCCGCAGCAGCGGATACGGCCACGGTTTCGCCGGTTCTAGCTTCGCCGATCTGTTCCAGTGCCACGAGCGCGGACACGCCGGTGGAGGCGAGCGCCAGATATTCGCGGGTCGCAGCGGGAGCTCTGGCGAAGTTTGATGCGGCGCTGGTGTTGGCTTCCCGGTAGCCGCCCGTGAAGCGAACCGATACGGCGGCATCGCCAACCGCAAAGTCCTTCACGCCTTCGCCAACCGCTTCGACCACGCCGATGGCTTCGACGCCGGTGAAGGTAGGTAGGGCAATCTTGACGTAGTCCACCGCGTTGCGCGCGATCTGCGTATCGAAAATGGCGTTCACGCCGCAGTGCAGGTTGCGCACGCGGATCTCGCCGCGCCCCGGTTCGGTCAGTGGCAGTTCAACGATATCTGCGCCATCGCGGAAAGACGGCGCGATCCGTTCCAGCCGGATCGCGCGATAGGTTTGTTCGCTCATCGGTTCAGTTCCGCCCTTCGCGGATCGGGAAGCCGAGGCAGCCCGGATTGAACACGCCGCGCGGATCGACCACGGCCTTCACCGCATCGAGCACGTCCTTGAACGCTTCATCGCGGCTTTCGCGGTAGGCCGTATAGGCGCGGCCGATCTGGAAGTGGGCTGCGCCATACTTCTTGCAAATCGCCTTCACCTGCTCGCGCGCTTCGGTGACCACGGCGGTTGCCTCGGCATTGGGGCCAAGCTGCTTGAGGTTCTTGAGGTGCGCCGGTTCCACCATCGATTCATGGATCGGGCGGTAGCCTTCGGGCCAGAAGAACACCGGCTCGATTACCAGCGCGGTGGTGGAAAGCGAGGAGAACAGGAAGCCGTTGTGGATGCCGTGCTTGTCGAAAGTGTTCTTCATCGAATCGAAGTAGGCGCGGATTTCGGCAAACATTGGCGCTGCGGTCGATAGCGAGGCCTGACCGTGGACCGGCACCCAGCTTTCGCCTTCGGGGCCAAGGATCGAATTCGGCGCGGGGAAGGGCATCGCGCGGATGACCTTGGCGATCGAGTTCTCGATTTCCGCACCTTCGAAGCGGGCGGCAATCTCGCGCGCTGTGGCGATATCGGCGGCGACCGCTTCCTTGCAGCGCCCCTCTGCCGTGATGTGCAGCGGGTATTCTTCTTCGGGAATGAAGTTGCGCCCGCCGATGGCGATCTTGGCTGCGGCGAGCAGGCCCTTGCCGAAGGACTTCTCTTTGGAAATGACCTTGCCCAGCGTTTTCACGTCGCTGGCCATCGACATGCGCTTCATGCGCACCTTGGTCAGGCCGGGGTCAAACCCGCATGTTTCGGATGCGATGCCCGCGCGGGTCATTTCGGCCAGTGCCTGCAGCATGATCTCGCCGGTCTTGAACGAGAACGAGACGGAGTCTTCGAAGGCAGGGGTGCGGATCAGGCGCAAGGTGATCTCGGCCTTGATACCCAGCGTGCCGGAATCGCCCATGAACAGGCCAGCGAGGTCAGGCCCATAGTGGCGGTAATGCGGCGTATCGCCATCAGGCCCGCGCGCGCCGGTGCGCAGAGTGCGGCCATCGGCAAGCACCATGGTAATCGCCACCACGCTCTCGCTCGACGTGCCATAGTGCCCTGCGCCGAACATCGCGTTGAGCTGCGAAAGTCCGCCGCCGATGGTGGAATAGATGCCCGACATCGGACCCCAGAACGGGGTGCGCAGGCCGTGCGGCTTGAGCGCCTCGTTTAGCGCCAGCCAGGTGCAGCCCGCCTCGACCGTCACGGTCATGTCTTCCGGGCTGACGCGCAGCACGCGGTCCATCCGGCGCATGTCGAGCGTGATCGTGCTGTCGGTGGCGGGGACGTAGCTGCTGGTATAGCTCATGCCAGCACCGCGCGGGGCGATATCGACGCCCGCATCGTTGGCGGCGGCAACCACGGAAGCGAATTCTGCCGTGTTGGCCGGGGCGACCGAGAGCATCACGCAATGATCGGCGCGCGCCCAGATATCTTCGCTAAACAGGCGCAGGGTCGCCTCGTCCGTGGTGACATGTTCAGGCCCGACGATTGCTTCGAGCGTGTTGCGCAGGTCGGCAGGGGCGGTGGCGATTTTGGCAAGGGTCATGGTGTCAGACATCGTGATCTTCCGCTTTGCCGCGCAGTGCTGAGTCTTTGGGCCGATTCAGGAGCGCGTAATTATTGTTATAATAATATGTCAAATAATCGAGC
Source organism: Novosphingobium sp. (assembly GCA_041639635.1). Classification (GTDB taxonomy): domain Bacteria; phylum Pseudomonadota; class Alphaproteobacteria; order Sphingomonadales; family Sphingomonadaceae; genus Novosphingobium. Next base: position 3,382 of record JBEQBV010000209.1, read on the forward strand.
GATCTGCAAATGGGCAATTTGCCTGTTCGCGGATCGGAAAGGTGCCATCAGGCATCCCCGGTTTGCTGGGCCAATGCGGCGGCAGCCAGGCCGGCCAAGCGCCCGAACGTGACCGCCGTGGCAAGGCCCATCGCTGGCAGATAGCCCCAGTGCGCCGGGCCTGATACGGATCGCGCCGCACCGCCGCCTGCGAACAGATTGGGCAGCGGCGTACAATCTGCGCGCAGCACGCGCGCCTGCCCATCGATCTGCAGGCCGCCCTGTGTGTGATAGATCGCCCCAATCACCTTCAGCGCGCGATAGGGGCCGACCGGGGGCAGGTCGTTGCCCCAGACTCGGCCTTGTGCATCGGCCTTGCCGCAGACCTGAGCGGCGCGTGCCTCTTCCAGCGTGGCGCGCAAGGTTTCGGCCGGGACGCCGATCAAGCCTGCAAGCTCTTCGGCATTGTTGGCCTTGCGCGAGGCGTTCAGCGCATTGAGTTGCTGCATTTCCGGCACATAGGCCACGGTCTCTTCGATGCGTTCGTCGAAGATCACCCAGACATGGTCACCCGGTTGGGCGAGCACGGGGTGGACCATTCCGGCAATATCCTCCACCTCGTTGGTGAAGCGATGCCCTTCGACGTTGACGAGAACGCCGCCCGCGATTGGCACGCCCGGCGGCACCGAAATGCCCTGCGGGTCGGTGAGCATGGCATAGCCCTGATAGGCACCCATGTCGCCAAGCCCCGCGCCAAGTTGCTGGCCCACGGCAATCCCTGTGCCCTGGCTGCCTTCATGGCCATTGTTCCGCGCGTGGGCCACATCGGGCATGTGCTGCGCCACCATTGCATGATTGGCGGCGAAGCCTCCGCAAGCCAGAATCAGCGTTTCGCAGCCGACCAGTTCATGCGCGCTATCTGGGCGTTCCAGCGTGACGCCGTGGATGCGCCCGGTATCATCAGCATGGACTTCCACCAGCTTGGCACCAAGCATCACGTCGATCCCGGCATCGGCCAAGCGCGCGTGGAGCAGGTCCACCATGTCCTGCCCGCCGTGCCCGCGCCAGCCGTGGACGCGAAAGGTGGAATTGCCATAGGCGGGCCGGAATCCGGTATCGAGTTCCCATGGCAGGTCGAGCGTCTCGACCATCCAGTCGACCGTAGGCCCGGCATGATCGGCAATGGCGCGGGCCAGAGCTGGGTCGGTCAGCCCCTTGGTCTTGGCCATGATGTCTTCGAAATAGCGGTCTGCGCTGTCTTCGATGCCCAAGGCGGCTTGTGCCTTTGTGCCAGCCGCGCAGATCAGGCCTTGGCTCATGCCGGTGCTGCCCATCGGGCGCTCGTCCTGCTCCACCAGCAGCACCTGCGCCCCGGCGTGGTGGGCGGAAAGCGCGGCGATGCAGCCACAGGCCCCGCCGCCGATGACCAGAACGGGGATCGTGTATTCGAAGTCTGGCATTTCGGGGGTGGACATCACGCCTCGCGCGCCAGCTCTTCGCCAACATCGCCCGAAGCGACTTCGGCAGGCGACATCACGGCCTCGTTCTCCTGCTGCACGATGCGCAGGATGCGGGCGATGAATTCCTGGTTCCACATCTGCCGTTCAGCCGATGCGCCGCGATCGGGCACGAAGGCGTCGATCTCGCCTTGCGACAATACGCCCTTTTCCAGCAGCAAACGCTCCAACGTGTCGCTGCGCTGGCGGGCCACGGCCAGTTCCTGCGCCACGGCCATGGTGATGGCGAGCACCCGCTCGACCTGCGGTTCGAGGAAATAGGGGCGCTTGCCAGCGGGTTTTGCGCCTGCTCCGGCGAGGGCTTCAGCAAAGCTCATGCCACGGCTCCGATCACATGCCATGCGGCCTTGCGGCCATAGTCTTCGGTGTCGTCCTCCTCCGCATCGGGGAAGAGTTCGCGATCGACCACGCCGGTTACCCCGCCGTGGATCAGCTTGTCCCGCTCGAACCCGGCGGCGACCATCTCTGCATCGAGATCCATCTCGTGCATCCGGCTCCAGAATGGCTCGTTGTTGTAGAAGGCGTCCCAATCGCGCATCGCCTGTTCGAACAGCGGCATTTCGGGCGCATATTGTGGCTGCTCGACATGCAGCACGATGCCGCCGGGCTTCAGCAGACGGCGCGTTTCGGCAAAGATCGCGCGCAGAGCCTTGGTCGAAAGTTCGTGCAGGAACATCGTCGTCTGGATCCAGTCGAAGCTGGCGTCCGGATAGATCGAAAGGTCCTCGCCGCTGGCCTGAACAAAGCTGATGTTGTCCACGCCCAGCGATTTGGCCCGTGCAAGGCCATAGCGCAGCACTGGCGCGCCAAGATCAACCACGGTCATTTCCGCTTCCGGAAAGGCCTGCGCCAGCGGCAGCGAGGAGTGCCCCACCGTGCCACCGATTTCGAGGATCTCGCGCGGTTTGAAATCGGGCAGGTTGTGCTTCACCCACTTGACCACGGCATGGCCGCCGCCATCGGAATAGCCGCCAAGCAGGCCCCCGGTGGTAACGAAACCGGCGTGATCGTAGTTCGCGCCGTTCACCACATCGCCGGGGAAGTATTCGGTGTGGTAGCTGCCCGGCATGCAGTGGTGATCCACCGCCGAGACATAACGCGGGATCGGCAGTGAAGGATCGAGTGACAGGCGCGGATCGCCCTCGGTCAGTTCGGCAGCGACAGCGTTCAGCTGCTCGCGCTGGCGCAGCGCGGTCCAGCGGCCAGCCTGCTGGCGCTGTTCCATCGTCATGCGGCGCAGGGCCGACCATGTCTGAAATGCGGGGTCTTCCAGCATGGCGCGGCGCGCTTCGTGGCGGTCTGCCATCGGGCGGCCGTGCGCGGCTTCAAAGGCAGGGACCACGCGGGCGTCGTAAGCCGCCTTCACACCTGGCACCACGCGCGCGGCAAGATGCCGGTTCATCTGGGCCAGAAAGTTGATCCGCTCGATCTCGTCATGGCTGGTTTCGGGGAAAACCGCGTGGCGGCCAATCACGCGATAGTCCGGGGGACCATCGTAACCGGCGCTAGGGTCGTTCGAAACCGGGGACGGGGTGTGTGATGAAGAGTTCACGGCCTTCCTCATTTGTTATAATCATAGGCTATATTGACCTTTCGGCAGAAGCAAGGATGATACTTGCGATTAACCGGCAGGCGGCAAAGCGAGGACCGAGCCATGCATATTTTCGCAGTTTTCAACCTGAAGCCCGGCGTTTCCGAGGCGGATTATCTGGACTGGGCGCGCAGCACCGATCTGCCCACGGTCAACGCGCTGCAATCCATCGCCAGCTTCCGCGTGTTCCGCAGCACCGGGGTGCTTGGCAGCGATGCCAAGCCGCCGTTCGGCTATATCGAAGTGCTTGATATCGCGGACATGGCCCAGTTCGAAAAAGATGTGTCGACCGCCGCGATGGGTGAAGTCGCAGCCGCGTTCAACAACATGGTTGAGGTCACGTTCATCACCACCGAAGAGGTGACGGCGTGAAGTTCGCAGGCAAAGTTGCGGTCATCACCGGATCGGGCCGCAAGCAGGGTCTGGGCGAGGCGATTGCCCGCCGCTTGAGCCAAGAAGGCGCTATCGTGGTCATCG
>JBEQBV010000210.1:0-6867 GCA_041639635.1 Novosphingobium sp.
TTTTCGCCGGATGCGGGCGTGGCGGAACTGGTAGACGCAGCAGGTTTAGGTCCTGCCATCGCAAGATGTGGGGGTTCGAGTCCCTTCGCCCGCACCAGTCCGCGCGCCGGCGTCCGAGTCAGCTTTTTCCGCGCTACGCAGGCGCGAGACAGACATGGAAGTTGGATCAGGATGCAGATCGTCGAAACCACCAACGAGGGCCTGAAGCGCGCCTACACCGTCACCATCCCTGCGGCGGCCATTGCCGCCAAGGTTGATGGTGAGGTCAAAAAGATCGCGCCGCAGATCAAGATGCCCGGCTTCCGCCCCGGCAAGGTGCCCGCCAACCTCGTGCGCAAGATGCACGGCCCCGCCATCCATCAGGAAGCGCTGCAGACCTCGATCCGTGAGGCGATGGACAAGCTGGTGATCGACAACAAGCTGCGCCCCGCGATGCAGCCTGCCGTTTCGATGGCCGAAGGCTATGACGAAGGCAAGGACGCACAGCTGACGGTCGAACTCGAAGTTCTGCCGCAGGTTGAAGTGCCCTCGCTCGAAGGGCTGAAGCTGGAAAAGCTCGTCGTTCCCGTGACCGACGCCGAAGTGGCCGAAGCCGTTGCCCGCATCGGCGCTGGCCAGAAGTCCTTCACCGACGCCAAGAAGGGCGCAAAGGCCAAGGACGGCGATCAGATCATCATCGATTTCCTCGGCAAGGTTGATGGCGTTGCCTTCGAAGGCGGCGCTGCTGAAGACACCCCGCTGGAACTCGGCGCTGGCCGCTTTATCCCCGGTTTCGAAGAACAGCTGGTGGGCGTGAAGGCCGGTGACGAAACCATCATCACCGTGACCTTCCCGGAAGACTACCCGGCCGAAAACCTCAAGGGCAAGGAAGCCACCTTCGACATCAAGGTCAAGGCGGTGAAGAACCCCGGTGAATTTGAAGCCAACGACGAATTCGCCAAGATGCTCGGCCTTGAAAGCCTTGAGCAGCTGCAGACCCTGCTGCGCGGTCAGCTTGAGCAGGAAACGGCCGGCCTGACGCGCACTCAGATGAAGCGTGCGCTGCTCGACCAGCTTGCTGCCGGCCATGATTTTGCCGTGCCGCCTTCGATGGTCGAGGCTGAATTCGAACAGATCTGGACCCAGCTTCAGCAGGAAGCCCAGAACGAAGAGAATCCGGAAGAAGCGCTGAAGGAAATCGAAGCCGAAAAGGACGATTACCGCAAGATCGCTGAGCGCCGCGTGCGCCTCGGCCTGCTCCTGTCGGAAATCGGGCAGGCCAATGGCGTGCAGGTTTCGGCCCAGGAAATGGAAATGCTGATCCGCCAGGCGGCGCAGCAGTACCGTGAACAGGACCGCCAGCGTTTTGTCGAATACGTGCGTTCCGAACCGCTTGCCGCCGCTCAGCTGCGCGCGCCGCTCTATGAAGATAAGGTCGTCGATTTCCTGTTCGACAAGGCTGAAGTCACAGAGCGTGAAGTGACCAAGGAAGAGCTGCAGGCTGCGATCGAAGCCGAAGACGGCGCTGCCGCCCCGGCCAAGCCTGCGGCCAAGAAGGCTGCGCCAAAGAAGAAGGCTTCCAAGGAAGTGATCGAGGACGCTCCTGCCGAGGACGCCCCCGCCGCCGAAGCGACCGAGGAAGCTCCGAAGAAGAAGGCTCCGGCCAAGAAGAAGGCTGCTGCTGAAGAAGCCCCTGCTGCTGAAGCAACTGCTGAAGAGGCTGCGCCTGCTCCCAAGAAGAAGGCCCCGGCCAAGAAGAAGACCGAGGGCTGATCCTCGCATCAGATTGATCCGGCCCGACGGGGCTGGATATCAGACGGCCCGGCGCGCTTAGGCACGCCGGGCCGTTGTGCGTTTGGCGCGACCTGCGGGTGCCCCCAAAGGCTTTGCAGTGACCAAAAGGACAGGGCTGGGCCGATTGAATGCGAACCGCTTGACACTGAAAATCGCTAAGTTACGATAGCGCTATCATCACGGAACGGCGTGGTGCTGAATGACAATCGGGAGAAGGTTTCATGAAGCCGACCATGTGTGGTCTGTGGGTGGTGAGCGCGCTCAAAAAGCGGACGACCTCGAAATCAGCCATGCCTCAACTGGCATCATTCATTCAAAATCAGCAACATATGGGTAAATTGCGCTCAAGAATGGCCTTCCGGTACCCTGTACGTGGTGACCGGAGTCTGGAGTGCCGACAAGTGCAGGGTCTGGCCTTGGCGCGCCCCTCGCGCTGCGGCTCGCTCCAGCGGACACCTGACCTGCCAGCATTTTCATAAGTAGAAATGTGAGCGCTACAATCTAGCGCCATGTTCTGCACCCCGATTACGCCAGTTACCTGCCAGCCTGCCCCGAACCTCTGCTGTCAGCCGTGGATGAACCCACGGTGCCGCGGTGTCTGATCAGTCATGGCCGCCCTTTGCAATGGAGAGCATCATGTCGGAAAAGCCCCCCTTCAACTTCGATTCACTGACCCGGCGGGAGCACCTGGCACTTCTTGCCGCAGGCACGCTTACCGCATGCGGTGGTGGCAGCGGCGGGAGCAGCGCAGGGCCCATCACGCTCCCCAGCCCGACGCCAACCGCCACGCCCACAACCACGCCAACCCCCGCACCAACGCCCACGGCCACGCCAGCCGCCAGCGTTCACGCTGTTGCCGCCGCCAAAGGGCGGCGCTTCGGATCTGCGGTTGCCTGGTCGTCGGCAGGGGCTGATGCCGGCTCGTTTGCCAACCCGAACTATGCCGCCATGCTGGAGCGGGATTGCGGCGTGTTGGTGGCAGAGAACGAGCTGAAGTGGGAAGCCATCCGGCCAAGTGCGACCGCCTACAATTTCTCGCGCTTTGACGAAATGCTCGCTTATGCCGAGTCAAAATCGATGCTCATGCGCGGACACACGCTGTTCTGGTATGTCGAGGACCGCTTTCCCAACTGGGCGCGGGGTTACAGCGCCACAGCGGTGCCGAGCGTGACGGATCTGGTGCGCGGCCATGTGGAAACGGTGATCCGCCGTTATGGCAACCGCGTCTACAGCTGGGATGTGGTCAACGAAGCGATCGATCCAGCCACCGGACAATTGCGCTCCAACAGCTTTTCCCGATTGGCGGGCGAAGATACCAGCCTGATCGATCTTGCCTTCCGCACCGCACGGGCCGAAGCACCGAATGCCCAGCTTGTATATAACGATTACATGGACTGGGGCGGCGGCGATGCGCCACGGCACCGTGCCGGCGTGCTCGATCTGCTGCGCGGCTTCCGCGCGCGCAACGTGCCGGTCGATGCTCTCGGCATTCAGGGCCACATCGGCTTCTATTCCGGCCAGACGGCAACCCAAGTTGTGGACTCGCGCCGGGCAGACTGGATCGCGTTTCTCGATGCCGTGGTCGCACTCGGCTATGATCTGGTGATCACCGAACTTGATGTGAATGACAGCGGCCGCAACGGCAGCATCGCCGTGCGTGATCAGGACACGGCCACCTTGGTCAAGGGCTACCTCGATATCGCCTTGAGCTACCGGCAGTGCCGCGATGTGCTGGCGTGGGGCATGTCTGATCGGTACAGTTGGTTGCAAAGCTTTGCCCCGCGCAGCGATGGCACGCCGCAGCGCCCTTGCCCCTATGACCGGGATTTTGTGGCAAAGCCCATGCGGCAGGCCATTATCGATGCTTTTGAGGCTTCGCCTGCGCTCACTAACGCTACTTGATCATGCCATTCCAAAGGTCGGCATTCGCACTTCGCTCAAAGTGCCCAGGGCGAATGTCGGCCATTGCAGAAAAAACAGTGTCCAAGATTCCCGCGGCGGACTCACTTTAATGCTACCAATATCGTCAATAATACCATCAGTATGAATACTTAGATCAACCTTGTAATTGCCTGATAATTTGGACGACCTGTAGTGGAACCTGCCTTTCCGGTTTCAAATAACTGAAAATATGTCAATATTATTGGACGCAGAATTGCTCTGCAGGATGTTACAATGGCACCCGCACCGAAACCGCGAACCCGCCGATCATCGCGTTCTGGCTCTCAGTCTGCCAACGCTTCGGGCTCCGGTAGTGGCAGTTTCGAAACGCCCTTCAGCAAATCGTCGCCTCCTGGCCCCCGCCCTGCCGCAGTTCTCACAGTCAACAAGCCAGCGGCCAAGCGCCAAAGCCGGCGCATCGCTGGCGAAGCGCTCGTCCCTCTTCCTGCCCGTAAAAAGAACCCCAAGGCTCGCGTCGCGATTGCCCGTCCGGCAAAGCGGATGCCACCCGTTGACACATTGCCAGACGCGGCAGCGCTGTGCGTCGCTATGGAGTGCGATGTCTGGCACGAAGCTGACGCCACGCGTCCCCGATCATTCGTCGCAGGGCTGTGGCAGGAACTCAAAAGCCGCTTGCGTGCGCATGTACGGCGCCTGCAGCCGCGTCGCGTTCTGCTCGATCAGGCCACGGCGCGCTATCATCAGCTTCTGGCCGAAGCGGAGCTTATTCGCCCCAGCGCTTGAGACTCGGCACCGGTACGCTGATCGTGCGCGCTCGCTCATAGGCCGCGCCCGCGTCCAGCACGCGCTTGTCGTCCCACTTCGCCCCGATGAACGATAGCCCGATCGGCAACCCTTCGACTGCGCCCATCGGCACGGTCAAGTGCGGATAGCCTGCGATTGCGGCCAGATTGCCAGCGCCCACGCTGCTGAAATGATCGCCCAGCACCAGATCGATCGGCCATGCCGGACCATCTGTCGGCGCAATCAACAAGTCCACCCGGTGTTCGCGCAGCAAGCGGTCGATGCCTTCAGCCCCGGCCAGCTTCAGCGAATTGGCGCGCGCAGCCAGATAGCCGACCTTGTCTGTCGTTGCCTCTGCCTGTTCGAAAGTGTCCTGCCCGAACCAGCGCAATTCCTCCGGGTGCGTCTTGTTGAATGCGATCAGATCGGCCAGCGTGCGCGGGGCATCCTTGGCCGGAAGCGAACGCAGATAAGCGCCCATGTCCTCCCGCAGTTCATGAAGCAGCACGGCATATTCATCGCGCCCCATGTCGGGCGAGGTTTCGAACGCAATGTCGATCAGTTCCGCGCCGCCTGCCTTCAGGTCCTCAAGAGTCCGTTCGAACAGGCCCAGCAGAACGGGGTGCGATCCAGCTTGCTTGCGCATCACGCCCAGCCGAAGGCCCTTGAGGCTGGCCGTGGCAAGGCCTGCAGTGAAATCGGCCTTGCGCCGATCAGCCTCGGCAGTGGCCGGGTCTGCTGGGTCGGTCCCGGCAATGGCGTTCATGATCAGGGCGGCATCGGCCACGCTTCTGGTCATCGGCCCTGCGGTGTCCTGACTATGGCTGATCGGCACGATGTGCGTGCGGCTCACCATCCCCACCGTGGGTTTGAAGCCGACAATGCCGTTGATCGAAGCGGGGCAAGTGATCGATCCATCGGTTTCGGTCCCGATAGCCGCCCATGCCAAGCCCGCCGCTATGGCCGCGCCGCTGCCCGAAGATGATCCGCAAGGCGAACGGTCAATTGCATGAGGGTTCTTCGTTTGCCCGCCCACCGCGCTCCATCCGCTGGACGAGGAGGACGAGCGGATATTGGCCCATTCCGAAAGGTTGGTCTTGCCCAGCACCACCACGCCCGCCTTGCGCAAGGTGGCCACCAGCGGAGCATCGCGCCCGGTCACGTTGTCTTTGAGGGCAAGGCTCCCCGCCGTGGTCGGCAGCGGTCCTGCCACTTCGATATTGTCCTTTATCAGCATGGCCTTGCCAGCCAGCGGCCCGGGCAGGGTGCGGGCCGCCGCTTCCTCTTTCAAGGCATCTGGATTAATGGCCAGCACGGCATTAAGCTGCGGCCCCGCATCGTCAATCGCTGCAATCTTCGCAAGGTAATCGGAGACGGTCTGCGCTGGTGCAGGTGCTGTCCATGCAAAAAGCGCCAAGACTGAGGCGGACCAGCGCAGCTTCATCGGAGTTCCTTGCAAGGTGTGTGTCAGAAGGCCCAGATCGGGTTCTGGCCCTCCGTCGCAAGCTCGCCTGCGCCTCGCAACACCTTTGTCTAGGTGCAGTTCCACGCAAATCCCCCGATTTGCGCTTAACGCCCTTGAACATCGCGCCGTGGCACGCGACATAGCGATGTCTAACCAGATGAGGATTCCCATGCTCGACCTGTTCGGCGCTTCCGGCGCCAGTGTTTATGGCAACCAGGGCAAGTTCACCCACGATCCCGTAACCGGCGCCCTGATCCCGGTTGTGGTCGAGCAATCGAGCCGTGGCGAGCGCAGCTTCGACATCTATTCGCGCCTGCTGCGCGAACGCATCATCTTCGTCACCGGCGAAGTTGAAGATCACATGGCCTCGGTGATCATCGCCCAGTTGTTGTTCCTCGAATCGGAAAACCCTTCGAAGGACATCGCCATGTACATCAACTCGCCTGGCGGCGTGGTCACGGCAGGTCTCGCGATCTACGATACCATGCAGTATATCCGCCCGCGCGTGTCCACAGTGTGCATTGGTCAGGCAGCGTCGATGGGCTCGTTCCTGCTTGCTGCTGGTGAGCCGGGCATGCGCATCGCTCTGCCCAACGCCCGCATCATGGTGCATCAGCCTTCGGGCGGTGCGCGCGGCATGGCTTCGGATATCGAAATTCAGGCGCGCGAGATCCTGCGCATTCGCAAGCGGATGAACGATCTTTACGTGAAGTTCACGGGCCGCACGCTGGATGAAATCGAAAAGGCTATGGACCGCGATACTTTCCTCGAAGCCGAGGAAGCGATGAAGTTCGGCCTTGTCGACAAGGTGTTCGAGTCGCGGCCCGCCACCGATGCAGTCGGCGTTGAAGAAGGCACCGGCGGCGCGCCAGCCTGATCGATTTTCTCTTGCGGTCAAAGTTTTAAGCCTCGCGAAAGATTTTGACCGCTAGGGACATGATACT
>JBEQBV010000211.1:0-6860 GCA_041639635.1 Novosphingobium sp.
AATGCAATTTCGAACCGTCTGATATTGCTCATTGTCCGCTTTATGCAGGTCCTATCTGTTCGACCTGCTGCTCACTGGAAACGCGCTGCCACGATATGTGCAAGCAGGGCAGTCGCGCCACGCAGCAGGTCACCAATCTGGCTGAATGGCTGCTGCCCCGCCGCTTGGCGCGCTATGTCCACACCACGACCGGTCACTTTGTTGGCGTTATTGGCGCGTTTACGCTGGCTAATATGCTCGTGATCGGCTTGATCGGGCGGGAATATGCGCGAACGCATCCAGCGCTCACCAGCCATGTCTGGGCCATTCTGCTGGCGGTATTCATCGTGTTCTTCTTCATGTCCGGCCTTGGCAGCTGGATCATTGTGCTGGCCCACCAGAGCCGCCGCGCCGCGCAAGAGGAAACCCGCCGCCACCTGGCCGAATTGCAGCAGGAAATTGCAGCGCACGAAGAAACCGACGCCGCGCTGCAAAAGGCACGCGAAGTGGCCGAAGCAGCCAATGCCGCCAAGAGCCGCTATCTCGTCTCGGTCAGCCACGAAATCCGCTCCCCCCTCAATTCGATCTATGGCTATGCCCAGTTGCTTGAGCGCGGCAGCGATCTGAAGCCGGAAGAGGCTGGCAAGGTCATCTGCCGGTCCAGCGAGCACCTGTCGAACCTCGTCGATGGCCTGCTCGATATCGCCCAGGTCGAAGCGGGCGTTTTGCGCTTGTCCCGCGATACGATCCGCCTACCCGCCTTTGTTGAACAGATCGCCAACATGTTCCGACCGCAGGCCGGGGCAAAGGGTGTGACCTTCACGCTTGATGTACCCAAATCCCTGCCCGAATTCGTGCGCGGCGATCAGAAGCGCTTGCGGCAGGTGCTGATCAACCTGCTGTCGAACGCGATCAAGTTCACGCCTGCTGGTTCGGTTACGCTGCGCATCCGTTGGCGCGGGGAAATCGCTTCGTTCGAAGTGATCGATACCGGGATCGGCATCGCGCCCGAGGATATGGACCGCATCTTCGTGGCGTTCGAACGCGGCAGCAGCAAATCGGCGGCAGGTCAGCCGGGCATTGGGCTCGGCCTTGCGATCACTTCAACGCTGGTCCATGTGATGGGCGGCGAATTGACCGTGGAAAGCAAGCCGGGTGAGGGAACGCGCTTTGCCTTGCGGCTGATGCTGTCACAACCCGTCACGCAACCGGTGCAAACCCACCGCGCCGAAGTGATCACCGGCTATCAGGGCAAGCGTCGCACCGTGCTGGTGGCAGATGACGATGCCGCACAGGCTGCCGTCATCGAAAACCTGCTGCGCCCGCTGGGCTTTACCGTAATCGGCGCGCGCGATGGTGAAACGGCTATTGTGCTGGCGGCGGCATCACGTCCTGACATCGCGCTGCTGGATATTTCAATGCCCGGGAAGAATGGCTGGGAAACTGCCGCCGCCCTGCGCGCGGCGCATGGCGATGCTTTCCGCATCGTTATGGTCTCAGCCGATGCCCACCAGTTTCGCCGGGGCGGCGATGGGCACGATCCGCACGACATGTTCCTGACCAAACCCATCGAACTGGACAACCTGCTCGATGCTCTGTCCTGGCAGTTGGACCTGACCTGGACCGTGGCGGATGGATCACCGCGCCGCACTACCCCTGCGAATGCCGGGATCGAACTGCACTTGCCCGCCGCCGCCCTGCCTTTTGTGCCCGAGATCGAAGGTCTTGCGCGGATTGGCAACGTCAGGGCCATTCAGACCCGCCTGTCCGAACTAGAGGATGCCGTACCCGATGCAGCCCGCTTTGTCGCCCACCTCCGCACCTGTCTTGAATGCTTCAATTTCAAGGGGTTACGTGAAGCATTGCGACGAGGAGTCGTCCACACCGGATAGCGAAGCTCTTGGCCGTGATACGGTGTTGGTGGTCGATGACAACCCGGAATCGCTGCACTTCCTGATCGACACCATCGAACGTGCCGGCATGACCGTGCTGATCGCCACTAACGGTGATGATGCACTCGAACTGCTCGGTCACGTTGCCCCCGATCTGATCCTGATCGATGCGATCATGCCCGGTCTCGATGGTTTCGATACCACGCGGGCGATCAAGAAGCAGCCGCGCCTCGCCGATATACCGGTGATCTTCATGACGGGCCTGACTGAAACCGAACACGCCGTCCGCGCGCTTGAGGCAGGCGGGGTGGATTACGTGCGTAAGCCACTTGCCATTGAGGAATTGCTGGCACGGATGCGCGTCCACCTCTCGTCAGCGCGGGTATCGCAATCGGGCAGAAGCGCGCTCGATGCCACAGGGCGGCATCTGTTGGCCGTAACGGCAGAGGGGAATTTGCTGTGGGCGACGCCGCAGGTTGAACACCTGCTGGAACGGTTGGGCAGCAGCGACAGCCTGCCCGAAGCGTTCAGGGCGCCTCTCGCCCGCTTGCTCGTGCCCGACGAAAACCCCGGAATGTCGCTGCGGTTCGAAGCGGGAGGCGATACCATCGAACTCGTCCTTGTCGGCCCGACCCGCAACGATGAAGTGCTGGTGCGGCTCAATGTGATCCGCGAAGGGGCCGAAGTTGAACTGTTGCGCAACCGCTATGGCCTGACCCAGCGTGAAGCCGAAGTCCTGCTGTGGATCAGCTATGGCAAACCCAACCGCGTGATCAGCGAAATCCTTGGCATCAGCCCGCGCACGGTGAACAAGCATCTGGAACAGGTCTTCGAAAAGCTGGGCGTGGAAACGCGCGCAGCGGCGGCAGCCTTTGCAGTGCGGACGATTACCTGAATTGTGATGGTATCTCGCGTCAGGCTGCCAAGCTTGGCGATGCCCTGTTGCCACCGCGCTCTATGCCGCTGGAAAACTGCCCGAAATCTACGTCTGGCTGAACGACACCGAGATGTACCTAGAACGCACCTACAAGCCCTGCAGGTGCTCTTTTGCGCGCTGAAGATCCTCTGGCGTGTCGATATCGAGCGCGAGGTGAGCGGGTAGATTGATCGAGGGAGCATCGCTGAGCAAAGCGCCTGCTCCCCTGTCTCCAACAAGTGCCGCGAGGGTGGAAAAGTGTTGGCGCCCAAAGATGGCAGGCACCATGTTCCGCCCATCAACTTGCGTCGCGAACCTGTCGCCATCGAACTGTGCGAGCAGTTCGGCAAAGTGCGTAGGGGGAACGATCGGCATATCTGCCAACGCGAACAGCGCGGCGTCAACATCGCCGAGTGCCGCAACGGCGGTGGCAATCGAGTGCGAAAGAGGCGCGCCAGGGGGATCAAGCATCAGACGGGAAAAGCCCGGTAGATCAGGCGTCTGCGTAGAGCAAACGGCGATGCGCTGCGTGTGGGGCAATGTGCTAAGACTGTCTGCCGCATGGCGCGCTAGCGGCTTTCCTGCCAACGCCGTCCCCAGTTTGCCGCCGCCAAAGCGGGTGGCCCGCCCTGCGGCGAGCAGGACGATGGCGATGCGGGTTGCGGTCACCGCAAGGTTGCGGCGGTGAGGGGCTGGCCGGTCCAGTAAGAGAAGTTCGCCAAAGCATTGTATTCTCTGACAATCTCGCCAAGGATTGAGAGCGCAAGCGTTGCCGGATCGCGCGTGGCGGGGATCAGGCCGATATGTCCACGCAATTGCCCGATGACCCGCTCGTCCACGCCGGCCGCGCGAAGGGCTGCAAGCCGCGCGGCATGGGTGCGGCGGCTGCCGATTGCTCCGTGATAGAAGGCGGGCAGGGCAAGTGCCTGAGGCAGCAGGAGTTCTTCCCAATCCCGGCCATGGAACAGGAACACGATGGCCGTCCATGGATCTGCCGCAACCTTCGGTAGAGTGTTGCGGGTAGGCAGCGCGAGGGTGGCAATGCCAGATTGTTCCAACAGAACTCGCGTTCCTTCATCGGGCGACAGAGCCGTCACCTGTGTGCCGAAAGCCTTGGAAAGATGGCAAAAAGCGGTGAGGTCTTCTCCCTGACCAAGGGCCAGCACCCGTAGTGGCGGCTGATAGACCAGCGTAGCATTTCGGCCGTCCCAGCTTTTCTGGGCCATGGGATCGGCCAGTTCCACTCGATCGCAATCAACCCTCAGCGCCGCTGCCTCGCGCTGGTTGAGCAGGTTTAGCGCGGCGGTGATCGCTTCTGGCGCAGGGCGCGGCGTAAACAGCAGATCGATCCCGCCGCCGCAGGGCAGGCGGATGTCGATATAGGGCGATCCGATGCCGTAACGAACGACGTGGCCCCAGCCATCGTTCAGCGTTTCCAGCGCTTCACTGGCCACCGCATCTTCAACACAGCCGCCGGAAAATGATCCGATCCGCCGTCCATCGGCGGCAACTGCCATCTGCGTGCCGACACTCCTCGATGAGCCGCCTTCGATCCCGACCAGCGTCACCAGCACGCACTCCACCCCCTCGTCCGCACGCGCGGCAAGGAAGCGGAGGATATCTAGGGGTGTAGCGGCGACCATCAGGCGAACGCTATACCACCTCCAATGGCAGACGGCGATGCCGTTTACCGGTGAGCGAGTAGATTGCGTTGGCGAGCGCCGGAATGACCGGGGGCAGCGCCGGTTCGCCAAGGCCGGTGGGCGGAAAATCGGTCTTTACGAACTCCACCGCGATCTCGCGCGGTGCGGCATCGATCCGCATCAGCGCGAAATCGCCGAAGTTTTCCGCTGTTATTGCACCGGCTTCCTGCACGATCTTCTGGCCAATCATGGCCTGGCCAAGTCCTTCGATCACGCAGCCATGGGCCTGATTGAGTGCATTGAGCGGGTTGATGATGTGCGCGCCGATGTCTCCCGCCACCCAGACCTTGTTCACTTTTACAGCGCCAGCTTCCATTGAGATATCGACCACTTCGGCAAAGTATCCCAAATGGCTGAAGTAGAAACCAAAACCGCGCCCTTTCTCTCGGCCCTTCCAGCCCGCAGACTTGCAAACCGCATCGATCACACCGCGCGCGCGGCCGGTGTGGAACTTGGCCCGCTCTCCCGGAAGCTCACGTGGGGCCCCCAATGTGCGGCGCATCAGTTCGGGCAAGTCCAACCCGGCAGCTTCGGCCACTTCATCGAGGAACGACTGGAACACAAAGGCCATCGCGTTTGACGAAGGCGCGCGCAGCCAACCCGTGGCAAGGTTGGTAGCCATGTAAGTGACGCCAAGATCAACGTTCGGCACGACCGGTGCCGGATATTCGCCCGGTGCCATCTGGGCTGCGCGCACCGGCTTTCCATCGGTGCCGAAGGTGGCAAAATGATCCTTGAAAGCCACAAGCGCACCATCCGGCCCAAGGCCTGCGGTCAGGCGATGCCAGCCTGCCGGACGGTAGAAATCGTGGCGGAAATCGTCGGTCCGGTCGAACAGGACTTTCACTGGTTTGCCCGGCATCGCCTTGGCCACTTGCCCTGCGATTACCATGTAATCGTTGAGAAGGCGCCGCCCGAAGCCGCCGCCGATGCGGGTGAGGTGGATGGTCAGGTCATCGGGTGACAGGCCGCAGAATTTTGCGGTTTCGTTGCGGCCATTGGCAGGAGACTGGCTGGGGGCCCAAAGCTCCAGCTTGCCATCCTTGAACAAGCCTGTGCAGTTCTGCGGTTCGAGCGGGGCATGGGCGAGGAACGGATATTCATAGTCCGCCGTCAGGACTTTTGCCGCTTTCGCCAAAGCTGCGTCGGGATCGCCCGTCTTGAACACGCTGGTCTGCGGCGCTCCTGCCACGATCTTGGCCGCGTCAGCTTCATACTTGGCGGTGGAGAACCCGATAACAGCCGCATCGTCCCACTTCACGACCAGCTTTTCGCGCGCCTTGCTGGCTTTCCACCAACTGTCGGCCACGATCACCAGCGTGTCAGACTTACCTTCGGCCACGAAGCCGCTGTTGACGGCGACCACGCCGAGAACGCCCGGAATGGCTTTTACCGCAGTGTCATCGAACGAAGCCACCGTGCCTCCGTGGGCCGGGCATTTCACCACCGCGCCATGGGCCATGCCAGCAACGCGCGTGTCTATGCCGAATAGCGGTTCGCCCTTGACGATCTTCGGCACGTCAACGCCCGGCTTTGATGTGCCGATGATCTTGAATGCGGCAGGTTCTTTCAGCGTGACTTTGGCCAGATCCGGGGGAGTCTGCGCAGCGGCTTCCTTTGCCAGCGAGGCATAGGTGGCGCTTTTGCCCGAAGTGACCTGAATGACGGCACCCCGTGCGGTAGACAGCGTGGCCGGATCAACGGCCCACTTCTTTGCCGCTGCCATGACCAGCATCTCGCGTGCGGCTGCGCCCACTTGGCGCATGGGCAGCCAGTTACGCGGCGTGGCGGTACTGCCGCCTGCCGTCTGCACGCCATAACGCTTTTCATCGGCATCGGTCTGTTCGATGCGCACCTGTTCCCATGCAAGGTCCATTTCCTCGGCGATCAGCATGGGCAGCATGACCTTTACGCCCTGACCGATCTCGGGATTCTTTGCGCCGATGGTCACGGTATTGTCGGCATTGATCCGCACAAAGGCGTTCAGCACGTCTGCCGATGCTGCTGGCGTTGCTGCGGACAAGACGACCGATGCATCAAGCGTGAGCACGGCCCCGCCTGCAACCGACGCGACGAGGAACGAGCGGCGGGAAAGAGCGGCAGTTCCGGTCATGCCAGCAACTCCCTGTCAGCATCGATTGAGGGCAAGGCAGAGGCATCGGCCACTTCGGCAGGCAGACCAGCGGCTTTGCGGATGGCAGCACGGATGCGCAAGTAGGTGGCGCAGCGGCAGATATTGCCGCTCATCCATCCATCAATGTCATCGGGCGTGGGCTTCGGATTCTGTTTCAGCAGCGCCGTGGCCGACATGATCTGGCCCGCCTGACAATAGCCGCACTGCGGCACATCAAGCGCGGTCCAAGCTTCGAC
>JBEQBV010000212.1:0-6775 GCA_041639635.1 Novosphingobium sp.
AAGGGAGCGCCGACAGGATCGGCGCTCCCTTATTTGTTGCCGGGTTGCTTGGCACTTCAGCGATAGCAGACCTGTCGTACGGCGGCGGCGACCTTGGCCGAATTGATCAGGGCCAGCTTTTCGAGGTTGGCTGCATAGGGAAGCGGCACGTCTTCATTGCAGACGCGCAGCACGGGTGCGTCGAGATGATCGAAGCCCTCCTCCATGCAGATCGCGATGATTTCCGAGGCTATCGAGCAGACCGGGAAGCCTTCTTCGGCCACGACCAAGCGGTTGGTCTTGGCCAGCGAGGCCAGCACCGTTGCCTTGTCGAGTGGGCGCAGAGTGCGCAGATCGATCACTTCGGCATCGATCCCCTCGGCGGCAAGCGTTTCTGCCGCTTCGAGTGCGAAACCCACACCAATGGAATAGGACACGATGGTCACGTCCTTGCCCGGACGGACAACGCGGGCCTTGCCGATGGGTAGGACGAAATCGTCAATCGCAGGCACATCGAAAGTGCGACCGTATACCAGTTCGTTTTCAAGGAAGACGACCGGATCTTCGCTGCGGATCGCTGCGCGCAACAGGCCCTTGGCATCGGCACTGTCATAAGGCGCGATCACGACCACGCCGGGAACGCTGGCATACCATGGGCCGTAGTTCTGCGAATGCTGCGCGCCTACGCGGCTAGCCGCGCCGTTAGGACCGCGGAACACGATCGGACAACGCATCTGGCCACCGGACATGTAGTTCGTTTTTGCGGCCGAGTTGATGATGTGGTCAATCGCCTGCATTGCGAAGTTGAACGTCATGAACTCGATGATCGGGCGAAGGCCGCCCATCGCAGCGCCGGCACCGATCCCGGCAAAGCCATATTCGGTGATGGGCGTATCGATCACGCGCTGCGGACCGAATTCTTCGAGCAGGCCTTGTGTTACCTTATAGGCGCCCTGAT
This sequence comes from Novosphingobium sp., assembly GCA_041639635.1. Classification (GTDB taxonomy): domain Bacteria; phylum Pseudomonadota; class Alphaproteobacteria; order Sphingomonadales; family Sphingomonadaceae; genus Novosphingobium. Next base: position 938 of record JBEQBV010000212.1, read on the forward strand.
ACTCGGCCACTTCCTCACCCATCACGAAAACGCGGTCGTCGGCGCGCATTTCCTCGGCCATCGCATCGCGCAGCGCTTCACGGACCGTGGTGGGCACCATGGCCGTTCCGGTCGGGATCTCAGGATCGGCAGCGGGCTTTGCGTCGGTCTTGGGCGCAATCGCAGCTGCTGCTTTTGCCTTGGCATCAAGCCCCACCGGTGGAATAGTTTCAGGTGCAGGCGCGGCAGCGGGAGCCGGAGCGGCAGCGTCATCTTCGCCCTTGATCGTAGCGATCACGGTGCCAACCTTCACGCCTTCGGTGCCTTCGGCGATCAGAATCTCCCCGATCACGCCTTCGTCAACGGCTTCGAATTCCATCGTCGCCTTGTCGGTCTCGATTTCGGCAAGGATATCACCAGACTTCACTTCATCGCCGGTCTTGACCAGCCACTTGGCAAGCGTGCCCTCTTCCATCGTCGGGGAGAGAGCGGGCATCTTCAGTTCGATAGCCATCTCAATAGGTCTCCACCAGCACGTCGGTATACAGTTCCGCCTCATCCGGCTCTGGCGAGGTTTCGGCGAAGTCTGCCGCTTCGGCGACGGTCTGGCGAATGCGCTTGTCGATTTCCTTGATCTTTTCTTCTGCCACGCCACGCTTGAGCAGTTCTGCCTTGGCACCTTCGATCGGATCGTGATTGTCGCGCATGTCCTGCACTTCTTCACGGCTGCGGTACTTGGCCGGATCTGACATCGAGTGGCCGCGATAGCGGTAGGTCTTAAGTTCCATCAGCACGGGACCATTGCCTGCGCGGACATATTCCAGCGCCACTTCAGCAGCCTGGCGTACTTCAAGCACGTCCATGCCGTTCACGTCCATGCCGGGAATACGGAAAGCGGTGCCGCGACGATAGAAGTGCGTTTCTGCTGAACCGCGCGAGACAGCGGTGCCCATGGCATAGCCGTTGTTTTCCACCACGAAGATTATCGGCAGTTTCCAAAGCGCGGCCATGTTGAACGTCTCGTAGACCTGCCCCTGATTCGAGGCACCATCACCGAAGTAGGCCATGCACACACCGCCATCGTTGCGGTACTTGTGCGCAAACGCGAGCCCAGCGCCGAGTGGCACCTGCGCGCCGACGATTCCGTGGCCGCCGTAGAATTTGTGTTCGGTGCTGAACATGTGCATCGAACCGCCCTTCCCGCGCGAGATCCCTGCACCGCGCCCGGTGAGTTCGGCCATGATCACCTTTGGATCGATGCCATAGGCCAGCATGTGGCCGTGATCTCGATAGCCGGTGATAACACTGTCATGGCCTTCACTGAGCGCCGACTGCAGGCCAACGGCCACCGCTTCTTGCCCGATGTAAAGGTGGCAGAAGCCGCCGATCAAGCCAAGGCCATAGAGTTGGCCAGCCTTTTCCTCGAAGCGGCGAATGAGCACCATTTGCTCGTAGAACTTCAGCAGTTCCTCGTCGCTGGCATCGTAACGCTTGTTATTTGCATGGGCCTGCTGAAGGCTGCGCAGCGCAAAAGCGGCTTCTTCAGCCACTGACGATGCGATTGTTGGCCCAGACGAAGGGTCTGCTGCAGGCTTTGCTGCGCGCGGCGCTCTTGCCTTGCTGGCGGGCTTTGCGGCGGTGCTGGCCGCGGGGTTGGCCGTTCTGGGCCTGGCGGATTTTGCCAAGTCTGGGGTTCCTTTTCTGGCAGCCTCACGTTCCGTAACGTCCGGAATGTCCTGCATGCCTATACCGCACAAGCCACCAATCGCAACGGTGTTCGCTTGCAACGAACCACTAACGGATACCTATGCAACTTGTGGGAACCGGAACGGTTATGGGTTCGCGATCGCAGCATTTTTCACGATCAGAATCAAAAAGCCCGCACGTGGCGGGCTGGTTTGCGGCTGAAGGATTGGCGCACCCGGAACGATTCGAACGTCCGACCCTCAGATTCGTAGTCTGATGCTCTATCCAGCTGAGCTACGGGTGCATGCCACTTCTTTCCCGGCCATCAGCTTTTGGGGAAAGAACCCCGGAGAAAATGGCGCACCCGGAACGATTCGAACGTCCGACCCTCAGATTCGTAGTCTGATGCTCTATCCAGCTGAGCTACGGGTGCTTGGGAGATGCGCCTTTAGGGGGCTGATTCTGCTTTGGCAACCCCTTCGAGATAACGAATCAGCGCCTCGGCAAGCAGAACATCCAGCGGCGGCATCGCGAGCTGGCACAAGTCCGGGAGATCAAACCATGCGATTGCAGAACCGTCCTCACGCGGCTGCGGTTCCCCTGCCCAACGTCGGGCTGCATAAAGCAGGAGAAGCAATGGTCTGCCATTGCCTGCGCTCTCTCCAGTCGCGAAAGAAACCGGTTCAAGATCAGTGACATCAATTGTGATGCCAAGCTCCTCGTCGGATTCTCTTACAAGTGCTTGCTCGCACGTTTCACCCGGTTCCACCTTGCCTCCGGGGAACTCCCAAAGCCCTCCGTGGGCCTTGTCCAGCGGACGCTTCTGCATCAGCACACAGCCGCCCTGATCAACAATGGCGAGCCCGACCACGTTCAGCACTGTCGATAAATCTTCCATACGCGCTGCAACCATCAACCCTTTCTTAGGGAACCGTCCGTAATTTCAGCCACACCGCTCAACTGGGAATGACAATGAAGAAATTCCTTCAACACCTTTTCCGCAACATGAGCGGTGCCACTGCCATTGAATATGGCCTCCTGATCTCTTTGATCGGTCTGGCAGCAGTCTTTGGCATGAAGTCGTTCGGTGACGCATTGTTCAACACGTATCTTCACGTCAACGAAAATACCGCCGTCAAGCTCGACGACGATTAACGGCTTCTTAGGCTTTGATACGTAACAGTACGAATGCTCGCTCCGGGGACAAAGTTGGAGCGGGACGGGAAGACAAGAAGACCTTACCTCTAGGAGACCGACATGAAGCTTTTCCGCAACCTGCTTGCTGACAACGAAGGCGCAACCGCAATCGAATACGGCCTGATCGCCGCTCTCGTCGCCGTTGCTGCTATCGCCGCCATGAGCCAGCTGGGCACCTCGCTGAGCAACACCTTCACTGGCGTTGGCGTCGAAATGAATGACGCGATCACCGAATCGCAGCAGTCCGCCAACGGCACGTAAGACCGTTCGAGCTAAGCTCGCTTAAACAGGCAGGGCGGGTACCCAAGGGTGCCCGCCCTTTTCTGTGTTTGCTGTTATCAATAACTGACAAGCTTGACCCGCTGCCCAGGCACCAACTTGCTGGACGAAGTCATCCCGTTCAGCACCAGAAACCTCTCAAGCGGGCGATCAGTGAATGCCATGCGAGCGGACAGGTTTTGCAGGGTGTCGCCGGACTTTACAGTTACCAAAGCCAACTTTCGGGGCCTTACTGTGGAAGCTTCTGTCGCGTTAATCCGCCGCAACGACTGAAACAGTCCATTGAATTGCGCAGCCTGCCCGGCCTGACTGATCGTGGTGAAATGGTAGGCCTGATTTGGCGCGAACTCATAGGCAAAGACCACGATATCCACCTGCCCGTTGCCGGAGGTTGCCCTCGCCGTGCCATAGGCTGCCTTCAAGCCGTTGACGGTCGTCGTCTGAATTGATTGTGGCGCGAGTTGCTGCTGGCTGGACAAGCCAGAGAAAGCCGTACGAATGTAGGCGTCAAGATTGCCGCTATAGGCCGCTGTGGTGAATTCCCCCTTGCCGGATTGGCCAGATATGGCGACCGAGCGCGTGCCATTTACCAGATAGAACCCGTTTGGCGCCTGAAACGCGAGTCGCAGGGCCGGATGTGTGAATTTCGACCCATCGACAATTCCCTGTGCAGGATCATCGCCATACGTAAGACCAGCAATATTGGTGAGGAAGATGTCGCGGTTCGTGCGCCCGGTCGCGGTAGATCCCGCGCGATTGAGCGCAGCGCGAACACGCGAAGCCGGATCAGGGTGCGTGCTCGCCCATTGCGGAACCTGATTCGCCGTGCCCTTGATGGCCGCATCAAGTGCGTTCTGGTTTGCCAGGCTTTGCAGCACTGTCGACATCGCCCTCGGATCATATCCGGCGCGCTGCAGGTAGGTGATACCCAGATTGTCTGATTCGGTTTCCTGACCGCGCGAATACTTGAGCGTCAGCAATTGGCTGCCGGTCGAAAAAATCTCCTGCCCAATCTGGCCGAGCGCATTGTTGCCCAGCAAGGCACCCGACAGGATCGAACCCAGCGCACCAAGAATGGCATTGCGCTTTGCCGCACTTTCGCGCTTGGCGGCATGCCTGGCCGCAACATGGCCCACTTCGTGTCCAAGAACACCAGCCAGTTCGGCCTCGTTGTTCATCAATGCGGCCAATTGGCGGGTCACGTAAATGTAACCGCCCGGAATTGCGAAGGCATTGTTGACCGGGGAGTTCAGCAGGGTGACCGTGAAGTCACCACGCGCGTTGCTGAGCCCCGATTGCAAAGCAATGGTCTTGCCAATCCCCTCGACATAGGTGGCTTGCGGTCCAGTCATCGCGCCGCCGAATTCCTGCAAGAGCTGGGGATGTGCTTCGGCTCCCTGCTTTTTGTCTGCAGCGCTGATGGACTGAGCGGTGCCTTGCGCATTTGCCGTTCCGCCGTACTTGACCATGCTGATCGGCAAGGCAGAGACGGCTATGACAGCCGCAGTAAGGATAGTGGCGCGCGAGCGGCGGGCAAAAGACATCCTGTTCTCCCGGATGGATGTTTACGTAACAGCACCTCCCGCCGCGCAGAACGGCAGGACGAACACCATTAACCACACTCTCGCAAATCCGGTTCCCGAATTCCAGCAATCTGATCCGATCAGGCGCCTATCTTTAGAAAACGCTCCGCTCGCAGATTGCGCAGTTCGTCCGCCGATTTCCCGGCAAGGCCTGCCAGCTCTTCGGAGATTGCCTTCCCCAAAGTAGCGCAGGCTGCCACCGGATCGCGATGCGCGCCGCCGACTGGTTCGCGCACGATCCGGTCAATCACGCCAAGCGAAAGGAGATCCTGCGCCGTTACCTTCATCGCTTCGGCGGCGTCCGCCGCCCTTTCAGCCGTGCGCCATAAGATCGAGGCGCAGCCTTCAGGAGAAATTACAGAATAAATCGCGTGTTCGAACATCAGCACGCGCTCTGCGCTGGCAAGCGCAACGGCGCCGCCTGAACCGCCCTCACCCACAATCGTGGCGACCATCGGCACGCCAAGCGCAAGGCAAGCTTCGGTGGAACGGGCAATCGCTTCGGCCTGCCCGCGCTCTTCGGCTTCAACGCCGGGAAACGCGCCCGATGTATCGACCAGTGTCACAACCGGAAGGCCGAAACGACTCGCCATTTCCATCAGGCGAATGGCCTTGCGATAGCCTTCCGGCTTGCCCATGCCGAAGTTGTGGCGGATGCGGCTTTGCGTGTCGTTGCCCTTCTCATGCCCGATGAGCATGACGCGCCCACCACCGTATTGCGGCGCAAGACGGGCAAAACCGCCGACAATGGCCTGATCTTCACCGAACCGGCGATCACCGCCAAGCGGCATGAAATCGCTGAAAATCTGTTCGACATAGTCCTTGAAATGGGGACGTGCCGGGTGCCGTGCCACTTGCGTCTTCTGCCACGGCGTCAGCGCCTTGTAGGTGCTGGCCAGAAGTTCGGCAGACTTGCTTTCCAGCCTGCGAATTTCAGACGAAATATCGATATCGCCGCCACGCGCCGTTTCGCGCAGTTCGGCAATGCGGGCTTCGAGCGCGGCGACCGGCTTTTCGAACTCGAGATAGGAAATCATGGGCTTCCCGCTAGGCGCGAGCAGCGATTTGGTCAACCTTGGGCTAGCGGATGACGCTGGTTCACCAATGTGACAAG
>JBEQBV010000213.1:0-6748 GCA_041639635.1 Novosphingobium sp.
CTCGCTCGGACGGTGCGAACAGCACATGGGTGCCTGCAGCGCGATGAAGCTGCGCAAGGGCGAGGAGCGGGTCTGGAGAAGCGGTTAGAGCTGCCATCAGATCCTGGGCGGCGGCGATGATCGCTGCGGCATCCTGGTGCGCGGTTTCGGCGGAATGGTGGGGCGTTGGATCGAGCCCATGAGGAGCAGCGTGGTCAACCGTGTGATCTGAAGGTGCAAGGAACGCCGATTGCAGGCCCGTGGCAGCCTCTGCCAGCATGTCCCAGCTGCTGTGCGTCAATTCGGTAAGGATCGCCTCGCACAGTGCTCTGGGCGGCCTTGCGGTGCGCTGGGGCTCGTCGGACAGGGTGGCCACGCCTGCAAACCATGCGTGGAAACGCATGTCGGTGAAACTGTGGCCCTCCTGCCGGAGCGCGGTGACCAGCATGGTGTGAACCAAACGCAAGGCAAAGAGGCGCAAGCTGCGGCGCCGCGCCATTGCCAATGCGCCACCCAACCGGCCGAGTGCCAGCAGGGCAGCAGCTGTCGGAGGGAGCTTATCGGACAAAAACATGGTCAATCCGGCGGTGAACGGGGCTGAAACCGCCCGGTTTTGCTTGGGTTGTATAGCCAAATTCAGTTGACTATACAACCGGTCGCATGGCCGATGCACCGCTGATTGCCGAAGGCCTCAATCGTAGATCGGGCGCAGTTCGTGATCGAGATGGTAGCGCGTCAGGGCCATCGAGGCCAGCAGATCGGGTGAGCCATCGTATTCGATGGCCATCCAGCCCTTGAACTCGTGCTTCTTGAGAAGGTGGTACAGTCCCTTGAGGTCCAACTCCCCTTCGCCCGGTTCCCAGAACCAGCGCGTGCCATCGTCAGTGATTTCCGGGTCCTGCGAATAGCGCACGCTGTCGGGTTGGCCCGCAGAGGCGGTGTCCTTCAAATGGAACGTGCTGATGCGGTCGTGATAGTCGTCGTAGAAGGTCAGTAAGTCCTCTCCCATGATCGCGATCTGTGCGGTGTCGATGCAATAGTGGACGAGTTCGGGATCGGTGGATTCGATCAGTTCGCGGTGGTTGGGAAGGTTGATGGCGCAGAAGAATTCGTTGTGCAGCCCGACCTTCACCCCGTGGTCTGTGGCATAACGGCCAATCTCGTTCATCACTTGCGCGCATTGCTGCACTTCTTCGCGGCTCAATGGCCCTGCGCCAAAGTAGTTCTGCGTGGGGCAGGTGTTCATGTAGGTGCCGCCGAACCGGACGATGGTGTCAACCGCCTCGCGCCCGGAGCGCACGCATTCATCGAAATGATCGGCGGCGTGGGATGCATGCGCGCCGTGGAACATGCCGATTACTTCAACGCCGCGATCCCGCGCAAAGGCCGCGAAGTTTTCAGGCGAGCCGAACAGCGGCAGAATGTCGGCAAGATCCCACGGCGCAATCTCGATACCTTCAAAGCCCAGCGCGGACTGGTATTTCAGAATGCGGTCCCAATCGGAATAGTATGCGCTGTTGGTCTTGTCCTCGTAATAGAAATCGCGGAAGTTTTCGATCTGGCGGTAGGGAATCGCCTTCCAGTGGCACATGTTGGCATAGCGGATGTTGGGCATCTGTTCTGTCTCCGTCAGGCCGGGATGTTCAGGCTGTTAAGCTTCAGACTGTTAATCAGGGCGCGCATCCGCAGCAGGGCGCGGAAAGGGTCGCGCGTCTGGCGGGCGCTGCAGATGACCGGGCCGTTATAGCTTTCGCGGTCAAGCTCGGCGATGATCTGCGCAAAATCGATGGAACCTGTGCCCGGATCGCGGAAAACCTGTGTGGCGCGGTGGCTGGGAAATTCGGGATTGGGGGTTTTCCAGACCTCGGCAGTATCGACAAAGTCGGTATCGGTCAGATGCACGCAGCCGATCCGCGTGGCGTGGGCGGCGATGAACTCTGCAGGAGCAATGGCGGCCACATGCAGGTTGGCCGTATCGACATCGATCCTGACGCTGGCGGGGAGGGCATCGAGCAGCGAGGCGATGTGCGCCGGGCCGAACAGGCTCCAGTATTCGTTGCGCAGCACGAGCGTGATGCCGCGCTCCTGCGCGCGGGTGGCAAGGCCGCTGAGCAGTTCGATGGTGCGTTCGGCCAGAGAGGCCCGCTTCTCTTCGACATCGGGGTGATAGTGCGCGATCCGCCCATAGGCCGGTGAGGGGCTGATGGCGAAATAGCCGGCGCCCAGATCGGCGGCATGGGCCAGAGCCTCGTTGGCGAAGTGGCCGGTCGCGCCGAAGAAGAAATGCAGATTGTCGTTGCGCATGAACAGGTTGGGATCGAAAGTGATGCCCGCAACGCGCTCTATCCCGCTGGTCCGCAGAATGCCGAGATAGTTTTCGGCGCTCTGGTATTTGGTGTTCACGCAATAGCGGTTCATCGGCACGCCGCTGCGCCCGCCGAATTGCCAGATGGGTTCATAGGGGATTTCGATCGAGCGGAAGCCCGCCGTGGCAATCAGGGGGTAGAGTTCCTCCCAGAAATAGCGGCTTTCATAGCGGTTGCGGTTCGGCTCTTGATAATGCCGGTTGATCAGATCGAGGCTGAGGGCAAATTCGTGCGGGTTCATGGGTTTGATCCGTGATTCATGGTGGTGGCTCCGTTGATGAGCGGAATGTTTGCGATCGGTTTGGGCCACAGCAGCATGACCAGCGCCTGCGCGAGCAGCAGGACCACCGCACCGCCGCTGTAGGTCCAGCGGATGGCTTCGCGCGCGGCGGGGGTGACATGGCCCGGTGCGTAATCGAACGCACCGAGAATATAGGCAAAGCCGGCGGTGCCCAGTGCCATGCCAAGCTTCGTCGAAAGGCTGATCCCGGCCGAGAGCAGGCCTTCGCGCCGGGCGCCGAAGCGGGCTTCGTGATAGTCCACCGTTTCGGCAATCATCGCAAAGGCGGCGGTGATCGTCAGCGATGTGGCAAGGCAACCTGTGATGTAGATCGCCAAAAAGACGCCCGCGTTGGCCTGAACAAAGGGCAGGGCGGCAAACAGCACCGCTGCGGTCAACAGTGCCATGATCGTGCCATTGCGCAATCCGGTCCGCGAAAGGATGGCTGGGGCAATGAAGGCCGACAGCAGCAGCATACCTGCCACCGCCGGCAGCATGACCGAAATCATCCACGGCTGCCCCATGACATCGATGGCGAAATAGGCGGTGGCGGCCATCATCATGCCAAAGCGGGCGAAATAGAGCAGGCAGCTGGCGAACATGACCAGCCACGCCCGGTTGCGCAGCATTTCCCGGATGGCAGATCCAATAGCAAAGCCGGGCGATGCGCCATCCTCATGGCGTTCCTGGCAGTTGCGGAACAGGGCCAGTGTGCAGCCAAGGCCGATCAGGGCAAACAGCGCCGCCACCAGCGTAAAGCCGCGCTGCTGGTCGGCTGCGCCCAGCGCGCCAACCAGCGGCATGACCGCTGCGGTGCCCAACACCACGCTGACCGATGTGCCGACCGAGCGCAGCCCGGACAGCCGCAGCCGTTCATCGCGGTCCAGCGTCATCATCGGCATCAGCGCGGAATAGGGGATGGCCTGCAGGGACATGAAGATGCCCAGAGCCTTGAACGTGACGAACGCATAGGCCAGCTGCCATCCCTGGCTCCAGGCGGGCACGCTGAACACCGCAACCGATGCGATGGCATAGGGGATGGCGGTGTATAGGAAGTAGATCCTTGTGCGGCCCCAGCGGCTACGGGTCTTGTCCACCGCAATGCCCACCAGAACATCGATCACCGCATCCATCAGCCGGGCCAGCAGAAACACCGTGCCTACCGATGCCGCAGGCAGCCCGACGACATTGGTGTAGTAGAACAGCAGAAACCCGCTCGCCATGTTGTAGGCAAGGCTGGTTCCCATATCGCCAAAGCCATAGCTGAGGCGTTCGGTCAGGCGCAGTTTGCTGTGTTGCATGGGCACATCCTTGCAGCGCGGCAGGGAAGGATTTCGGTTCAGCCGGCCAGCGTTTGGCGCGCGAGGGCGAGCGATTGGTCCATCGGCAGCGTGGGGAAATATTCCAGCCCGATGGCGCCGGCGTATCCCAGATCGCGCAGCGTTTTCGTGATGGCGGCCCAATCGAGGGTGCCGGTGCCGGGTTCATTGCGCGCGGGCATATCGGCCACTTGCACGTGGGCGACGAGATGGACCCTGCCGCGCAGCACCTCTGCCATGTCCTCACCCATCACGGCGCTGTGCCACACATCATAGAGCAGGCGCAGGTTGGGGCTGTTCACCGCCTCCACCAGATCAAGACCGAGCCGGGTGCTGACCAGATACATCGCGGCAAAAAGCTGCGTGTTCAGCGGTTCAAGCAGCAGCATGACGCCTGCTTCTTCGGCGGCAGCGGCGGCCGCGCGCAGGGCGGTGACGGCGTTGGCGAAGTGTTCTTCCTCGCTCATGCCTTCCACGCGAAAGCCCGATGCGACGATCAGCGCAGGCTTGCCCAGAATTTCCGTGGCGGCGATGGTTTCCCTGACAGCTGTGACCATTTCTTCGCGCTCTGCCGGATCGACAATCGATCTGCGCGGATCGACGCAAAGGCTGGTGAGGCGCATCCCGGTTTCGGCCAGCGCCGTGGCCAGCGCGGCAATCGGCTTGTCGCGCCAGAGGTGGAATTCCGCCAGTTCGAATCCGGCGGCCTTTGCAGCACGCAGGCGTGCGTCGAGATCGCCCGATTCGGCAAATTGCCATTCGATGCAAGAGGATAAAGAATAAGCCGCAGACACAGGAAACCTTCCCATTCTACGGCCCCGCCGCGCAAAAGCGCGCGTTTGCCTGGCGGGACGGCCCCGCTACTTTATGCGCTTCATTTCTGCGCTTTTTGTGCAGAGGTCAAGATGCCTTGTTGCAGCAGCCTGTTGCCCATGCTGCGCACGAACGCGCTCAATAGCTGCCGCGTTTGCGGATGCGCGCGATGTCGGTTGCGTCGAGATTGCGGATCTGGATGTTCCGCATGAAGACTTCGGCGGCTTCGAATTCGAGCGCGATCCGGCCCTGTTTGAGCGGCTGCCCGCCACGATCGACCATGCGGAACAGCGTGTTGACGATGCGCCCGTTGACCAGATGCGCTGCCTGATCTTCGAAGGCGACAAGGTCAATCGTGTTCCAGCCATCGACCCGTTCATAATCGCCAGCATGGCGATGCCATTGGCGCGCAATGCCGCCTGCGGTCAGCGGTTCTGCATAAGCTGTCGGCAAGCCCGGGAAATAGTTCGGCCACAGCGGTGTACCGCCAAGCTGCGGCCCTTGCAGTGCCTTGGTGTTGACCATGATGGCATCGCCGATGTCGCCCTCTTCGAACTGAAACTCCACGCAATCCGGGAACAGGCGGTCGCGTTCGGGGCCCATGTGATAGAGCAGGCCGGAATTGCGGCGTTGCCATTCACGCGGGGCAAAGCGGCGCGGGCCAAAGCGGAAGTCCATGCGCAGATGATAGTTTTCATAGGTCGCCTGCGTGGCGATGTGCCCGAAACTGGCCTTCACGCTGCCGTTGCTTTCGGGGCCGGTGAAGCTTTTGCCCAGAAAGTGAAGCATGCCCTGTTCAATGCGGATCGCGCCGTGTGGATCGGCATTGCCTTCGCCATCTTCATAGATCGTCCAGCCATCAAGATTGCGCCCGTTGAACAACGGACGCCATGGCGAAGCGGGGGCAGGGGCAGGGGCGGCGGCCAGAACTGCGCGCGGCAGGGCACAAGCGGTGGCGGCGCTGGCAAGGCCCTGCAGAAGGGCGCGGCGGTTGGGCATGGGTTCCGCTTTCCTAGGTTCATGGCGTTGAAGTGCATGATGCCGCTTGAGCGATGCACCGCCGGGTCTGGCTCCAGCTTACGGCACTTGATCAAGTTTTAGAACCAGCATATTTATTCGTTTCAAGAAATCGGGGCATGCACCACGTCGGATGCTGGCCCGGAAAATGGGAGAATTGCATGAAGCTGCACCGCCAAAAGGCCCCGAACCGGGGTTTGGGCTTCGCATTTGCCTCTATCCTTGGCGTTATACTTGCAGCTTCGATACCTGCGGCAGTGGCCGTTCCCGATCAGACGGCACGGGCGGGTGCGGTAGCGCCTGCCACCTCTGCTTCGCCGATTGTGAAAACTTCTGACGGGCAAGTGCGTGGTGTTCTGCAGGGGGGCGTCGAAGCGTTTCTGGGCATGCCATATGCTGCGCCGCCGGTGGGGGAAAACCGCTGGCGCGCCCCGCAGCCTGTGGCGGGTTGGAGCGGTGTGCGAGATGCGACGCGCTTTGGCCCGGTGTGTCAGCAAGGGGTGCCTGCGCCGTGGGGCCCCTATACCGCCGAGTTTCTGGCCAGCCCTCCGATGAGCGAGGATTGCCTTACGCTCAACCTGTGGAAGCCGAAAGGGGCGGTGCAGGGCCTGCCCGTGCTGGTGTTCATTCATGGCGGCGGGTTTGGAGGAGGGGCTTCCAGCCTACCGATCTATGGCGGCGCAAAGCTGGCGGCGAGAGGGGCTGTTGTCATCACCATCAACTACCGGGTGGGGGTGTTCGGGTTCATGGCGCACCCGGCCTTGACCGCGGAATCGCCGCTGGGCTCTTCGGGCAATTACGGTTTGCTGGATCAGATCAGCGCGCTGAAATGGGTGCGCGCCAATGCGGCGCGGTTTGGCGGCGATCCGGGCAATATCACGCTTTCGGGCGAGAGCGCTGGCGCGGCCTCGGTAGCCGATCTGATGGTCTCACCGCTGGCCAAGGGCCTGTTTGACAAGGCCATCGCCTTCAGC
>JBEQBV010000214.1:0-6711 GCA_041639635.1 Novosphingobium sp.
CAGGCAGAACGGATGGGTGGACAGCGCCCAGCCCGAAACCATGCCCACCGGGCGCGGCAGAATCTGGGGTGAGATATCCAGCCCGCGCGCGTTGGCTTCATCCACCATGCGCAGCGGCGCATCCCAAGTGTTCGGCCCGCTGTTGGCCAGCGCCAGCGTGAACGTGGCCGGGCGGCCCGCGCTTTCCGCCACAGCAATCAGCCGCGTCAATTCGTCTTCCCATGTTTCGAACGGCGCATCCAAAACCGCTTGAAACACCCCGGTTTCCGCATCGGCCAACGCTTCGCAGATGGCGATCAGTTCATGCGTTTCCGCGCCATACGTGGGGATCAATTCACCCGCCTTGGTGCGATGCATGTTCAGCCGCGACGTGGCAAAGCCGATGGCCCCTGCGGCCAAAGCCTCACGCGCAATATCGCGCATCTGCGCCAGATCGTCCTGCGTCGCCGCTTCGCGCGCCAGCGCCCGCTCCCCCATCACCCACACGCGCAAGGGGCTGTGCGGCAGCAGGCAGGCCACATCGATATCGCGCGGGCGCGCGGCCAGTGCGTCCAGATACTGCGGAAACGTCTCCCAGTCCCACGGCAGCCCTTGCGCCATGACCACGCCGGGAATGTCCTCTACGCCCTCCATCAGCCGGATCAGCGCCTGATGATCGGCCTTGCGGCACGGCGCAAAGCCCACGCCGCAATTGCCCAGAACGGCGGTGGTCACCCCGTGCGAGCTGCTGGGCGAAAGCGTGTCAGACCAGACCGCCTGCCCATCGTAATGGGTGTGAATATCGACAAAGCCGGGCGTCACGATGCACCCGGTGGCGTCGATTTCCTCGCTCGCCTGGCCTGTATACTGCGCGCCGGCAAAGGCGATCACATCCCCGCGCAGGGCAACATCGCCGATGAACGGTTCACTGCCCGAACCATCAACAATCGTGCCGCCCCTGATCACAAGATCGGCATGTTCAGGCTGCACGGTCATCATCGCTCTCCTATGTTTGGGTCCATGATATCGAACATGCAGGCCGACGGCAACAATTATGCCAAGTTTTCCGTGTTTGAAAATCCGCATATATCATATAAACCGTGTTTCTGACCGGCCTTTGCGTTATATGCTACCGGCAGTGCTACGAAACATCGGAGAGGATTCGGGACTATGATCGATTATGGCCTTCACGGCAAAGTGGCGCTCGTCACCGGCGCAAGCGGCGGCATCGGCCGGGCCACGGCGCTGGTCTTTGCACGATCCGGTGCCAGCGTGCTGGTAAGCGATGTCAATGAGGCAGGCGGTGCCGAAACGGTCGCCATGATAGAAGCCGCAGGCGGCAAAGCTGCCTTCCACCGCTGCGATGTGTCCAAGTCTGACGAGGTCAAGGCCATGGTCGCCGCGGCTGTCTCCACCTTCGGCGGACTCGATTGTGCGTTCAACAATGCCGGGATCAACCGCCTGGGCGATGATGAATATGACGATGCGATCTGGGAGCGCAACATGGGCATCAACCTGTCGGGCGTGATGCGCTGCATGCGCGAAGAGGCGGCTGTCATGCTCACGCGCGGTGGCGGGGCCATCGTCAACACCGCTTCGATCAACGGCATCGTCGGCAATGGCGGTCAGCCTGCCTATGTCGCCGCAAAGCACGGCGTGGTCGGCCTTGCCCGCCACGGCGCGCTGCGCTGGGCGCAGGCCGGTATCCGCGTCAATGCCGTGTGCCCCGGCGTGATCGAAACCCCGATGACCGCGCCTCTGGTCGCCAGCCCGGAAATGAAGAAGGTGATCGATTCGATGACGCCAATGGGCCGCATGGGTACGGCGGAAGAAATTGCCGAAGCCGTGGTCTGGCTCTGCTCACCTGCCGCCAGCTTCGTCACCGGCCACGCGATGGTCGTGGATGGCGGTGCGACGGCGGTTTGAACACGGACTGATACCGGGGTGGCCGCGCTGCAGGGCGCGGCGCTTCGCCAAGATAAAAACATATACAGGGATTGACGTAATGAGGACGCAAAGTTGGAAAACGCGCGTCATGCTCGCAAGTGGCACGGCGTTGGCAGGCATGTGGATCGCAGCGCCCGCCAATGCGCAAGAGGCTGATGGTGCTGCCACGCAAAGCGATGAAATCATCGTCACCGCGCGCCGCACGAATGAGCGTTTGCAGGATGTTCCGATCGCGGTCACGGCCATTTCCGGTCAAGCGCTTGAGGCGCGCGGGCTTGGCGCAGTGACCGATCTTCAGCAGGTTGCGCCCAACCTGCAGTTCACCCCCGGCCAGGGCGGCAACAGCGGAGCGATTGCGCCCTTCATCCGCGGCGTTGGCGAAAACGATTTTATCATCACCTCCGACCCTGCGGTCGGTACTTATATTGACGGCGTCTACGTCGCGCGCACCTTTGGCGCTGCGGCCGAATTGCTGGATGTTGAACGGATCGAAGTGCTGCGCGGGCCGCAAGGTTCGCTGTTCGGCAAAAACACCGTTGGCGGCGCGATCAGCATCGTCAGCCGTATGCCCGGTGATGTGACCGAGGTTGAGGGCGATGTCCGCTATGGTTCGTACAACGATTTCCGCGTCCGCGCCCGCGTGGCCACACCCTTGGGCGGCGGCTTCTCGTTCGGCCTTTCGGGGCTTGGCCAATGGGGCGATGGCTGGCAGCAGGTGCCGTCGGGCGATAATCTGGGCAATCGCAATGTCATCTCGGGCCGCGCTGTCCTGCGTTATGCTGATGGTCCGTTCGAAGCCATTGCACAGGTTGATGGCCTGCACCGCCGCCAGAACTCCGCCGCGCACAATATGCTGGCCTTCACGCCAACGTTCTTCTCAACCCTGCAATCGACCTTTCTGGCTCCGTGCTGCACGGTGCCGAACAGGATTGACCGGACCGATTCCACGCCCGAGTTGAACCGCGATGATGCCGATGCCGTCAACGGATCGCTGACTCTCAGCTATGATCTGGGCGCGGCGCAGATCAAATCGATCACGGCCTATCGCTGGGTTCACGCCCAGTTCGGCCGCGATGGCGATGCCTCGTCGACCATCAATTACGCAGGCGATTTCCACAATGAACGCGCCCGCCAGTTAAGCCAGGAATTGCAGTTCACCATGCCTGTGTTTGGCACCGGAAATCTGCTGATAGGGGCCTATTACTTCCGCGAACGCAGTTCTGATCTCACCCGTCTGGTGGTGGCAGATGGCCTGTTCAATGCGCCGGGCTTTGCCGACTTTTCGGCCAATGTGCTGGGCATCCCGCCCGCATTCCTCGATTTCAACATCGATTTCGACAATCGCCAGACGACGACCAACTACGCTGTGTTCGGCAACATGACCGTGCCGGTGGCGCAGGCGCTCACGCTTGAACTGGGCGGGCGGTATACGCATGAAAACAAG
Organism: Novosphingobium sp.; assembly: GCA_041639635.1. Lineage (GTDB taxonomy): Bacteria > Pseudomonadota > Alphaproteobacteria > Sphingomonadales > Sphingomonadaceae > Novosphingobium. The sequence goes on from JBEQBV010000214.1 coordinate 3,371, forward strand.
CGGTTCAGTCAGGCTGCCAATCGCATCTACAGCAATCAGCCGCTGCTGTTTGGCACACCGTCCTATTCGCTCGATCAAAGCTGGGATGCCTTCACCCCGCGTGTCTCGCTGGCCTACAAGGCCGCGCGCGATGTGCTGGTCTATGGTTCATGGTCACGCGGCTTTCGCAGTGGTGGCTTCAACGGACGCCCCACATCGCTGGAAGAGATCGGGGCCTTTGATCCTGAACACCTCGAGGCCTTCGAACTCGGCGTAAAAAGCCAGATCGGCGGCGTGCTGACGCTCAATCTTGCGGCATTCCGAAATCAGTATCGCGACCAGCAACTGTTGATCAGCACGGTGAGCCAGAACACCGGCCTGATCGTGGTACGAACGGAAAATGCGGGCAAGTCACGCATTCAGGGTCTTGAGCTTGAAGCCAGCGTGCGGGTTTCACCGCGTTTCCGCATTGAAAGCTCGCTGGGCCTGCTCGATGCGCGGTATCAGCGGTATGTTTCGGTCATCGGCGGTGTGCCAACCGACGTTTCCTTCCGCACGCCAAAGCAAGCGCCCGATGTTACCGGCAGCCTTGGCATGTCCTATACCCTGCCATTGGGAGGCTCTGCCGAAGCCATTTTCCGCGCGGACGCGGCCTATCGCTCGCAGAACTTCCTCGATGTGGAAAACACCCCGGAACTGGCTGCACCCGATCACGCCATCGTGAATCTTAGCACCACGTTCCGCCTGCCGGATACCGGGGCATCGCTGCGGCTGTCGGTAGACAATGTCACCAACCAGCGCGTGCTCGTGGCCGGGTACGACGCACGAACGTCGTTCGGCTTCCTTGAAGGATACTTCAATCAGCCGCGGCGGTTCTGGGTGACGGTCGCGTTTCAGCGATAAGCCGCAGGTGTAAGGCAAGGGGCAGCATCGTCGCTGCCCCTTGCATCACTGAGTATTCAGGCCAAAGCCGCCTTCAGCTTGGCCCCTGCGCGCTCGATAAACGGCAGGGCATCGGGAACCGCTTCGAACATTGAAGCAAAGCCGTGGATCATGCCCGGCGCTTCTTCGGTGTCCACCCCCACCCCCGCTGCGCGCAGTGCTTCGGCATAGGCGAGGCCTTCGTCGCGCAAGGGGTCATACTGTGCCACCAGCACGGTGGCCGAGGGCAAACCGCTCAGATCATCATGGCGCACCAATGCGGCCAGCCCATGCGGCGCGGCCACATCGTCAACATAATGCGCCCAGAACCATTGCATCATCGCGGTGGACAGGAAATAGGCCCCGCCGCCGTTGGCCACGTAAGACTCGCGGCCAAAATCGGCGTCGGCCACCGGATAGATCAGCAACTGGTGTATGATCTTCGGTCCACCTTCATCGCGCGCGCGGATTGCCACGGCAGCGGCCAGATTGCCGCCAGCACTGTCACCCGCCACGCCCAGCCGCGCAGGATCAATGCCCAGGTCCGCCGCATGGGCCACGGCCCACAGCAGCGCGTCATAGCAATCGTCCAATGGGCCGGGGAACTTGGTTTCGGGCGCAAGCCGGTAATCCACCGCCAGCACCGCTGCACCGCTTGCCCGTGCCAAAGCGCGCGCGGTGGCATCGTGCGATTCCAGATCGCCAATCACCCAGCCCCCGCCGTGATAAAACAGCACCAGCGCTGGATTTTCGCCCGCGCCTTCAGGCACATAAAGCCGTGCGCCAATGGTGCGGCCTGCAAGGTCTAGCGAAAGATCGCGCACCTGTGCCACGGCTGGCGGCGGCCCCATCTGCATCGGCTTGTTCATTTCGCGCAGGGCTTGCGGCGTGACCGTGGCGTAATCGACTGGCGGCATCTGCGCAAAAAAGCCCAGCAGCGCCTCGACCTGTGGGTTAAGCGTCATTCGTGTTTCTCCCGATTCAGCCGAATTGCTTGGCAATCTCTGCCACAGCCGCAGCTACATCGTGCCGACGATAGCCGAGCAGCGCAGTTTCGCCAGCATCGGGTTCATAACTGATCGTATTGCCGCGCCCTTGCGGGATCGCGATATCGGGCAGGAGCGGCAATTCCTCGTCGCGCGCCTCCAGCACCACATCACTCCCGACAGCGTCAAAGAACAGCTGGAAGTATTGCTGGAACGTCAGGTTTTCGTCGCCCACCAGATAGGCCTTGCCAGGCTCTCCGCGCAGCAATGCACCTTCGATGGCTTCGGACAACGACCGGAACGACATGAAGTTGGTCCCACCGGTCGGCGCAAAGAACGGGATCGGGATATTGCCCTTGGCCCACTGCACATAAGGATCGAAGATCGCGCTGGGCAGACCTTGCACGGTGCCAACCATGAAGGGCGCATTCACGCTCACCACGTCAAAGCCGGGGCGTCCTTCGGCCCGCGCGCCCTCACACGCGGCAAGGCGCGATTGGATATAGACATTGTCCGCCACCAGTTCGGGCGCGGCCTGCGGGTAAAAGCTGCCCAGCTGCACTGCACGCGCCACGCCCGCCTCGCGCGCGGCGGCAAAGAACGCGGGCAGGGCCACGTGGTTGGCCTTGTGCAGCCATGCGGCAAAGTCCTCGCCCTGCGGCACATGGCGCGGATCGTTGCCCGCGGCAAACACCACCCAGTCAAAGCCCTTGAGCCGGTCTGGCGTGAAATCGCCCGCCACATAATCGCCCTGCATGAAGCCCAGTTTGGTCAACGGCGTGCCCTCGGGCGCTGCGCTCCCGCGCCCGGTGATCGTCACATCATGGCCCTTTGCCGCCAGATGCAGCGCGGCATGGCCACCCAGCGCGCCGGTGCCGCCGACTACGAGAACTTTCATTGTGATTTCTCCTGATAAAGCGGATTGGCCAAAGGTAATGGCGCAAGATCCGGGCTGCGGCGCAGCAGGTTGCCGCCGTCCACCGCGATGCATTGCCCGGTCACCCAGGCGCTTTCGTCTCCGGCAAGGAACCGCACGGCCCCTGCAATATCTTCAGCCTCGCCCAATCGGCCCAGCGGATATTCGGGCAGGAATGCTTCTGCCGCACCACCATCGAACATGTCTTGCGTCGCGCCGCTGCGAGTCAGGCCGGGCCGGATCGCGTTGACGCGCAGGCCCGATGGCCCCAGCTCGTCCGCCGCCATGCGCACCAGCCCTTCCAGCCCTGCCTTGGCCACGTGGTAGGCCGACAAGTGCCTGAATGTCAGCACCGCCGCACCCGATGACAGTACGATGATCGATCCCCCCGGCGCCATCAGCGGCGCAGCGTGGCGGATCACGTGGAACGTGGCGATCACGTTGGTTTCAAAGGCATCGCGATAGTCTTGTGGGCTGCTTTCGATCAGCGGTTTGAACCCGCCGCCGCCCACCGTGGCAAAGGCAATGTCGAGCCGCCC
>JBEQBV010000215.1:0-6630 GCA_041639635.1 Novosphingobium sp.
GTAACTACCCACGTCCCCATCTGAGTCGTCAGGCGGTGACAGCACCGAGGATGGTTTGAAAGGGATTTGCGCCTGACAGTCGGGCGGTATCGACGGTGGTGCGCATGGCAGCTTCAGCATCTGCGGCCCACTTGGCGCGATATCCATTGGTCACTTTGCGCTGGATGACGCTGGGCCGCAGTGCCCGCTCACTGACGTTGTTGGTAGCATCGACCTTGCCGGGGAAGTCGCAGAATGTGAGCAACTGATTGCGCGCGCGTCTAATTTGCCCGAGCAGTTCTGTCGCCAGTTTGCAATCGGTGGCAGTGGCAAGGATGACATCGAGGTCGCTCAGCAGTTTGCGCCGTCGGGTTTTGATTGTTGATGCGGCAAGCGTTGCAATATCGCGGGCAAGACCGAAGGCCCGGTCCAGCCACAATTTCAAGCGCATACCGATAAGGTCACTGCCGTGTTTCTCGACAAAGCGTGCTTTGCGATCAAGGTGGGCAAGGCACGTTTGATGATGTTGCCCGTGCCCTTGCTGGCCGGAATAGCGATCCGATATCCACACATCAGGCTGGTGCCCGGCCATGGTGTCGCGCACAACCTGGGCAGCTCTGCTGAATACAGCGGTATGAACGACAGCCTCGGGCGCGCAAAAAACCCATTGATATCCGTTGCAGCCCTCAATCCGCATTCCGGTCTCATCGCAGGCCACTACGTCTGCGCGGCGTAATGCTATCAATGCATCGTCGCGCTTGGCGGCAAAGATCGGCGCAGTCCGTTTGAACATGTTCATCAGCGCGCCCTGGCTGATATCGAGGCCGAACAAGTCGCGAAATACGCCCTGCAGCCGCTGGTATGAAAACAACTGATTGGTTTTCAGGTACAGCGCCAAAGCATGGATGCGGCGGCCAAATGGGGTGCCTTGCGCTGCCCAAGGAACAGGCGCCCGGGTCGCTTTGTCGCACTGCGTGCAGCGGCAAGCCATCCTGCGATGCCGCCGTACCAATGGCTTCACTTGGGGAAGGTCGATCTCGTCATATTCGCCGATAACCTCCGCCACTACATCTGCACCAAATGGCAGGCCGCAATGCTGACAATGCTCGGGGCGATGATCTTCGTACGCATCAGGCGTCTCAGCCAGAACGCGGGCGTGCCCCTTATGACCAGGCTTGGCTCCACCAGGCCGCGACCCTTCACGATTGACCTTCTGATCCGTCGAAGGCGGCTTCGACGATGTCCGCGATGTCTTCCCCGGACGCTGCAGGCCCAGCAAAAGATCAATCAACTCCGGCTTCGTAAGCCGTTCGAGTTCTTCGCGATTCATCGGTAGTGTGAATCACAACCCAATCACCTTGGCAAGAGGGGGTGGGTAGTTACCCATTATCGCCCTTTATCGCCGCGAAAATTTGAAGGTTTCATGGTTAACGGCAGAAGTGGTTCAAGTATCGGACAAAATCCGGAACGATATCAGAAGGTCAATTCCTGACTGATTGCGTCGATACGTGTGCCATCAGGCGTCCGATAATAACCTGGACGTAGGCCGATCTGTTGGAAGCCATGCGAGGCATAGAGAAACGCAGCAGGATTCCCCTTGCGCATCTCAAGATAAACGCGTGACATTCCGGACTGTTTCGAAGTGGATAGAAATCGCGACAGCAGCAAATGACCGAAACCTTTGCGTCGGTGTTCAGGCATGATCGCAAACAGCAGCAGTTCTTCTTCATCCAGAATTGAACGGCTCATGAAGAAACCCGCAGCATCCCCGCCGCTCGGTATCTGGTCATTGCCATCGACGCCGATCAGGCCGTAGCGGCAATTGCCGACAAGAAGTGCGTCGACAACTTGTCGCCGGTTCCACGCTTCGCCGAATTCAGCGGGGAAGGCGCGCTCCATCACGGACATGATCCGGTCGATATCGTCAAGCGGGGCGTCCATGGGCTCTACGCTCTTCGCAACGGGTCAGGAGATATCAAGCGGCGGCTGGCAGAGGCGCACCCGGCAAGCGCGCATCTGGTGCGCGACCGTAGCTCGGTCTTGGATCAGCCTGAAATGCATCTGGTGGCAGGAGCGTCAGGCAACGCGCATCGGGGTGAAGATCCAGTGCAGCTGCATCGGGCCGAAATCGGGCCAGCCCGGCAGCCTGCGTCCCTGCAATCACGCTTGCTGTACTCCTGCTGGCCGCATCGTCGGGGAGGATCGAAACGATCCCGGCCAATGCTGCGCCTTGGCTGTCGAAAGGCTGAAAGAACCATTCGCCATGCCCACCAGTCATGCAGACGTCGATTGCATGGCCCGGGTGCTGCTTGCTTGCCATCGCAGCCACGAGAGCGAGGCTTTCGAACCCAATGACTTGCGCATCCCATGCAAGCCCGAGCGCGCGGGCCGCTGCTAGGCCAACGCGAATCCCTGTAAAGCTGCCAGGGCCAATATCCACAGCGATCGCATCGGCACGACCCTTTTCAGGAAGCGCTGCGATCATCGGCACAAGCCGCTCTGCGTGTCCGCGGCCCAGCGTCAGCGATTCGCCGGCAATCAGTTCGCCGTTCTGAAACAGGGCGACCGAACAGGCTTCCGTCGCGCAATCGATCGCGAGCGTCCGCATTCAGGCCCCCGCGCTTCGCATTCAGGCTGCTCGCACTTCGCTGACTTCGGGCACATAGTGCTTCAGCAGACTTTCGATGCCGTTCTTGAGCGTTGCCGTGGATGACGGGCATCCCGAACAGGCGCCCTGCATCTGCAGATAGACCACACCTTCGCGAAAACCCCGGTAGATGATGTCGCCGCCATCGTTAGCAACGGCTGGACGCACTCGTGTTTCGATCAGGTCCTTGATCTGCTCGATCACATCGGCATCGGCTGGGTCGTCGGCAAAATCCGCGTCACCTTCGGCAGGAACGGCAATGCCACCTGCGCTGCCGGGCGCGAAAAGCGGAGCCTGCGATACGAAGTGGTCAAGCAGGATCGAAAGCACCTGCGGTTTGAGCGATGCCCATTCAACGCCCGGAGCGGCGGTGACCGAAACGAAATTGTACCCGAAAAATACCCCCGTCACATCACCCAGATCGAACAGGGCTTGTGCCAGCGGCGAGGCCTCTGCTGTTTCGGGCGAGGTGAACTCCCGCGTGCCAGTGGGCATGACCTGCTCGCCGGGCAGGAACTTCAGCGTGGCCGGATTGGGCGTGGTTTCGGTTTCAATAAACATGCCTTGCATGTAGGCCTGTGGCGGCACGGGTCAAGTGGCCCAAGGGCAGGGGAGCATAGCAAACTCAGCATTGGCGAAGCTGTACTTGGGCCGCTATGGCATCGGCATGATCACAAACCCTCGCGCCCTGTGCCGCTTCGCTCCTGTCCTTTTTGCCATTGCAGCGCCCGCCCATGCAGCGCCTGCGCCCGCACCAAAGCCCGTTGCGCCATCGAGCACCGCCATTCCCTTGCCGCTCAACCCTGTCGTTGCCGCACCGCAGCGCCTGTGCGGGTCAGCCGGCCCCAGCGGCCTTGGTTCGCTCGTGCTCAAGCCTGCAGAAGGCGCAAAGCCTGCAAAGGCCGATTACGTGCTGGTCAACTACATCGGCTATCTTGCCGCCAATGGTGATGTCTTTGACCAGAGTATGCAGGCTGCGTTCCCGGTTGATGGGGTGATTCCCGGCTTTTCGGAAGGCCTGCAAATGATGGCCAAGGGCAGCATCTGGCGCTTCTGCGTGCCTTCGGCGCTTGGTTATGGCGCGCAGTCCTCCGGTCCGATCCCGGCAAATTCAGACCTCGTGTTTCAGGTTGAACTGGTTGACTTCAAGACCACGGCCGAGATTGAGGCGATGCGCGCTGCGCAGGCAGCAGCACAATCCGCACCCGCGCAGCCATCACCCCCCCAACAATAACGGGTCTATTCACTGGTCCTTCATCCGAAGGCTTCCTATAGTCAGGCGATGCAATCTCATAACTCGCGCGCCCGGCGCCTTGGCCTGTTCCTCTCCCTCCTGCTGGTTTCGACGGCACCTGTTATTGCACAGGCCCCCGCGAAACCGGCAGCGACCGCCACGAAGGCAGCCGTGCCCTGGCTCTATCAGGGCTCAGACGTGCCGCAGGACAAGGCGTGGACCTTTGGCGTCCTGTCCAATGGCCTGCGCTATGCGGTGCGCCACAGCGGCGTCCCGCCCGAACAGGTTTCGATCCGCGTGCTGGTCGATGCGGGTTCGATGTATGAAACCGATGAGCAGCGCGGTTACGCCCACCTTCTTGAACACCTGACCTTCCGCGAATCGAAGTATCTTAAGGAAGGCGAGACGATCCCCACGTGGCAGCGCCTTGGCGCGACTTTCGGCAGCGATACCAACGCCGAAACCAGCCCGACGCAGACCGTCTACAAGCTCGACATTCCGCAGGCCGATCCGGCCAAGCTGGACGAGACGTTCCGCCTCCTGTCCGGCATGATCATCGCGCCGATCTTTACCGATCGCGGCGTGAAGATCGAAGTGCCGATCGTGCTGGCCGAAATGCGCGAGCGCACCAGCGCGCAGTCGCGCGTGCTGGATGAAACGCGCAACCTGTTCTTCAAGGGCCAGCTGCTGGCCGCGCGCAATCCAATCGGCACGGTGCCTACGCTGGAAGCGGCCAACGGGGCCAAGGTCAAAGCGTTCCACGACAAGTGGTATCGGCCCGACAACACCGTGATCGTGGTGGCGGGCGATGCTGATCCCGCCACGCTGGTTGCACGCATCGAACAGTGGTTCGGCGGCTGGAAAGTGGCTGGCAAAAAGTCGCCACAGCCCGATTTCGGAAAGCCAGTAGCGCCCGCCGGAATAGACCCGAAAAACCCGGTGGGCGAAGCGCGCGTGATGGTCGAGCCTGACCTGCCGCGCATCGTCAACTGGGCGATCCTGCGGCCTTGGAAAAAGGTCAACGATACCGTTGCCTACAACCAGGGCTTGATGATCGGCCGTTTGGGCCTGGCGCTGATCAACCGCCGTCTTGAAGGTCGGGCGCGGGCAGGGGGCAGCTACCTTGCGGCCTCGGTTGACGAGATGAAGCAGGAGCTTTCGCGCTCTGCCGACGCCACCATTGTCACCGTAACTCCGCTGAGCGAAGACTGGAAAAGCGCCGTCACCGATGTGCGCGCCGTGATCGCCGATGCGCTGGCCACTCCACCATCGCAAGAGGAGATCGACCGCGAGGTGGCCGAGTTCGAAGTGGCGTTCAAGGTGGGCGTGGAAACGCAATCCACCATCGCCGGATCGCGCGCGGCAGACGATATCGTCAATGCCGTTGATATCCGGGAAACGGTGGCCAATCCCGACACGGTCTATGAAATCTTCCGCAGCACGATCCCGCTGTTCAAACCCGATGCGATCCTGAAAAGCACGCGCGAGCTGTTTGCCGGCACAGTGATCCGCCCAATGATGATCACGCCAAAGGCGGGCGAAGCCGATGAAACCGCGCTGCGCGCCGCGCTGACCGCGCCGGTCGAGGCGGCTTCGGGCAGCCGCGTTGCGGCCAATTCGATCAAGTTTTCCGATTTGCCGCCGGTCGGCACGCCCGGAACGGTGGCCAGCGCCCGGCCCATCGGCCTGCTGGGCATAGAACAGATCGAACTGTCCAACGGGGTGAAGGTCCTGCTCTGGCCGAACGATGCCGAACCCGGACGCATCATCCTGAAAGCCCGCTTTGGCGGTGGCTATTCGGCGATCAGCCCGCAGAACGCCGTCTATGGCCCCATCGGCCAAGTGGCGCTGATGGATAGCGGCATTGGCGAACTGGGCCGCGATGATCTTGATCGGCTCGCCACGGGCCGCAAGCTGAGCCTTGATTTCAGCATCGACGATACTGCGTTTGTCCTGTCGGCTGATACCCGGCCCGCCGACCTTGCCGATCAGCTTTATCTGATGGCGGCAAAGCTGGCCACACCGCGGTGGGAGCCAAACCCGGTGCTGCGCGCCAAGGCCGCGGCAAAGCTCCAGTATGAAAGCTACAATTCCGCGCCGATGTCGGTCCTGAACCGCGATCTGAACTGGCTGCTGCGCGATGGCGATCCGCGCTATGCCACGCCCAATCCGGCCGAGCTGGAAAAAGTCACACCCGAAGGCTTCCGCGCCGTGTGGGAGCCGCTGCTGGCACAAGGTCCGATCGAGGTGGACATGTTCGGCGATTTCACGCGCGAACAGGCCATCGCCGCACTGGAAAAGACCTTCGGCGCACTGCCCGCGCGCCCTGCCGTGCAGCAACCGCCGCTGACGCCCACGATCCCCGCCCACAATGCTGAGCCGTTGGTCTTGACCCATCGCGGTGATCCCTCGCAAGCAGCGGCGGTCGTCGCGTGGCCCACCGGTGGCGGCCAGCAGGGCGTGCGCGAAAGCCGCCAGCTCGAAATCCTGGCGCAGATCTTCAACAACCGCCTGTTCGATGCCATGCGCGAGAAGGTGGGGGCAAGCTACGCTCCACAAGTCGGCTCAAGCTGGCCGCTCGATCTGCCCTCGGGCGGTTACCTCTCGGCCATGGTGCAATTGCGCCCCGGTGATTTCGATACGTTCTTTGCCGCGGCTGACAAGATTGCTGCCGACCTTGCCGCAAGTCCGCCCACCGCCGATGAAATCGGCCGCGTGACAGAGCCACTCAAGCAACTTATCACCCGCGCCAGCACCGGCAACGGCTTCT
>JBEQBV010000216.1:0-6596 GCA_041639635.1 Novosphingobium sp.
CGCGCCGCGCAAGTCGAGATCGTGGCTGGCCAGCTGGAAGCCTGCCCCAAGGCTGTCGAGATCACCCAGTACCTTGAGCCGCTTTTCCGCGACTTCGGACAGCGCTGTGTTCTCGGAATGCGTCAGGTACGCATAAGCGCGGATCTTCCCGCGCCCCACGCGGCCGCGCAACTGATACAACTGAGCAAGGCCAAAGCGGTCTGCGCGGTGGATGACAATGGTGTTGGCGCTGGGGATGTCGATGCCGCTTTCCACGATGGTGGTGGAGAGCAGGACCTCGTACTTCTTCTCGTAAAATGCGCCCATGCGGTCCTCGACCTCGGTGGGGCTCATCTGGCCATGCGCTGCGATATAGCGGACTTCGGGCACATTCAGCCGCAGCCATTCCTCCACGTCGGGCATATCGGCGATACGCGGCACCACGATAAAGCTCTGCCCGCCGCGCTGGTGTTCACGCAGCAGCGCCTCGCGCATCACCATGTCGTCCCACGGCATCACATAGGTCCGCGTGGCAAGCCGGTCGACCGGCGGTGTCTGGATCGTGGACAACTCACGCAGGCCCGACATGGCCATTTGTAGCGTGCGCGGAATCGGCGTGGCGGTGAGAGTCAGGACGTGGACGTCGGCCTTCAGTTCCTTCAACTTCTCCTTGTGCGTCACGCCAAAGCGCTGTTCCTCGTCCACAATCACAAGGCCGAGGCGTTTGAACTCCACCGTCTTGGCCAGCAATGCGTGGGTGCCGATGACAATATCAATCCGCCCATCGGCAAGCCCTGCCTTGGTTTCTGCTGCTTCCTTGGGCGGAACGAGCCGCGAAAGGCGTCCGATTTCAATTGGGAAGCCCTTGAAGCGTTCGACGAAATTGGTGAAGTGCTGGCGCGCCAGCAGCGTGGTTGGCGCAACCACCGCCACCTGAACGCCTTGCATCGCGGCGACGAAAGCGGCGCGCAATGCCACTTCGGTTTTGCCAAAGCCCACATCGCCGCAAACGAGGCGGTCCATCGGCTTGCCTTCGACCATGTCGGACAGAACGTCGCCGATGGCGCGCTCCTGATCCTCGGTCTCGTCCCACGGGAAGCGATCGACGAAAGGGCCGTAACTGGCCGGGTCCACCGGCAAAACAAGGCCCTGCCGCAGCGCGCGGTGGGCGGCGGTGGCCATGAGTTGGCCCGCCATCTCCAGAATGCGCTCGCGCATCCGGGCCTTGCGCCGCTGCCACGCCTCGCCGCCCAGCTTGTCGAGCCCGACGCCTTCGGCATCCGAGCCATAGCGCGAGAGGACATCGAGGTTTTCGACCGGGATATAGAGCTTGTCACCGCCCGAATATTCCAGCTGGACGCAATCGTGCGGGGAATCACCCACCGCAATCGCTTCAAGCCCGATATAGCGCCCGATGCCATGGTCCATGTGAACCACCAAGTCGCCCGGCGTAAGCGCCGACAGCTCAGCCAGAAACGCATCGGCATTCTTGCGCTTCTTCTTGCGGCGGACAAGGCGGTCACCAAGGATGTCCTGCTCGGTCAGCAGTTCCAGATCGTCGTTGGCGAAACCTTGTTCGAGCGGGAGAACAACGGCGACGGGCTTGCCCATGGCAGCAAGGCCCAGCGCTTCCTGCCACGTCTCGGCCATCAGCGGCGCAGCCTTGCCCGCTTCGGTCAGCAGCGAAGCGAGCCGCGCGCGTGATCCGGTGGTGTAGGCTGCAACGATGGGCTTCTTGCCGCGCGTGCCCAGCGCCGCAATATACTTCGCGGCGGCTTCGTAGATGTTGTTCCCGCCGCTCGTCGCCGCGGCGCGTTCGGGCGTGAAATCGTGGCTGGAGGTGAAGCCGAAATCGATGACCTGCTTGGATTCAGGCTCGGCAAAGATGGTCGTGCGGTGGACTGGCCAGCCCGCCAGCGCTCGGTCCAGCTCGTCCTGCTTCAGGTAAAGCGCGTCTTCGGCCAGCGGACGATAGCTGCCGGGCGCCTTGGACGAGCTATCGAGCCGTGACTGGTGGTAGTCGGTAATGTCCGCCACACGCTGTTCGGCGGCCTTGATCGCGGTGCCATCCAGCACCACCAGATCGTCCGCGCCCAGATGATCGAACAGCGTAACGAGCCGGTCTTCGAACAGCGGCAGCCAGTGCTCCATGCCTGCCAGACGGCGGCCCTCGCTGATCGCCTGATAGAGTGGATCGCCTGTAGCATTCGCGCCGAACAGTTCGCGGTAGCGGCTGCGGAAACGCTTGATGCTGTCGTCATCGAGCAGCGCTTCGCTGGCGGGCAGCAACAGGTGCGTTTCCACCGGCTGCACAGAACGCTGCGTGTTCGGATCGAACAGGCGCAGCGTTTCCAGCTCGTCGCCAAAGAAATCGAGCCGAAGGCCGTGATCGAGGCCCGACGGGAAAATATCGAACACAGACCCGCGCACCGCATATTCACCGGCATCGACCACGGTATCGGTGCGCGAATAACCCTGTCGCTGCAGCAGCGCGATCAGGCTCTCCCGCCCGATTTCCGCGCCGGGCGTCAACAGCCGGGTGGATTCGCGGATGCGGAACGGGGTGAGCACACGCTGCAGGACCGCGTTGATCGTGGTGACCAACAGTTGCGGACCAGCCCGTTTGTGCTGCAGCTTCTGAAGTGCCGCAAGACGCCTTGAACTGACACTGAGCGCAGGCGAAGCGCGATCAAACGGCAGGCAATCCCACGCCGGGAAGTCGATCACCTCAAGGTCAGGCGCAAAGAACGCAGCGCTGTCTGCCACCGCGCGCATCGCCGCTTCATCGGGCGCAATGAACACCGCGCGGCCCTTTGCTGCGCGTGCAAGGTCAGCCAACACAAGCGGCTGCGCCCCGCGCGCAACGGACGAGAGCGTGAGCGGCGTCTTGGCCGACAGGATGCGGTTCAGATCAGACATGGCGGGCTTGCTACTGCGCTGCAGATTGAATCAGCGCGGAATCTCGACGTAGTCCAGCTTGCGCATAACGTCCATCATCGCGCCTTGATACTTTTCGGGAACGATCTGTGTTCCCAGCGCCCATGCCATGATGTCGACGTCATCTTCCTCGATCAGCTCTTCGAACCACACGACTTGCTCAGTATTCCAGTTGGCGTGGAAGCGGTCAAAGTAGCAGCCAATCATATAGTCCGCCTCGCGCGTGCCGCGATGCCATGCGCGGAATTGCAGGCGTTTCAGGCGGTCAGCGGTGATCTCGGCGGTAGAGGCAGGGCTTTCGGTCATGGCAAAACCGTTAGGCGCAACCGGGATGCGAGACAAGGCTGTGCAGCCTGTTCAAGCGGGCAGGTGCTGAACCATGCCCGGCGCGGATGACTTTGCCGCGCCGGGGCTGCGATTACGAGCTTACTTGCTGCGCAGGGCCGCGATGATCTGGGGGGGCTGGCGGTCCATGAAGTCTTTGGCCAGTTCGCCAATCACGGCACGCTCCACCGCCTTGCTGTAATGATGGCGCAATTCGCCCAAGGTGCGTGGCGGCGCGATCACCACGAGCTGTTCGATCTTGTGGTCCTGCACCTGCCGGTTCAGCCAGTCGGCCACGGCTGCGGCGTGGGCGTCTTCATCGCGCTGATTGCCCGATGGGTTGGCCGAACTGGTGCCATGACGGTTGCCCGAACCATGGTTGCTTTCAACCAGTTCCGGTGTGGCCATTTCGGTCAGCTCCGGCTCGGCCTCGGTCCCGCTGTTGCGCAGGATCTGCCAGTCTTCGCCATCGACAAGCGCGATGACAGCACCGTGGGGGATCAACATTGTGGGTAAACTCCTGTGATTGTGGCTTCTGAACGAACGAAGCGCTCAGTTGGGACCAATCACCTTGCGCTGCGTCAAATCGCCTTGATTTTCCTTTGTGGCGAAACCCGCTTGCACGGCTTATGTCCGCGCCATGCGACCCGAAGTGCTCAACACCCTGTTTGCAGAAACCGGCAGCCTGAAAGGCGTGGGGCAGGGCTTGTCACGCCCGCTCGAAAAGCTGGGACTGGGGCGCGTGCGGGACATTGCCTATCATCTGCCCGAACGCTGGGTGCTTCGGCGTGCGGTGGGCAATCTGGATGAGGCGGGCCTTGGAGAGCAGATCGTCTTACCGCTCACCCCGCGCGAATATCGCCAGTCTGCCGGGCGCGGGCCGTTCCGGGTCATGGCCGAGGATTCGGTCGGCAATTACGTCGCGCTCACCTACTTTGGCCGCGCGGCCTATAGCGGCAAAAAGCAGCTTCCCATCGGCGAGAAGCGCTGGGTGGCGGGGCGGCTCGATCAATATGGCCAGACCTGGCAGATGGTCCATCCCGATCACGTGAGCGAAGACAGCGCCGGGATGATCGGCCAGTTGACCGAACCGGTCTACGCCCTGTCTGAAGGGCTGACCCAGAACCGCATTCAGGGCCTTGTTCAGCAGGCGCTGGCGCATCTGCCCGACCTGCCCGAATGGATCGAACCGGGCCTTGCCGCGCGCAACGACTGGCCGCGCTGGCACGATGCCTTGCGCGCCGCGCACAAGGGCGAGGACAAGGCTGCGCGCGACCGACTCGCTTATGATGAACTGCTGGCGAACAGCCTTGCGCTGCTGCTGGTGCGCCAAAGCAACCGCGCCAAGAAAGGGACGCCGCTCCATGGCGACGGGCGCCTGCGGGCAAAGTTGAACCTGCCGTTTGAACTGACCGGAGCGCAAAAGCGCGCCATCGCCGAGATCGAAAGCGACGTGGCCCAGGGCGCGCCGATGCTGCGGCTGCTGCAGGGCGATGTCGGGTCAGGCAAAACAGCGGTGGCGCTCAACGCCATGCTGATCGCGGTAGAAGCCGGAGGTCAGGCTGCCTTGCTGGCCCCCACCGAAATCCTTGCGCGCCAGCATGCCGAAACCCTGACGCGCATGGCCGCTGGCACCGGCGTGAACATCGCGCTGCTGACAGGGCGGGACAAGGGCAGGGCGCGCGAATCGATCCTGATGGGGCTGCTTGATGGCAGCATCGACATATGCGTCGGCACCCACGCCATCTTTCAGGACACCGTAGCCTATCGCAATCTGGCGCTCGTGGTGATCGATGAGCAGCACCGCTTTGGCGTGGGCCAGCGACTGATGCTGACGCAAAAGGCGCGGCGAACACCGCATTGCCTCGCCATGACCGCAACACCGATCCCGCGCACGCTGACACTGGCCCAATATGGCGAGATGGACGTTTCGCGACTTGATGAAATGCCACCGGGTCGGCAGGCGATTGATACGCGGGTCGTGGCGCAAGAGCGGTTGGAGGACGTGATCGAGGGCATCGGGCGGCACATCGCCAAAGGCGCGCAGGCCTATTGGGTGTGTCCGATGGTCCACGAGCAGGAAACGTCAGACATCGCCGCCGCCGAAGCGCGCCATGCGCTGTTGCAAGAGCGCTTTGGCGACAGCGTGGTCATGGTCCACGGCCAGATGCGGCCCGAGGCCAAAGACGCTGCGATGGAACGCTTTGCTCGTGGCGATGCGAAACTGTTGGTGGCAACTACGGTAATCGAAGTGGGCGTGGACGTGCCGAATGCCACGCTGATGGTCATCGAACAGGCCGAACGCTTCGGCCTTGCCCAGTTGCACCAGTTGCGTGGTCGCGTGGGGCGAGGCAGCCAGCAATCGACCTGCCTGCTGCTGCGCGGCGATGCGCTTTCGGAAACGGGGCGTGAGCGTTTGGCCCTGATGCGCGAAACCCAGGATGGATTCAGACTGGCTGAGGAAGACTTGCGATTGCGCGGTGGTGGTGAACTGCTGGGCACCCGGCAATCAGGCGATACGCCATTCAAGGTTGCCGATTTTGAACAGATTGCGCGATTGCTTCCCTTGGCGCACGATGATGCGCGGCTGCTGATGGAGCGGGACGGTGGCCTGTCATCTCCGCGCGGAGAAGCGGCCCGGCTACTGCTCTATCTGTTCGAACGCGATTGGGGCGTCCAGCTTCTGCGCGGCGGGTAAAGCACTGCAAGCGGCACCGGCTTGGCGATGCCGCTTGCAAATTTTAAGCCTTACTTGCTTGGTGCAGGTGCCTTTGCGCTCTTGGTCGCGTCGGCGAATTGCTCTGCACTCATGCCGATGAACAGGCCGGATTCACCCTTAGCCACAGATGTGCGCGGGAGTTTGACCTTGGTGGTGCCGGTATCGAGCACGAAGTCGGTTTCGCTCACTTCGCTGATCTTCCCGAGAACGGTTGTGCCATCAGAGGCGTGGACGGCTGCATCGACCACGATGGCCGCAGCAAGTTCTTCCTTTGCGGCACCTGCTGCCTTCTCTGCAGCCGCATCGAGTTCAACCTTGGTCAGGCCAAGAACAGGCCCCTTGGGCCCGGTGCCGAGGGCAGTGAGAGCAAGGGTGGCCGTGTTCTTTCCTGTATCGATGACAAAATTCGGCGCAGAAACGCTCTTGATCGTGCCGACTTCGGCTCCGCCTGTATCATAGACCGTTGCACCAACAGCGGGTGTGGCTGCTGCCGCAGCCGGTGCCGAAGCGCCAGCAGCGGTTTCCTGAGCGATTGCAGCTGTGCCCAAAGGCGCGGTGAAGACGAGAAGTGAGATGGTAAGGTTGCGGATTTTCACGGAAGGGTTTTCCTGTGCTGTGAATGGGTTAGCACTACACA
>JBEQBV010000217.1:0-6587 GCA_041639635.1 Novosphingobium sp.
CGACGCTCTTCCGATCTTCAGCATCTACCGGCAGGCCGCAATCAGCCATACGCACTTCGCGCAAGGTTAGCGCGCGGGATACTCTTCAAAGGTTTTGCCGCTGACCCGGTGCGGCCTGTCCAAGCGGTCAGCAAAAGCCCACAACAGCAGCATTGCAAGGATCGCAACCAGGGACGCGGTGCCACCGGCGATTTCACTGCGCAACGTTTTGCGTTCAATCGCATAGACACCCGGTTCTGCCGCATAAAAGCTGATAAGCGGGCCGGAATGAGCAATCTCTCTGCCGTTGTGGGTCACGCGCCAGATTGGAAAATCGGCCCTGCCCATCACCACATGCCCCGGCTGCGTTACGGTGATGCTGCTGCTGCGTGAAATGGGCGCAAAGGCATCAAGATCAGGGATGCGCTGTGTTCCGGTGATCCCGCTTTTGTCTATGCCACGGGGCAGATATTCAGGCGCATCGGGGCGCTTGCTGTCAACCAGGGCAATGTCCATTGGCGTGCGCAAGGTGGCCAAGGCGGCAACGCTGAAGGTGGTAACCGGAAGGATCGCAACCGCAATCGCAAGTTTCAGCAATGGCGTGAAGCGCGGTTTGAGAACGAGTGCGGTGACAGCGGTAAACTCGACCAGGCCAAGCAAGCGCCATGGGAACTGGACCTGCGCCAACAGGCTGACGTCCCATACGAAAGGAATGATCCCGATGGCCGCCGCAGCCGTAATGGCCGTGGCCATTCCCCAATAGCCGCGTATGGCCGCACCCAAAATCATCAGCGCCAGCGCAAATGCGGGTATCCCCAGCAAATAACCGTGATAAGGCTGGTTCCACGGGAACCACGTTGCTGGCTTATAATAATCGGACCAGAGCAAATCGGTGGATATTGCCCCTTGAAGCTGCATTGCGGGGACAAGATAGAAACCGCCCAGCCCGATGCCGAGCACGCCTGCTGCAATGCCCGGTAACAGAACGCTCCGGTCCTTGATAAATCTCTTAATGCCGAAAGGTGCGATCAGGAAAACCGTGGCCAGCAATGCAACCGGAAGATGCGTGATCATCAGACCCGCATAGGCAAGTGCGAGGGCGCAGATGGATCGTGCGCCCCGCAAGTTGCTGATCGCCAGGAGGATCAGTGGCGGCCACATGAACGAGGCATATTCGGCCAAAGCGCCGCGCACGTAAAAGTCGTAGAGATGGTAAGGTGCAACCATGTAGGCGAGCGCACCCGGCACAGCATGCGGGGTTTGCGCCGCCAGCCAGCGATGCATGGCAAGGCCGGAAGCGGCGCTGAACGCCATGGCCGCAATAACATTGGCTACGGTTGCGCTTATGCCCAGCGCGGCAATGCTGCCGGATACCCAATAGGCAAGTGGCGGATAAAAATAGAACGTCGGGCTGCCCAGGCCTTCGAAACTGTCAGGAAACCAGCGCGGATAAAATTCGCCGTTTTGAAAAGCATCCGCAAACTGGGTGGTCCAGATATAGTTGTAAACGCTGCTGTGCGATGCGCCATCGGCAAAGAACAGAGCAGGCAAATGAAGAACAAAGGCCAACAAGACAATGGATAGATGAGCCCTGTTGCGGTTCACATTGGTTCTCACTTCAACCCTGAAACTTCGCCATCAACCATAACGCGTTCCCCCCGTTGCGAAAGGGCCAATCAGCAGCGCGCCCAAGGCGCGGGCGATACGGTGCGGGTGCTATTGTCCGGCGCAGAATTAGGAATTTCTTAACCAACAAAATTTAAGATTGGTTTCGAAAGGTGATGGGATCCTCGCGCGCCGCGTCAGGGTTCCAGCGCTTGGAATTTCGCGGCCACGACAGCCGGTTTTCGACACGGACAGGCAGAGAAATCAGTGCTTTCACCCGCCACTACCATGCAGCAATCGCCGATCGGATCGATGCAACTGCAAGGCGCTGTGGCCGCCTTGGCCGTTTTCTATATTATTGGCCTGCGATTGCAGGTGGCAGCCGACGCTCCGCTTTGGCTTGACGAAACATGGAGCGCGATGATCGCCACGCGGCCCGATTGGGCAGGATTTTGGCATGAGGCGTGGCTCGATTGTAATCCGCCGCTTTACTATGCGTTTTTGCGCGGTTGGGTGAGTGTTTTTGGCGACAGCAATTTCATGCTGCGCCTGCCCAGCATTCTGTTTGTTCTGGCCGCAGCGGTGCTGCCGCTGTTGTGGCGTCCGCAGGGATTGCCCCGCGCTGCGGCAGGTGTGTGGGCGGGCCTGATCATGCTTTGGCCGCAAGGCCTGGCCCTGATGCTTGATGCGCGCGGTTACGGTCTGATGCTGCTGCTTTCAACCGCTTCAACGCTGGTATTGTGCAAGCTTTTGGAAGGCCTGACGCCAAGACTGGCGGCAGCATGGGTTGCGCTGGGCACAGCAATGTTCCTGACGCACTATTTTGCCGCCGCGCTGGTCCTTGCCCAGACCCTTGTCCTTGCACATCGTCACCGCTTCGGGTTGGCCAAAGTGTGGCCGGCCGCGCTGTTGGCGTTGCCCGGCCTGGCGTGGTTTGCCCATCATTTGCCCCGTCTGAAGGAATATGCGCGCCCGGAAGTGGTGTGGCAGCAAACGACAACGGCCGAAATGGCGTTGGATCACGCAAAGTATGTTCTGGGAGCGGTAAGCCCGGTTCTTTTCGGCGTTATCCTTGTGGTCCTGATTGCCGCAGTTGCACACCGTGGAAGCAAGGATGCAAAGCCAGTTGTGCCACGCAGTCTGGTTGTAGTGGCCGCAACAGCCGCCATCGGATTTGGCATTGCTGTACTGATCGGCGTGCTGCAGGCATCGCTCATCAACCGGTATCTGGTGCCATTGGTGCCGCCAACGCTGTTGGGCCTTACGCTCATCTTTTACACAAGCGCACGACCGCATTTGTACAGTCTGATGGTGCTGGCAGTGTTTCTGCCGCCCGCTCTCAATGCCAGCCAAGCCAGCGCTGCCGCCGAGATGCGGGCAATCTATGGCTTTGAAAGAGCGAGCGACTTTGCTGGCCAAAGTCAGGCAGATCAGGTCGTTTTTCTGTGGGACCATCCTGCAGCCAAGATCCTTGACCGAAATTCGCTCGGGCAGATTGGTGCCTATTTCCTCAAGCGCCAAGGCCTTGCCATCCCGGTTAGCACGGTCATCGTACCCGAAAGCGCCGACGCCAACGTGGCGTTGCGCGAGGCCGCAACTGGCGCAAGACCGGCGGTGATCTGGCTTTACAACCGCACGGAACAGACATCTGCCCGGATGTATCCACCATCGTTTGCCAATGACCCTGCCTGGACTTGCCAGACCCGCGGAACAGATTCTGCGCTGAACCAGCAGTTGGGTGCGATTGCTTGCGTTAAACTGGAGAGAGACGGTGATTGAAAACCTGAAATTTCATGTCGCTGGCATGGAAACTGCCGCTCCCTTGGTATCTCTGGTTGTGCCGGTATTCAACGAGCGCGGCAGTGTCGGTCCGTTCGTGTCTGCGGTTGATGCAGCGATTGCGGCGAGCTGGTCGATTGACGAAATCACGCCGCGCTTTGAAATCGTGTTTGTCGATGATGGCAGCGCTGATGACACGCGCGAAACCGTACGCGCCATGTGCCGCACCGATCTGCGCATCAAACTGGTGTCGTTATCGCGCAATTTTGGCAAAGAGGCCGCATTGAGTGCAGGGTTGAAAGCGGCCTCCGGCGATGCCGTGATCCCGATGGATGTGGATCTGCAGGATCCGCCCGAACTTCTGCGGCCCATGATCGAGCGTTGGCGGGCAGGGGCGCAAGTCGTCAACGCCAAGCGCAGTGACCGCAGTGCAGACACTTTGTTCAAACGCTCCAGTTCCCGGTTTTTTTACAAGGCGATCAATTCGCTGGCCGAATATCCCATTGCCAATGATGTCGGCGACTTCCGCCTGTTCGACCGTGTCGCAGTGGATGCCCTTAACCGCATGACAGAGCATTCTCGCTTTAACAAAGGCCTGTTTTCGTGGATCGGTTTCCGGACCGAAAGCATCGAATATACCCGTCCGTCGCGGTCGGTTGGCGACACCAAATGGAGCGTCTCCAAACTGCTGGCGCTGGCTCTTGATGGCATCGTTGTTGATCGGCGTGCAAAAGGAACCCCCTTAGCGGGGTGATCGGCGTCCAAAGAGGACCCCCTCATTCTGATGGTTTAAGCAGCCCCTGGGTTTTCAGGTGGCGAGATCGGGATGTTGGTTTTGGAGACAGTACTGCGGATTAGGCGCGAGCATGCCGGTGGTAAGCCGATCAAGGCGATCGCGCGGGATTTACGGCTTTCGCGCAAGGTGGTGCGCAAGGCGATCCGGTCGCCGGAGAGCACATTTGATTACCAGCGCTCGGTTCAGCCCCTGCCGCGGCTTGGGCCGTTTCAGGAACAACTCGACACCTTGCTGATGCAGAACGAGGCGCTGCCCCGGCGCGACCGTTTGCGCATGACGCGCATTCACGACCTTCTGCAGCGCGAGGGTTTTGAAGGTTCCTATGATGCCATCCGGCGCTATGCCCGCCGGTGGGCAGAGACGGAGCGCAAAGCCCCCAGCAGCAGTGTGCCGGCGTTCATCCCATTGATGTTCAAGCCTGGCGAGGCGTACCAGTTCGACTGGAGCCATGAGGACGTGGAGATTGCGGGCAAACCGATGCGGGTGAAGGTCGCACAGGTGCGGCTTTGTGCATCACGCGCGGTCTATGTCCGGGCTTATCCCCGCGAGACGCAGGAGATGGTATTCGACGCACACGCGCATGCCTTTGCGTTTTTCGGCGGCGTGCCTTTGCGCGGCATCTACGACAACATGAAGACCGCCGTGACGACGGTGTTTGTCGGCAAGGAGCGGGTCTTCAACCGCCGGTTCCTGTTGATGGCCGACCATTACATGGTCGAGCCCACGGCTTGTTCCCCGGCAGCGGGATGGGAGAAAGGCCAGGTCGAGCATCAGGTTCAGACGATACGTGGCCGATTTTTCCAGCCGAAGCTGCGGTTTGCCAGCCTTGAGGAGTTGAATGGTTGGCTGGAAGCTGAGTGCTTGCGCTGGGCTGCCACCCATTCGCACCCCGAGCAAAAGCACCTGACCGTTGCTCAGGCTCTGGAGGCCGAGCGGTCTGCCTTTCAGCCGATCCTGGCGCCGTTCGATGGCTTCCACGAGACCCAGCACGCCGTCACGAGCACCTGCCTGATCAGCTTTGATCGCAACCGCTACTCCGTGGCGGCTCGGGCGGCGCGTCATGCTGTCCAGGTTCGCGCCTATGCCGACCGGATCGTGGTACGCCTGAATGACGAGGTCATCGCTGAACACGCCCGGTTCTTCGGCCGCGACCGGACGATCTACAATCCCTGGCACTATCTGCCGGTGCTGGTGAACAAGCCCGGCGCCCTGCGCAATGGAGCGCCTTTCCAGGATTGGGACCTGCCGCCCGCCCTTGCCCGGTTGCGGCGCAAGCTGGGCAGCGGCGATGAGGCTGATCGGCGCTTTGTCCGGGTTCTGGCTGCGATTTTGAATGACGGTCTGGAGGCTGTCGAGATGGCGGTTCGTGAGGCTCTCGATGCGGGTGCTGCCAGTGATGAGGTAATCCTCAACATTCTGTCGCGGCATCGCGAACCACCGACAGATCAGCCCTTGAGCGTTGTTGTCGACCTCAAGCTCAACCATCCCCCGGTCGCTGACTGCGCCAAGTATGACATCGTACGAGGCCTCAATGCAGCGGCATGAGATGATCGACGCCATGCGTGAGCTTGGCCTCAAGGGCATGGCCAGCGCGTTCGACGAGGCTGTGACCACAGGCCTTCAGCGCAAGCGGA
Organism: Novosphingobium sp.; assembly: GCA_041639635.1. Lineage (GTDB taxonomy): Bacteria > Pseudomonadota > Alphaproteobacteria > Sphingomonadales > Sphingomonadaceae > Novosphingobium. The sequence goes on from JBEQBV010000217.1 coordinate 5,794, forward strand.
CCACCCATGAGATCCTCACCGATCTGCTGCGCGCGGAAGCTGCTCACCGCCACGCCGCCTCGATCCGCTATCGCATGACGGCCGCCAAGCTGCCGGTGATGAAGGATCTGGATGCGTTCGTGTTCGAGGGGACGCCCATCAACGAGGAGCTGGTTCGCTCACTTCACACCGGCTCATTCCTGCCGGGCAGGCGCAACATCGTCATGGTGGGCGGTACCGGAACCGGCAAAACGCATCTGTCCATCGCCATCGCCGCAAGCGTCATACGCGCCGGGGCTCGTGGGCGATACTTCAACACGGTCGATCTGGTCACCCGGCTCGAGGAAGAAGCCCGCATCGGCAAGGCCGGGGCAATCGCCGCGCATCTGGGGCGCCTCGAACTCGTTGTTCTGGACGAGCTGGGGTATCTGCCCTTTGCCCGGTCCGGGGGCCAATTGCTGTTCCACCTGCTCAGCAAGCTCTATGAGAAAACCTCGGTGATCATTACCACCAACCTGGCCTTCGGCGAGTGGCCCGCCGTGTTCGGCGATGCCAAGATGACGACCGCCTTGCTCGATCGCATCACCCACCATTGCGATATCGTCGAGACCGGCAACGACAGCTGGCGCTTCAAACACCGCAGCTAAATCCCACCAGAAATGACCTTCGCTCTGCTGGTGCCTCCAGTCGGGCTACGCCCTCCCTACGCCACCAGCAGAGCGAAACTTGCGCCCATCATCAATGAAGGGCCAATCCCGCAAGGGGGTCCCTTTTGCGCGCCGATAGGGGGTCACTTTTGAACGCCGATTGACAGC
>JBEQBV010000218.1:0-6534 GCA_041639635.1 Novosphingobium sp.
CGCTCGGTCAATCGCTCGCACCACGCAACGAATCTTTAGCCCAGCGCACGCGCGCCAGTTGCCCACCATTGGCAGGATATGCGACGGCAACTGATCCTGAATGCACACGTCACAACAGCCGCACGCTCGATCACATCATCGCATCACCAGCGATCCGAACGGTCTATCTGGCGGCATTCTGGGCGAGTCCTGCCTATCGCAAGCCCGGCGCGCTTGCATTGCTCGACGATACGATCGGCCGCCTGCAGGTTGCGGGCAAAAAGGTCGTCCTGATCGGGCCGGTCCCTCCCCAGCCCTTCGATGTCCCGCGCCACCTTGCGCATGCAGCTGCCCGCAACGCTCTCGGCTCGGCAAAAGGCGCTTCGCTTGCGGATTATCGTCGCGAAACAGACTGGATGACTTCACACTATGCGCGCTGGGCACAGCAGGGCGTCACAATCATCGATCCGGTCAAGGCTCTCGGGGACGGCGAAAATTCACGCATTCTTGTGCAAGGCAAACCAGCCTACTTCGACTCTCATCACCTGACGCTAGCGGGCGCAGCCGAAGTCCTTGCTAGCCATCCCCGACACGATTGATCTTGTCAGAGCAATCGAGCAGCAACCCTTAGACGACAGTGTAATGTCGGGCCGGACTTGCGAACTGCGATAGGCCGGAGTGCCCGTTAGTGAAATGCAGGCACTCTGTTCTCGACATATTGACGCCGATGTGGTGGTTTACCAACGTCGAGGGAAATAAGACCCACCGGGATGGGAAGCGTCATGGCAGAGGCCGTACGGGTTGCAAGGTCGACGATTGACCGTCGAGGCATGGAAAAACTGGAAACGCACTTCATTTCACATGAAGTATATCGGCGCGATGATCTGGCAGAGCGGCAGATCCGTCTGGCACGGGCGGTTTCGGGCAAGATCATCCCGCAATTGCTCAAGCTGCATACCGAAGTGGTGCCAGATGCTCCTCCAATAGAAGCCGTGATCGAGACGCTTGCTCCGACAAGCAAGGACATCAGCGGTTTGGCCGAAATCGTTCTCGGCAACGATCTCGAAGCGGCCATGGCCTATGTCATCATTCTGCGCGACCAGGGCTTGTCGATGGACACGTTGTTCGTGGAACTGCTTGAGCCGACGGCCCGCTATCTCGGCCATCTGTGGGATGAGGATGAGTGTGATTTCATCGATGTCACGCTTGGCGTCGCGCGCTTGCAGAAACTGCTGGCCACCTTCAACAATTCACATATGCTGCCGGGCTTGGACAAGCGCCGCAATGTATTGATGGCCGTCACACCCGGTGATCAGCATTACTTCGGGGCGACAATGGTCGAACGCTTTCTGCTGGCCGCAGGCTGGACCGTGCAATCCGAATTCAATGGCAATTCTGCGAAAATTGCAGATCTGGCCCGGATGGAATGGTTCGCGGTCGCCGGCCTCACCGCTGGATCTGAAAGATTATTGGGCGCATTGAAAGAAACGATCACGCTGGTGCGCGAAAAGTCATGCAATCCTGCCATCGGCATCATGGTGGGCGGCCCTATGTTCACGACTAACCCGTCATTGGCGTTCGAGGTAGGAGCAGATGCTACTGCGCCAAATGCTCCGGCCGCCGTTTTGATCGCGCAGAAGCTGTTCGATCAGGCAATGCTGAACTCCTGATTCATCGGTAGCGGCCCGCACGCGTCCGATAAGGCCAAGCTTGCGGTCACGCGCCAGACGCTCCGTCCAACTTCTTCAGAACCTTGCGACTCTGATCAACGGCAATCCGTCACCCTTGACGAATTCCTCTGGCCTTAAGCGCCTTTGTCAACCGGCCGACGCTCTGCTTCATGTCTCAGGCAGTACTTATCATTGATGGAGATGGTGCGCCCGACGGGATTCGAACCCATGGCCCCCAGATTAGGAATCTGGTGCTCTATCCTGCTGAGCTACGGGCGCCCGCGTTTGTCTTTAGGCAGGCGCGATTGTGCTGGCAACGCTTCAGTTTGCTTCTTCGGGCGGTACGAAGGGCGCGATCAAGGGCGCAACCGGGATGCCCTCCTCCATCAATTCGCGCGCTTCATTGATCGTGGCGCGCCCATGAATGGCAGCCACATCCTTTTCACCATAATGCATCGCCCGCGCATCGTCGGCGAAGCTTTCACCCACCCAGGTGGAGGATTTGATCGCTTCAGCCTGCATCGCTGCAACAGCCTTCAAAATGGCCACGGCTTCAGGCGGCAGAGGTAGGTTGGAAACAGGCTGGTCGGCAACCGCACCGGAAGAAACATCGGGTTGCGGCCGTTGCGAGGTCAACTGATTGCCCTTGCGCCCCACATTGGGCGCCATCACAGCCTTGCCGACACTGGCAGAACCACATGACGGGCAGGACACCAGCCCGCGCGCCTGCTGATTTTCAAAATCGGCCGAGGAGCCGAACCACCCCTCAAAGCGATGCCCTCCGGGCTCACATTGCAGATCGAAGACAATCATGACGCTGATCTAGGGATTTCCCGCTTGTTGGCAAGACTGGGCAGTTGCCCGCGCACCTCTCCCGTTCGGGCAGGGTCGATCATCGCATAGCCCAGCGAAGTGCCCTCACCCCCGTCATAGACAATTTCGCCCCACGGATCGATCACAAGCGAATGGCCATAAGTCTCTCGCCCGTCGGCGTGCCGTCCGCCTTGCGCCGCTGATATAACCCAAGCGCTCGCTTCCACCGCGCGGGCGCGCTGCAGCAGATGCCAGTGCGCCTTGCCGGTCGGCACGGTAAATGCGGCAGGAATGCGGATTGCATCACAGCGCCTGCGCCCCAATTCTTCAAACAAAGCCGGAAAGCGCACATCATAACAGATGGCAAGGCCAAGCCTTCCCACGGGGGTATCCACCGTCACAACCTGCCCACCCGGAGTATAGGCCGCCGATTCCCGCCATGTTTCACCCGTGGCAAGGTCGACATCGAACATGTGGATCTTGTCGTACCGCGCCGCGATCTGCCCACTTGCGTCAATCACGAAACCCCGGTTGGCCCACTTGCCGTCCTCGCGCAGCACCGCCAGTGATCCAAGATCGATCCACAGGCCATGCTCCCGCGCCGCCTTGCTCGCAGCGTTAAGCACCGGATTTTCAGTCTCGGCCACGATGTTCGACGTAGCCCGCGCACGATCCCGATCAAGCAGCCCGCACATTTCGGGCGTGAACAGCATTGCCGCACCCTCAGCGGCTGCCTTGCTGGCTGCTTCGACTATCGCATCAGCGTTGATCTGCGGATCGATCCCGCTGGTCATCTGGAACAGCGCAACCTTCACAGCATCGGATGAAGGACCTGCGTTCACTGCCCGAGCATCATGTCCAGCTTGCCTTGCGCGTTCAGCGATGCAAGCTGGTCCGACCCGCCGATGTGCATTCCATCAATGAAAATCGAAGGCACTGTCAGGTGGTTGGGAGCGCGTTCCAGCATCTCGGCTTTTTTCGGACCACCCATGGTCACGTCGAACTCTTCATAAGCCACGCCCTTGCTGTCGAGCAATTGCTTGGCCCGCGAGCAATACGGGCAACCCCACTTGGTGTAGATTTCAACCTTGGGTGTATTCGACATGGGCACCTCGAAATCGGGTCTGAAAATTGGGGTCTTGAAATGCGGTTTTCGCTAACACACATGGGTTTTCGTGTCATGCGCCGCAAGTCGGGCATGATCACAAAACCGCCAAGGTGGGCGCCGGGTTCCGGGCCCGTTTTGGCAAAGCGCAGATTGCTCATGATTGAGGATATTGCCATGAACCGTTTTGATTTTACCCCCTATCGCCGCACCACCGTGGGTTTTGACCGCCTGTTTGACCTGCTCGAACGGCAGGCCCGCGCCAATGCGGGTGACAATTATCCCCCCTTCAATATCGAGCGGAGCAGCGATGACGCCTATCGCATCACGCTGGCAGTTGCCGGTTTCAAGGCCGAGGATATCGACATTACCGCGCAGCAGAACCTGTTGGTGATCAAAGGTCAGCGGCCTGAACCGAGCGACCGCGAATACCTGCACGTGGGTATTGCCAATCGCGGTTTTGAACGGCGCTTCGAACTCGCTGATTTCGTCCGCGTCGAAGCGGCGGATCTTGCCGATGGCCTGCTGACAATCGACCTTGTGCGCGAAGTGCCCGAGGCGATGAAACCGAAGAAGGTGCTGATCGGAGCGCAAAACACGCTCAAGGTCATCGAAGGTGATTCAACGGCCGCAGCCTGATCGGAGCGGCTTGAAAAACGCAGGGCGGGCCGTCTGGTCCGCTCCGCATTGGTGGGAAGTTCGTCTTCCTACCAGGCTTCTGCCACATCGATCAGCGCATCACGGTCCAGAATCGTCACCCGCCCACCTTTCAGTGCGACCATGCCGTTTTCGGCCCAGGCCGAAAGCTGGCGGTTGATCTGTTCGCGTGACATTCCGGCAAAATTGCCCAGTTCACCCTGACTCAGCGCAATTTTGAGCTGGTTGTCTTGTCCCGCCCCTTCTGCCATCATCAGCCGAAGCAGAAACCGCGCCAGCCTTGGTCCTGACGTATAGGCGCGATCAGCCTCAATCACTGCGTTGTTCTGCCGCAACCGGCGCGCCATGGCCTTGAGCAGGCGCAGCGCCAGCCCCTTGTGCCTTTCGATAATGTCCGAAAAAGCCCCGCGCGTCAGCACCAGCGCTTCGACCGGATCGATCACCTCTACCGTTGCCGTGCGCTCGCCCCCGTCAAGAAATGCAATCTCGCCCAGCACATGCCCCGGTTCGGCGTAGTCCAGAATGATTTCGCGCCCGTTCGCGGCCACCATGCTCACGCGGGCCAGCCCCTTCAACACGATGAACAGGGTCGACCCCATATCACCCTGGCTCATCAGAACTTGCCCGGGTTTGAACGCGCGGACCTGCCCGCGCGCAATGATGTCGGAAAGTTCGGCCTCTTCGCAATCGGCAAAGAGACTTTGCGCCGTCAGTGCTTCGGCCAACCGTGCAGCATCCATAACGACATCCCCTGAAAATTCGCTGCGGCAAATAATCAGGGAACGCAGTCAATGACCAGTGATTTTGCGCACCTTCAGTGCAACAGGCAACGCTGGTTCAGACCAGACGAGCCTGTTTGACCGCCGCAGCGATGAAACCGGCAAACAAGGGATGCGGTTCAAACGGCCTGCTCTTCAGCTCCGGATGGAACTGCACGCCGATAAACCAAGGGTGATCGGGCCGTTCGACGATCTCGGGCAACAGCCCATCGGGCGACATGCCGGAGAACACCAGCCCGCCTTCTTCAAGCCGCTCCTTGTAGGCGACGTTCACTTCGTAACGGTGCCGGTGCCGTTCGCTGATCTCGGTCGCACCATAAAGGTTCGCAACATGGCTGTTGCCGGCCAGCTTTGCCGCATAGGCTCCAAGGCGCATCGTGCCGCCCAGATCACCACCTTCAGAACGCTTCTCAAGCCCTTCGGCGGTCATCCATTCGGTGATGATGCCCACCACCGGCTCGTCGGTCGGGCCAAATTCGGTCGAAGATGCTCCGGCAATGCCCGCCGTGTTGCGCGCGCCTTCGATGCAGGCCATCTGCATACCAAGGCAGATGCCGAAGAACGGAACCTTGCGTTCTCGCGCAAAACGGACCGAGGCAATCTTGCCTTCCGTCCCGCGCTCGCCGAACCCGCCGGGCACCAGAATGCCGTGCATCGGTTCCAGCACCGCGGCAATTTCGTCGTGGTTCTTTTCGAATAGTTCGGCATCAAGCCACTGGATGCGCACTTTCACGCGGTTGGCCATGCCGCCATGGACCAGTGCCTCGTTCAACGATTTGTAGGCATCCTGCAGGCCGACATACTTGCCCACCACGCCGATCGTCACTTCGCCCTCAGGGTTGTGATACCGGTCCACGATATCATCCCAGCGCGAAAGATCAGGGGCGGGCGCGGTCAGGCCGAAATGGCGCAGTACTTCGCTGTCCAGACCTTCGGCATGATACTGCAACGGCACCGAATAGATGCTCGATGCGTCAAGCGCCGGAATGACCGCCGATTTGCGCACATTGCAGAACTGCGCGATCTTGGCGCGTTCCCCGTCTGGTAACTGCTTTTCGCAACGGCACAGCAAAATGTCAGGCTGAATGCCCAGCCCGGTCAGCTCGCGCACAGAATGCTGGGTCGGCTTGGTCTTCAACTCACCCGCAGCGGCAATATAGGGCACAAGCGTAACGTGCACGAAGCAGGTCTGGTCGCGGTCAAGCTCGTTGTGCATCTGGCGCAGCGCTTCGATGAACGGCAGCCCTTCGATGTCACCCACGGTGCCGCCGATCTCGCACAGCACGAAATCGAGATCTTCGGTTTCAGCCTGCGCAAAGTCCTTGATCGCATCGGTCACGTGCGGGATCACCTGCACTGTCGCGCCAAGGTAATCGCCCCGCCGCTCCTTGGCGATCACGTCACGGTAAATGCGACCCGAAGTGATGTTATCGGCTTGGCGCGCCGAAACGCCGGTAAAGCGTTCGTAGTGCCCAAGGTCGAGATCGGTTTCCGCGCCATCATCGGTCACGAACACTTCGCCGTGCTGATA
>JBEQBV010000219.1:0-6516 GCA_041639635.1 Novosphingobium sp.
GAGGGGCGCATTCAATACACCGCGCTGGGCGATGCGATGAACACCGCCGCGCGGCTCGAAGGCGCAAACAAGACGCTCGATACCAAAGTGCTGGTCAGCCGCGAGGCGGCGGAGCGGTCGGGTCTGGACTGGTTCCGGCCCATGGGCGAAGTGGTGCTGCGCGGGCGGGCAACGCCGGTGCAAGTGTTTGAACCGGTGCCGGACATGCCACACGAACAGCGCGCACATTCGGCGGCACTGCTCAGTGCCTATTCAGCGGGTGATGCGCAGCGTGTGCACGCCCTCACAGACGCACTGCGCGATTCGGTGCAGGGGGATGAGGCATTGGCGAGTTTAATCGCGCGGCTGCAAACGTCGCATGAAGGAGAGAGTTATGGGCTGGGTTGATCGCAAGCAGCTGCGCGCGGGGGTTGCGGGCATCGTAGCGCTGGCGGGCGTGGCATTTGCTGGTGCAGCACTGGCGCAATCGGTCGTCGTGCGCTCAACCGGGCCTTCGGCGGCGGCCTATCCGCAGGGCAAGAAGCTGCCTGCCAACGCCACGGTCGTGCTCAAGGGTGGCGATCAGGTGACCGTGCTCGACAAATCGGGCACGCGGGTGCTGGCCGGACCGGGGACGTTCACGCTGAACGGCGCGGTCAATCGCGATGGCGGCGGCGCAACTGCGCTGGCGGCGATGATGGCGCGCGGCGGCGCAGTGCGCACGCGCACCGGGGCCGTGCGCGGCGATGGCGCAGCGCCGGTTGCTGCCGTGCCGAGCAAGCCTTCGAACGTCTGGCACATCGATGTCACCAAGGGCGGCACCTACTGCGTGGCCGACCCCGCAACGCTGGTGCTGTGGCGGCCCGATACGACGCTGGACGGCATCGGCACTTTGCTTGCGCCCGATGGCTCCACGGCAGACGTAAACTGGCGCGCGGGCAATCCGCTCAAGCTGTGGCCCGCCGCCAGCCTGCCACTGGCCGATGGGCAGACTTACACGTTCAGCAGCCCGGTGGGTGCGCCGGTGAAGATCCGCACGATGCTGCTCGGCACCGTGCCGACCGACGAGGTTGAGGCTGCCGCTGCCATGGCTGACAAGGGCTGCACCGCGCAGCTTGATCTGCTGGCCAGCCTTGCCAGTGCGGGGCAAGCCGGGGTTCCTGCCCAACCATAGGCCGAATGACTTGACCGGGGGGCGGGGAGCGGGGCAAGGCTCTCGCCATGTCTGATACTCCTGCGCCCGCCGCCCCGCTGAAGCTGTTCAACAGCCTGACCCGCCAGTTGGAGGAGTTCCAGCCGGTTCACGCTGGCGAGGCGCGCGTCTATTCCTGCGGGCCAACGGTCTATAACTACCCCCACATCGGCAACATGCGCGCCTATGTCTTTGCCGACATTCTGGGCCGCACGCTGTCGTTCAAGGGCTACAAGCTCACCCACGTCATCAACATCACCGATGTTGGCCATCTGACCGACGATGCCGACGCGGGCGAGGACAAGATGGAGAAGATGGCCCGCGCCGAGGCCAAGTCCATCTGGGACATCGCACAGCACTATACGCAGGCCTATTGGGAAGACATCAAGGCCCTGAACATCCGCCAGCCCGCGCGCTGGACAATTGCGACCGAATACGTGCCGCAGATGATCCAGTTTGCTGAACGGATCGCGGACAAGCATTGCTATGAACTGGATAGCGGCCTGTATTTCGACGTTTCAACCGTGGCTGATTACGGCCGTCTTGCTCGCGCGCAGACCGAAGACGGCGAGGGCAGGATCGAGGCGGTGGAAGGCAAGCGCAACGCGGCCGATTTCGCGATCTGGCGCAAGACTCCTCCGGGTGAGAAGCGCCAGATGGAATGGGATTCACCGTGGGGGAAGGGTGCTCCCGGCTGGCATCTGGAATGCTCGGTCATGTCGGGCGAAGTGCTCGGCTTTCCGTTCGACATCCACACCGGCGGCATCGACCACCGCGAAATCCACCACCCCAACGAAATCGCGCAGAACCAGGCCTTCTGCTGCGCGGGAGGCCTCGACTTGCCCGCCAATTCCGGCGCGCGGGTGTGGATGCACAACAATTTCCTCGTCGAGCGCTCAGGCAAGATGAGCAAGTCGAGTGGCGAGTTCCTGCGGCTGCAACTGCTGATCGACAAAGGCTACCACCCGCTCGCCTACCGCATGATGTGCCTGCAGGCGCATTATCGGTCTGAGCTGGAGTTTTCATGGGAGGGGCTGGGCGCAGCACTGACACGGTTGAAGCGGATGTTGATGGCCATCGCAAATCTCAAAGCCCGTCATGCTGAACTTGTTTCAGCATCCATTTCTGATCCGGCGCCGTGGCTGCGTGACGAGGAATGGACCTTGAAACAAGTTCAGGGTGACGAAGATGTGGCTATGTTCCGCGACCTGATCGTCAACTTTGACGAGACCATCTCTAATGACCTGAATACCTCGGTTGCCCTGACACTGCTGGAAGATGTTCTGGCCAAAAAGAAGGTAGATCCTGCCAAGAAATTGCAGGTCGTTGGGGCAATGGATGCTGTTTTGGGTCTGGCGCTCCTTGATTGCCAGCGGACTGATTTGCGCATCCGGCCAAAGGGAGTCACGATCACCGAGGCAGAAATCGAAGCAACACTCGAAGCCCGCAAAGCTGCCCGGGCCGAAAAAGACTTCGCTCGCTCCGACGCTCTGCGCGATGAGCTTGCCGCCAAGGGCGTTGAGGTGATGGACGGCGACCCGCTGGGCTGGGAATGGAAGCTGTGAAATATTCTCAGAAAGCCGAAGTCCAATGACCGTCCTCGTCATGAACGCCATGGCCGCGCCCCTGCTGGAAGGGCGCTTGCCCGACGGGATCGAGCCGCGCTTTTTTCGCAATGCCGACGAACTCTTCGCGCTCGCGCCGCAGGCTGAGATCGGCTGGTTCGACCTTTATCAACCCGGCGGGATGGACAAGGCGATCCGGTTGGCGACGAAGCTGAAATGGCTCAATTCCGTCTATGCCGGGGTCGATTTCTTCCCGCTGGATGTGCTGCGCGAACGCGGCGTGATCCTGACCAACGGCACCGGCATCAATGCCATTACCATCGCCGAATACGTGGTGATGGGGATGCTGACCGTGGCCAAGGGCTATCGCGAGGTTGTGCGCGCGCAAGACCGGCACGAATGGCTGCTGGATTCGCCGGGCAAGGTGGAACTCGCTGGCAGCCGCGCACTGATCCTGGGCTATGGCGCGATCGGGCAGCGGGTGGAGCGGATGCTGCAGGGCTTTGACGTTGACGTGGTGAAGGTCAGGCGTTCGGGCGGGGAAGGCACGCTTGGCCCGGATGAATGGCGTGCGCAACTGGGCACGTTTGACTGGATCATCCTCGCCGTGCCTGCCACGCCGGAAACCGAAGGCATGATCGGCGTTGCCGAGATTGCTGCGATGAAGCCCGGCTCAACGCTGATCAACGTGGCGCGCGGCAGCGTGGTCGATCAGGATGCGCTGATCGCCGGTTTGAAGGCGGGACGCCCGGGCCACGCTTTCCTTGACGTAGTGACGCCCGAGCCTTTGCCGCCCGAACATCCGCTGTGGAGCGTGCCCAACGCGCATGTCACCAGCCATCTTTCAGGCCGCGCGCAGACCCGGATGTTCGAACGCTCGGTAACGCGCTTCCTCGAAAACATCCCTCGGTTCCGCGCAGGCGATCCGCTGCTGGCGCAAGTTGATCTGCTGCGGGGTTATTGATCCGCCGCAGGACGGGCGGGGCAATCTATTGCTGAATTGTGTGCGAAAGGGCGTTCAGCCCCTTGAACCCGGCTCACCTGCTGGCCTAGTCTAGAGCCAACGGGGTCGCATTGCAGCACTTCCGGCGTTGGCTACCGCAATTGGCGCAATGTCAGGGCGGTAGCTTGCCGGTGGGAACGAGGGGCAATGCAAAGCACATTGATAAAAGCTTGGCAGCGCTTGGCTTCACGCGGCAGAGCATTCGGCGCGCAATTGCTGGCAATTGCAGCATGCCTTGCGATGGCTGGCGTTGCGGTAAGTGCAGCCTTGCTCTCAGGCCCTGAGGCGCTTCGGGCTGAAGCTCCTGTGCAGACTTTGCGAGGGCATAGCGGCGTCGCGTCTTGCGCGGGGTCCACCTGCCATGGCCGCAGCGTGGCCGATGGCGCAGTGGTGCGGCAGGACGAATTGCAGCGCTGGCAAGAGGAATCCTCGCCCACCGGCGCCCACAGCCGTGCGTGGCGCGTGGTGCAGGAGCCGCGCGGGCAAGCGATCCTGCGCCGCCTCGGCCTTGATGGCGCAGGTGCACAACGCGAATGCGGGGGTTGCCACGCCACACCGGGAGCCGCGCGCTTGGCTGATGGTGTGGACTGCGAAGCCTGCCATGGCGCGTCCGACGGCTGGCTTGCCGCCCATTACACAGTTGGCGCAAGCCACCGCCGCAACGTGGCGCAAGGTATGACGGATCTGGTCAAGCCGCAGGTCAAGGCGCAGGTCTGCCTTGATTGCCACTTCTCAGGTGACGCCAAGGGCCAGTTCATCGCCCACCGCATCATGGCAGCGGGCCACCCGCGCATCTCGTTCGAACTCGATCTGTTCACGACGCTGCAGGCCCATCATGACGAGGATGCGGATTACGTTCAGCGCAAGGGCGGCAAGACCAATGCCATGCGCATGTGGGCGGTAGGGCAGGCCGAGGCGGTCAAGCGCAGCCTCGAACTGTTCAGCCAGCCGACCCGCGCGGTGGACGGCATCTTCCCCGAATTCACCTTCTACGATTGCCATTCATGCCACCGCCGCATCTACGATGGCGAGGCAGGCGCGAGTGTTACGGCGGTGCCCAATCCGGGCCGCCCGCTGGATCTGGGCACGCCGCCTTATAATGACGAGAACATGATCATGCTGCTGGCTGCGGCAAAGGTCTTGGCCCCCGATGCTGCCGTTACATTCGATGCGCGCGCCAAGGCCTTCCATCGCGCAATGCTCGCGGGTCGAGCGGAAACGGTCGCCGCCGCACAATCGCTGCGGCAATCAGCCGATGTGCTTTCCAGCCGCTTTGCCGCAACAAGCTTCAGCCGCGACCAGACTTTTGCCATCATGGATTCCATCGCCAGCGATGCGATCGGCGCCCGCTTCACCGATTATGAAGGCGCGGTGCAATCGGTGATGGCGGTCGATACGCTGCTGGGCGGCATGGTCAATCAGGGCATGGTTTCCGCCTCGGCAGCCAGTGGCCTGCGCATCCAGATCAATCAGGCCTATGCTGCGGTGCGTGATCCGAACGGCTTTCAGCCGATTGCCTTCCGCCGGGCGCTGGGCGGGGCTGTTCGCTCCATCAGGAGCCTGCGCTGATGGCCTTGCCGCTGGTCCTTCGTCAGACGACTGCCGCCGTCCTATCGGTGGCGCTGATGCTGGCGGGATGCGGTGGGGGTGATTCGACTGCGGGAGATACTTTCACGCCAACACCAACGCCGACAGCGGCGTCGCGCTTCTTTGCCGATCCCGCGCAAGAAGCGCTGACGGTCAGCGAAGTGCAGCAAATCCTCGCCCAAGCCGTGGGCGAGGCACAGGCCCGCAGCAAGCCCGCCATTATCAGCGTGGTGGACCGCGTGGGCAATGTGCTCGCGGTGTTTCGCATGAACGGCGCACCCACGCGCATGCTCACCAGCCGCCGCACCGCTACGGGCCGCATCGCCAACCCCGGCATCGATGCGCAAGGGTTGGAAGTCGATGCCACGATGGGCGCGATCAGCAAGGCGGTGACCGGCGCGTACCTGTCCTCCAGCGGCAACGCCTTCACCACCCGCACCGCCAGCATGATCGTGCAGGAGCATTTCCCCCCTGCACCCAACACGCCAGGGCTGGAATCCGGCCCGCTGTTCGGCGTGCAGTTCAGCCAGTTGCCCTGTTCCGATCTCAACACTCGCTTTGTCACTGGAAACGCTGGCGCAGCCGCATTCACCGGCCCCAAGCGTTCGCCGCTGGGCCTTGCCGCTGATCCGGGAGGTCTGCCGCTCTACAAGAACGGCGTGGTCGTCGGCGGCATCGGGGTGATGGCCGATGGCGACTATGGCTATGATCCCAATGTCACCGACATCGACGAGGACGACGAGGAATACATCGCGCTTGCAGGTATTCAGGGCTTTGCCCCTGCCGCCGACATTCGCGGTGACCGCATTACGGCGGATGGCACCACACTGCGTTTTGCGGATGCCCAACCGTCACAGCTGTCCGCGCTGCAAACAAACTTCGCCGCGATCAACAATGTGCGCGGCACGCTCATCCCGGTGAACGGATATTATGACGGCAGCGCCGTTCTGGCGGGCACGGCCTATGGCACGGAACGCAGCGGTATTCGCCGGGCCAGCGCGTCCGAATTCGTACTCGCCGATGCCTATCTGCTCACCGATGGCGCTGGGAACCCGCGCTATCCGGTCAAAGCCGGGACCGATGGTGGCACCGTAGGCCAGCCGCTCACCGCCGCAGAAGCCCGCGCTGTGCTGGAAGAGGCCTTCACCATAATGTCCCGTGCCCGCGCGCAGATCCGCCGCCCGCTCGAT
>JBEQBV010000220.1:0-6511 GCA_041639635.1 Novosphingobium sp.
CAGGTGGCCAGCAGGACTGAAGGCATATCCAGTGCGTTCAGCAGGAACAGGCGCAATTCATAGGAAACGCGGCCCGAGGAGATGTAATCATCGCGCAGCTTGGGGAAGCCCTTTTCCGAAAATTCAGCGCAGTGCGAGCAGGACAGCGCGCCGAATTCCATCACCTTGATCGGGGCATCGGGATTGCCGATCACGTAGCCGCCATCGGGCGTGGTCGTGAAGGTTTCGGTCCATGATTTTCCCGCAGGTGCCGCGATCTTGGCAATGGGTTCGCTGCTGGCGACATCGCCGGTAGCGGCATCGTCTTTCTTGTCACAGGCGGCAAGGCCAAGCGTGAGGGGCAGGGCGGCAAGCAGGAGAGCGCGGGCGAACTTCATCGATTGGATATTCCCGTTTCTGGCGGAGTAGTGAGACGCTAGCGGATTGTGGCGGGGCGGTGAAGGGGTGAGGGGTGTGGGTTGTGGATCAATCCATAGACCGGGTCGGGCTGATCCTTCGACAAGCTAAGGATGAGCGGGAAATTTTCTTCCGCTCACCTACCTCAATCCGCTCATGCTGAGCCTGTCGAAGCATCCGGCGTTGTGCGGGCGCCCTTCGACAGGCTAAGGACGAGCGGACCGAGGTGATGGTGTTCAGGGTAACATGCCCTCCCCCAACCCCTCCCGAATGCGGGAGGGGAGATTTGGGTTCTGCCTTACTTCAATCGGGCCATCAATTGGGGGCGCAGGGCTTCCCAGTTGTGGGTTCCGGCGAGCAGAATGCCGTCGATCATGAAGCTGGGGGTGCCGGTAACGCCGAGCTTTTCGACCGCATCATTGGTTTGCTGGGCGAGTTTGGTAGCAAGTGCTTCATTGGCGATGCAACGGTCCAGCGTGGTGCGGTCCATCCCGCGTGCGGCCATGAATTCATAAAACTTGAAGTCGGCGGCAATGGCGCGGGTGCGGCTGGCGAAGGGGCCGGTTGACCAGCGCTGGCGTTGGGCCGGGGTGGCATTGGCCAGCGGGCCGATCCATTTTGGCTGGCTGCGCATGAACGCTGTATGCAATTGGAAGAAGCGATTGGCGGGCACGCAGTTTGTGATCAGGGCTACGGTCACGTCGATCGGATCGCGCACGAAATTGCGCACTTCGACCGCGCCCTTGTTCGGGCCGACCATGCCAAGCTTCAACTGCGCTTCGGATTCCACTTCGAACTGGGAGCAATGCGGGCAGGTGTAGCTGACGAATTCGATCAGACGCAGCGGGGCCTTGGGAGAGCCGAGGAGGTGATGGCCTTCGGGCGTGACGGTTGCGATTGGAGCCGGGCCAGCAGGGCGCGTCGGTTTGGTTGCGCCGGTCAACGTCAGCGCGGCGGCAAGGGCCAATGCGGTGGCGGCAGATTTGCGGATCATCCCTGTTTCGTCCCCTTGCTTGCACTTTCGAGACTGCGCGCCAGCGATTCTAACACGGTGCGCAGTTCCGGGTCACCGATATCGCGCAGCGAATCTCCCAGTTCCATCGGAATGGGTTTGAGCGAGGGCGGCGCTGTGCGTGCCTCTCCTTTGGGCTTTGGTGCCTGAACCGCGCCTTGCCGGATCTTCACTTTGACCACCGCATTATAGCCAAAGAAGCGGTTCACCCGGTCGATGATTTCGGGGATCACGTGCTGGATCATTGGCGCATGGGCGGGGCTGACGACGAGCTGCAGAATGCCTTCGGACTTTTCCCCCGGTGGGAAGCGGATCGATTCGGGCATGCAGTGCCGCGCATTGCGTTCACCAACGATTTCCGGCCAGCGGGTGACCACGCTGGATTGCACGAAGCCGAAGCGGCGAAAGGCGGTGCGGCCGATGGCGGGCATCAGATCGGCGATCTGGCGCGCTTCGCCGCCGCGCGGGCGTTCAAAAGGCTTGAACGCAGGCTTTGGCGCGGTTTTCGAGGTCTTTGCCGCTTTTGGTTTGTCCGCGTCAGAAGGGGTGGTTTTCATATCGCTTTGTGCCATGCCATAGGAGCGCGATGCAAACCAGAGAGGAAGCCACCGCCAGTTTCGATCCCGAAGCCGTCGCGCCACGATTGCTGGCGTGGTACGACATTCATGCGCGCCGGTTGCCGTGGCGCAAGTTGCCGATGGAGGCGCGGCAGGACCCTTACAAAGTATGGCTTTCCGAAGTGATGCTGCAGCAGACGACGGTTGCTGCGGTAGGGCCATACTTTGCGAAGTTTACCGACCGCTGGCCGACTGTCGGCGATCTTGCAGCGGCTGACGACGCCGATGTGATGGCGGCGTGGGCGGGGCTGGGATATTATGCCCGCGCGCGCAATCTGCTGGCCTGTGCGCGGGCAGTGGCGGAGATGGGCGGGGCATTTCCCGATACGGAAGAAGGCCTGCGCGCTTTGCCGGGGTTGGGTGAATATACCGCAGCGGCGGTGGCGGCGATTGCCTTTGGCCGGCGCGCGGTGGTGGTGGATGCCAATGTCGAGCGGGTGGTGGCGCGGCTCTTTGCGATAGACGAGCCTTTGCCTGGCGGGCGGGCGGCGATCCGGTTTGCAGCCGGGCAGGTGACGCCGGACGAGCGCGCCGGAGACTTTGCACAGGCGATGATGGATCTGGGCGCGACGATCTGCACCGTGCGCTCGCCCCGTTGCATGGTGTGCCCATTGGCCACGCAATGCCGGGGGCTGGCCGATGGTGCGCCGGAACGGTTGCCGGTGAAGGCCGCCAAGAAGGCTAAGCCGGTGCGGCAAGGGCGAGCCTATTGGATCGAGCGCGAAGGACAGGTGCTGCTGGTGACCCGGCCCGGACGCGGGATGCTGGGCGGAATGCGCGCGCTGCCGGATGATGGCTGGTCTGCCAAGGGCGATGGCGCTGTGGCTTTGGATGGGGAGTGGCAGGCAGGGGGAGTGGTGCGGCATGGCTTCACGCATTTCGATCTCGAATTGCAATTGATGCTTTGCGTTGCAGAAGAAGCGGTTAGTCTTCCCCATGGAGAGTGGTGGCCGGTGCATGACATTGAGGCTGCCGGGCTGCCTACCGTTTTTGCCAAGGCGGCGCGGCTGGCGATTGCTGAGAGGAACGACTGAGAGATGCAGCGCATGACGATTTCGCGCAGGGGGTTGCTGGGCTCTATCGGAGCGCTGGGGGGCACGGCATTTTTGCCGCGCATGGCGTTTGGATCTGCGGCGGCAGAGGCGCGGTTCCCGGCTGTTGCGAGGATGCTGGATGGCTATGTTTCTGGCGGAAAACTGCCGGGCATGATCGCTGCGATGGGTTGGGGCGCTGCCGATGCGCCGATGGACATTGCGCGCGGGACGATGGCCAAGGGTGCTGCGCAGGCGTTGGACATGGACAGCCTGTTCCGCATCTATTCGATGACCAAGCCAATCACCGGCATGGCGGCGATGATGCTGGTGGATGAAGGCAAGCTGCGGCTGGATCAGCCGATTGCCGATCTGCTCCCGGCCTATGGCAAGATGATGGTGCAGGCCACGCCCGATGGATCAATCACCGATCTGCGCCCGGCCAAGACGCAGATCACTGTGCGGCACCTGCTGACGCATACGGCGGGGCTGGGCTATTCGATCATCCAGACCGGGCCGATCAAGGATGCTTTCATCAAGGCTGGCGTCGTGCCGGGGCAGGCCAGCCGTTTACCGCTGCCGGGGATGGATGGGTTCAAGCCGCTGGGGAGCCTTGCCGAATTTGCCGATGTGCTGGCCACGCTGCCGCTGGTCTACGAGCCGGGGACGGTATGGAGCTATTCGGTGGGGCTGGATCTGCTGGGCCGGGTGATCGAGGTGGCTTCGGGCAAGCCGTTCGATGTCTTTCTGGCTGAGCGGGTCTTTGCGCCCTGCGGCATGAATTCCACATGGTTCCGCGTGCCCGAAAGCGAGGCCGGGCGGTTGACCACGAATTATGCGGCGCTGGGCGGGATGCTGCTGCCGGTCGATCCGGGCAAGTCCTCGGTCTATCTGGAACAGCCGCCCTATCCGTTTGGCGGAGCAGGACTGGTGTCCAGCCCGCGCGATTATGACCGGTTCCAGCGTATGCTGCTGGGCTTCGGGCGGATCGACGGGCGGGAGGTGATGAGCGAGGCGGCAGTGCGGCGGGGGACGAGCAATCTGTTGCCGGTTGGGACTGATCTTTCGAAAGCCTTCATCAAGGGCAACGGCTTTGGCGCGGGCGGATCGGTCGGGTTGGGTGAGGATGCCGGGACGTATGGCTGGGCAGGGGCTGCGGGGACTGTGGCATTCGTTAACTTCCGCATCGGGCTGCGGGCGGGATGCTATACGCAGTACATGCCTTCGGAAGCCTATCCGGTGCACCGTGAATTTGCGCAGGCCGTGCTGGCCGATGTTACAGGAAAGAAGGCAGCGGCTTGATGAACACGGCGACGATTGCTTTTGCCGGCGGCATGATCGACCGCGCCGACCAAATCCGCGCTGATGCAGACCGGCTGGCCGATCTGATGAACTGGCGCGCGCGGCTGCTGAAGCTTGACGGGATCGACCCGGTGATCGCGCCCGATGGCGGGCTGGACTGGGGCACGCTGGCCGATGCCGATCCGCAAGCGGAACTGGTGTTTCTGGGCTTGGGTGAGGACGGGCGTGGGTGCTTTGCGCAAGTGACGCCTACGATCATCGGCAGCGTGGCGCCGCCCAACCCGCGGCTGTGGGGCGCGATGGGCATGCTCTCGCCCGCCGATCTTTCGATCTACGGCGGTGCGCGCAGTCTGGTGGATTGGCACGCGCGGCACCGGTTCTGTGCGCGGTGCGGTTCGGCCACGGTCCTGCGCAAGGGCGGCTGGCAGCGGACCTGCACCAATGATGCATGCAAGGCTGAGCATTTCCCGCGCGTCGATCCGGTCACGATCATGACGGTGGAGTGCGAGGGCGAGTTGCTGCTGGGCCGCCAGCCGCGCTTTCCGGCGCGGCGCTATTCGGCGCTCGCGGGCTTTGTGGAGCCGGGCGAGGGGCTGGAGGATGCGGTGCGGCGCGAGATCATGGAGGAGGCGGGCGTCAAGGTTGACGCCGTCAGCTATGTGGCAAGCCAGCCCTGGCCGTTCCCGTCCTCGCTGATGATCGCATGCCATGCGTTCACGACGCAGCGCGAGATCACTATCGATGCGACCGAACTTGACGATGCGCGCTGGTTCTCGCGCGAAGAGGTGCAGTATGCGATGGATGCTTTGACGCGGGGTGAAGAGGACGGGGCGTTTATAGCGCCACCGCCTTTTGCCGTGGCGCACCACTTGCTGAAATGGTGGCTGGAGCAGTGAGCGTGCCGGCCAAGGTTACGCTCGACATTTGGTCGGACGTGATGTGCCCGTGGTGCGTAATCGGGCTGAACCAGTTGGACAAGGCGCTGGCCGGAATGGCGGGGGAGGTGGACGCCACGGTGCGGTTTCACCCGTTTGAGCTGAACCCGGATATGCCCGAAGAGGGCGAGGAGCAGGCCGCGCATATTCAGCGCAAGTATGGGCGCACGCCAGAGCAGTCTGCAGGCGTGCGCAATACGCTGAAGCAGGCAGGTGCGCGGGCAGGCTATTCGTTCGACTACATCGGTGAGGGTGAGGCACCGCCCCCGATGATGTGGAACACGCGGCTGGCGCACCGGCTGCTCATGTGGACATTGCGCGATTTCGGGCCGGAGCAGCAGGTACGGCTGAAGCGCGCGCTGTTCGATGCGCACTTTCAGGCGCGGCGCAATGTGTCTGACCCGGAAGTGCTGGCCGATGTAACGGAAAGCGTGGGCCTGCCGCGCTTGGGTGCTTTGCAGGCGATGATCGATGCGGAGATCGACGCCACGGTGATCGCGGGTGAGCGGCAGGCGTGGGATTTGAACGTGTCTGGCGTGCCCGCCGTGCTGATCAACGGCAAGCTGATCGTGCCGGGCGCGCAGGAGCCGGAGGTTTACGCTGATTTGATCCGCAAGGTGCTGGCGCGTGAGGCGGCGCTGGCCGAGTAGGGCGAAGCCTGACGGTACGGCGAACCGCTTTGTGCCCAAGTGCCTCGGTCGACCGCTTCGCCTTCTATGACAAAACGGGGGTGGAGTTAGGAGTGGTGTCGCATAGATGGGTTGTGGTGAGGCTTTTCGCAACTGTGTCATTCCAGTAGGGAAGATATTGACTGTTCAGCTTAATCCTTCCCGCCTTCATTGTTGCGGATACTGCACCAATGAGGCAATTCCCATCGACTGTTCAACGACCTGATGTGAGCGTCTTTGGATTTCCTGAATGGCAGTGACGCCGTCCTTGCAGCCAGATTGTCGGCCAAACGCTCTTTATGGCTCTTTCCTCGATAGTCTCGCACGCGGGCATTGACTTCTGACCAGTAGGGATAATCGAATACATCTCCACAGTCTGGACCGTATTTGTCGTCTACTATAATCCACACTTCGTTGGAATTTTCTAGGCTGTGTTGACAAAAGACTTCAGCCATAGGCGGGTGGCTGCGAGGTTGAGGAAGCTCTCGAACGACAGGCTGGTCTTGTCGTAGCGGGTGGCGATACGGCGCTGTTGTTTGAGCTTGCCGAA
>JBEQBV010000221.1:0-6453 GCA_041639635.1 Novosphingobium sp.
TCCGGGTGGGTCTGTAGCAGCGCAATGCCGCCGCCACCGCCCAGCGCCGCCAGCTTGTCCATCGCGGCGGGGCAGGCGGCTTGTGGGTATGCCCTGGCCTTCATGAAATTGAGCGCATAATCATCGGATTGGGTTTCAGCCGCCTGCGAATGCTGGGCGTTGACGACGTTGCGGATCAACCCGCCAAGCTGGGAATTGGCAAGCCTGCCCACACTGCTGCTGGCCGTGCCCGCCACGCTGAGTGCGGCATCCTGCTGCAGCGCCATCTTCATCCGCTTTTGCCCGTGGCCCAGCTTTACGTGGCCGATTTCGTGCCCGATTACGCAGCGCACTTCATCGTCGGTCATCTTGTCCATCAGGCCGGAATAGACCCGCACTGTGCCATCGCCCATGGCAAAGGCATTCACATCGTTGGCAAGATAGGCCTTGATATCAAGGTTCAGCCCATCATAGCTGGTAAGGCCCTTGGTCAGCTTCGCCAGCCGTACGGCATAAGGATTTTTGGCAGGCGCAACCGTGTTCTGCTTGTCCATTTCAACGGACATCTGCGAGAAATAGGCGACGATCTGCTGATCAGACACCGTAGCGGCTTGAACCACTTTTTTGGCCGATCCCAGAATGCCGCCCAGACCTTGCGCCTGTGCAGGGGCTGCCAGCGTCAGACTGCCCAGCCCGGCGATAGCCAATGCGCTAGCAAGAAGCGATGAAGCATAAGGCCGGGACGCAAAAGGCCGGGAAGCAAAGATCTGTCGCATGTCTGTCCTCTCTCTTTGCAGCGGACGTTAGCGAGCAGCTTTTGGCACGGCAAGGCGAGCCGTCAGTCTGTGCGGGGAATTGAATCGGATTCGGGGCGAATGCAACGGACGGGGACTATCAGGCTTGGCCGAGCGCATCGCGCCACCGCGCAAGCTTCTCAACCGCGTCCTTCAACATTGTTTCGGGCTTGCAATGGCATAGCCGTGCGATGTGCGTTGGCGCATTTGCGCCATCCCACAGCGCGGACAGGGGGATGGAGGCCATGCCCGCTTCGGCAACAGCGCGCCGGGCAAAAGTGCGGTCGTCCAGCGCAAAGCCTGATGCGGGCAGGTCTACGCACGTAAACCACGTGGCGGCGCTGGGCAGCAGGGCAAAGCCTTGGCCGGTTAGCGCGTTGTTCAGGCAGTGCCGCGTTTCGGCCCAACGCGCGATGCAGCCTTGCGCAATCTCCGGGCGGTCCAGCGCTTCGGCCACGGCCCACTGCAGCATCGGCGCCGTGGTGAAAGTGAGGAACTGGTGCGCGCGACCAACCACCGTGGCGACATCGGGTGCGGCCACGATCCAGCCCACTTTCCAGCCGGTAGCGCCAAAGATCTTGCCAGCCGAACCGATCTTCAGCGCGCGGCTTTCCATGCCGGGCTGGGCCATTAGCGAGATGTGCATGTGCCCGTCAAACCGGACGCTCTCCCATACCTCGTCACAGATCGCGAACAGATCGTGCGCAATGCAAAGCTCTGCCAGCATGGCGAGGTCATTGGGCGATGCCACAGTGCCGGTGGGGTTCAGCGGATCGTTCAGGATCAGCGCGCGGGTGCGGGCCGTTATGGCGGCTTCGATTGCCGCCCGATCATAGGCCCAGTGCGGCGGTTGCAGCGGCACGAACACCGGCACCCCGCCCGCGCGGCGCACCAGCGGGGCATAGGCATCATAGGCGGGCGCAAACAGCAGCACTTCATCGCCCGGTTGCACGACGGCAAAGATCGCTGCGGCCACCGCTTCAGTCGCGCCTGAAGTGACGATCACGCTTTCGGGCGGCAGGTTTAGCCCCTGCGTGCGAGCATAAAAACTTGCTACCGCACGGCGCAATTCGGGCAGGCCTGCCATTGGCGGATACTGGTGCGATTGCTCTGTCGATGCCCGCACCAATGCTTCGATCAGCGCAGGCGGCGGCGGGCCATCAGGGAACCCTTGCCCCAGATTGATCGCGCCGGTTGCGCGGGCAAGGCCGGACATCTCTTCGAAGATCGTCACAGGCATATCGGCGTAAATCGGGTGTAGGCGCGGGTGTGTCATCGCGGCAAAACCTAGCCTTTCATCGCCTCTGGTTGCAATGCATGTGGTGGCGGTTAGGGTGCGGCGCGCAGAAAAGGGAGTTGGCCGGTTGTCGCAAGAGATTGTTCTGCATGGTTTCTGGCGCTCCACCGCCACCTGGCGCGTGCGCATCGCACTGGCGCTGAAAGGTCTTGCATGGGACACGGTTCGGCATGACCTGCGCAAGGGCGAGCAGCGTGCGGAAGACTATCTCACGCTCAATCCGCAAGGTGTGGTGCCAACGCTGGTGGTGGACGGTGAGCCGCTGATGCAGAGCATGGCAATCTGCGAATACCTTGAAGAGGTCTATCCCGAACCGGCGCTTCTGCCCGCAAGTCCGCTCGAACGCGCGCGGGTGCGCGCCTTTGCGCAAGTGGTGGCGTGTGAAATACACCCACTCCAGAATCTCAAAGTGCTCAAGATGGTCAAAGCGCTGGGTCAAGATCAGGCGGGTGTGGATCGCTGGGCCGCCGATGTGATCGAACGCGGGTTGGAGGCTTGCGCCGCGCTGATCGCCGCGCACGATGGCCCCTATTGCTTCGGTGCGCAGGTTACTCTGGCCGATGTGCTGCTGGTGCCGCAGCTCAGCAATGCGCGGCGGTTTGGCGCACGGTTCGATTATGGACGGATTGTGGCGGTGGAGGCGGCCTGTATGGCGCTGCCAGCCTTTGCCGATACCGCGCCGGCCATGCAACCTGACGCGGATTAGGACAGCTACTGGCGATTTTCCACCCGCGCGCTTAAAGGGGCGGGCCATGGATACCAATCAGCCGATCACCGTTGCCGCGCTCTATCACTTTGCCGTGGTGGAAGAGCCTGCAGAATTGCGCGATGCGCTAGACGCGCTGTGCCGCGCGCAGCGGATCAAGGGCACATTGCTGGTGGCGCGCGAGGGCATCAACGGGACGATTGCGGGCAGCGCGCGAAGCATTGCCGAGGTTGTCGGCTTCATCCGCACGCGGTTTGGCGATGGGGTGGAGGTCAAGTATTCGGGCGCGGCGGAAATGCCGTTTTACCGCATGAAAGTGCGCGTGAAGCGCGAGATCGTGACGATGGGCCAGCCCGATATCGATCCGCGCGCCAGCGTGGGGACCTATGTGGCCCCGCAAGATTGGAACGCGCTGATTGCCGATCCTGACACGATCGTGATCGACACGCGCAATGATTACGAGGTGGAGGTCGGCACCTTCGAACGCGCGATTGATCCACGCACGCGCACATTCCGCGATTTCCCTGACTGGTTCCGGCGTGAGCGGGAACGGCTGCTGGGTGAAGGCCTGCTGGGTGACGGGAAGGCCCCAAAGGTCGCCATGTTCTGCACCGGCGGCATCCGCTGCGAAAAGTCCACCGCATTTCTGAAATCAGAAGGGGTGGACGAGGTCTATCACCTCAAGGGCGGCATCCTGAAGTATCTGGAGGAAGTGCCGCCCGAACAAAGCCTGTGGCACGGCGAATGCTTCGTGTTCGATGAACGTGTTGCGGTGGGTCATGGTCTTTCGCCCGGCAGCCACGTGCTGTGCCGCGCCTGCCGCCGCCCGGTGAGCGAGGAAGGGCGGACTTCAGAGTATTACGAAGACGGCGTTTCGTGTGCAGCCTGCTATCACGAACGCACCGATGAACAACGCGCTTCGGCTCGCGAACGGGACCGGCAGGAGAAACTGGCGCGGGCGCGGGGGCAGGCGCATATCGGTGCGGTGCAGGGAGAGGATTAGTCCCAAACCCCTCCACCCGCCCCGCTCACCCTGAGCTTGTCGAAGCAGCCTGCACGACCTTGCGCGAGACACCCTTCGACAAGCTCAGGGTGAGCGGAGTTTTTGGAACATGCCCTAACTGTAAAACTCGCTCTCGATCCGGGCGAGCGTTTCAAACCCATCGCCGATATGCGTGCGCATGGCACGTTCAGCACCATCAGCATCGCCTGCCAGAATCATGGCCAGCATGGCGCGGTGATCGGCATTGGCGGTTTTCAGGCGCTCTTCGTCATAGAAGCTTTCAAACAGCAGGCGGTGGATCGGCACGTTCAGGCGTTGCAGATGATCGGCGATGACCTTGTTGCCCGATCCCTCCACGATCAGTCGGTGCCATTCGTTGTTCAACCGGCCAAAGCGGTCCGGCGCGCGGTCTTGCACGCAGGCATCGAGCTGATCCTGCAGGTCTTGCAGCCGCGCGATCATGGCCGGATCGGCCCGCGCGGTGAAATCGTGCATGGCCATGCCTTCCAGCGCCATGCGCGCGCGGTAGATCTGGCGCACTTCATCCAGCGTTGACGAGCGCACCGACGCGCCGCGAAATTCCTCGATCTCCACCAGCCCTTCGCCTTCAAGCCGCTTCAACGCCTCGCGCACTTTGGAGCGGCTCGCCCCGGTCTGGCGGATGATGTCGACCTCCACCAGCCGCTGGCCGGGCACGAATCGCCCAGTGCGAATGCGCTGGCGCACCCAGTCGGCAATTTCGGGGCCAGTTGGTGGGCGAGTTGCGGGTTCGGATTGCATGGATCGCTCTATCCCGCACTATCAACGATATTGTCAACAATCTCGTCAGCCATTTTTCAGTTGTAAGCGCTTGCCACTTCAACGATCAAAGGGTCAGCAACAAAGCGGACATCGAATCCGCGCAGGAGAGATGGCGTGAAAAGGACTCCGATCCTGGCAGCAGCAACGGCGGCGGTTTGTATGATCGCTGCGCCGGTAGCGCTGCAAGCGCAGGCACAATCCGCGCCCTATCCTGACGTTGTCCGCACATCGTCCTATGTGCCGGTGCGTGATGGCACGCGGCTTGCCGTCAACATCTATCGCCCTGCGCGCGGTGGTGTGGCAGAAACCGCACCGCTGCCGGTGATCTTTTCATTCACGCCTTATCGTGCCCGGTTCAAGGACAAGGACGGCAAGGTTGAGGAACTGGCGCTGAGCGACCGGCTAGCCCTGCGCAGCCTGATCCGTGCAGGCTATGTCGTGGCCACGGCCGACATTCGTGGCAAGGGGGCCTCTTTTGGGCACCGCCGGGGTTTTCAGGACCGGACCGAGGCGATGGATGGCCACGATCTGGTCGAATGGCTGGCGAAGCAGCCGTTCTCCACCGGCAAGGTGGGGATGATCGGCTGTTCGTATTTGGGGGGATCGACCTTCCACACCGCCACCACTGCACCGCCATCGCTGAAGGCGGTATTCGTCGGCGCGTCTGATCTTGATAAATACGCCTTCGTGCGCCGGGGCGGCATTCCGGCGCAGTTCAACACGCGCCCCGATGAACCGCCCGAGGTTGATCTCGCCAGCGTTCCGGTGGACGCAGACACAGACGGCGCAATGCTGCGCGCCGCTGTGGCCGAACATGCCGCGAACACGCCCATGGCCGCACTGTGGTATGGCATGCCCTATCGAGACAGTGTTTCCAGCTTTACCGGCAATGCCTTTTGGGAAGAGGTTGGCACCTACAACTATCTCGATGCCATCCGCCGCGCGGGAATTGCCACCTATTTCTGGAGCAACTGGCAGGATGAACCCACCGCGCAATCGCTGCTGAGCGCGGCCAATTTCCCGCAATCGCGGTTCCTTGCCGGGCCGGGCAGCCATTGCGTGCCGCCGCCGGGGTTTGACTTTACCGGCGAAATCACGCGCTATTTCGATCTGCATCTGAAAGGTGCAGCCGCTTCTGCCAAAGCCCCGCGCGCAACCTATTGGGTTGAAGGGCTGAATGGGAAGGGCGGCTATGTCTCGTCCGACATGCTGCCGGGTGAGGCCAGCACGCCGCAAGGCTGGTTCCTTAACGGAAGCAAAAGCGGCACCGCGCGGTCGGAGAACGATGGGCGTCTAACGCGGAGCGCGGGCAAGGCCGGGGCGGACCGGTTCACCGTGCAATACGATCTGCCAGACCCCGAATACTTCGCCTTCTGGGCCAAGCCGATGGACGACAAGGGCCTGAGCTATACGACGGCACCGCTGACCAAGCCTGCAAAGCTGATCGGCTTTCCCGTGGCGCATCTGGCGGTTTCGGCGGACAAGCCGGACGCGCACGTGTTCGTCTATCTTGATCAGGTCGATGCGGCGGGCAAGGCCGAGGTTGTGGCTTTCGGGCGGCTCGCCCTGTCGCACCGCGTGGAAGGCCGCGCGCCTTATGCGGCTATGGGCCTGCCGTTCCATCCGGGGCGCAAGGCCGATGTCATACCGGTGGCTCCGGGACAGGTGGTGCGCCTGAATATCGACATGACGCCGATTGCGCGCGTTGTTCCGGCAGGGGCGCGGCTGCGGCTGACGATTGCCGGAGCCGATCCGCGCCAGCGCAATCTGAAGGACATCCGGCAAAATCCGGCTCCGGTCATCACGGTGCATCACGGCGGGGCAGAAGCCTCACGCCTCGATCTGCCGGTGGCCAAGTAATTACGAAGTGCCG
>JBEQBV010000222.1:0-6398 GCA_041639635.1 Novosphingobium sp.
GCTGCGCAGGGCTGTGAGCAACCTGCTCTCGAACGCAGTACGCCACACCCCAAAACATGGACGGGTAACGGTCCACGTCGACGACTCTGACGGTTCGGCTGTTTTACTTACGGTTAAAAACACAGGGAAAACCATTCCCCCTGAACACTTGCCCCGACTGTTCGACCGCTTTTACCGAGTGGACGCATCCCGCCAGCGCTTTGGCGAAGGAGCGGGGCTCGGTCTGGCAATCACCCGTTCCATTGCACGCGCTCACGACGGAGACGTTTACGCTCATTCGAAGGATGGTGTTACAACATTTGAGATTCGGTTACCGGCCTGAGCGACTCGCTGCGGCCTTATAGACACTTCGTGGGCAGTGGAAAACACGAGCGGACGCTGTCAATGGCTGGACCAAGGATTCACACCAGCCATTTGCCAGCGAGAATATGATCTACCCCTAGTCATCTTTGTGCTAGTCATCTTTGTGCTAGTCAGCCATCCTGCGTTGTCGTCAACATTGCAGGACAATGAAATAATGAGGTCTCGAACCAACCTATTGTTTTTTATAGGCGGACTGTCTTCCGGTTTATTTTCGTCCACCAGCGGGGTAGGCGGCGAAGGCGGAAGCGGTAACGGCACTCAGGGCAACAACCATCAACAGTTTTTTCATCATTCTCTCCTTGGAAAAATCATCTGGAACTACGGGGCTAATCTTGCGCTCATGAAGCTGACAGAATCCAATCACGGAGATGACATTTGTGTCACCTCCGTGTCAGCCAGATGTCACCCCCCTTGTTCGGAAGGGTTGCGGTCGACATAGACCGTGACGTTGCCGGCCCCCGGAATAATCTTGTCGAGTGTGAAGGAAGGGGTTCCGAGGGTATCGAACACCCACGTCACGCTCTTGCCGGCGACATTAATCTGGACCGTCTCGCCGCGGGTCACGTTGAGATACTTGGTGCCGCTGTCGATAGTCACCACCCGGCCCACTTGGCCGGTGACGGCATAGCCAAGGGGCGAGTTGGCGTTGGCCGTGGGCTGACTCGCTTGGGCGAGGTGCGAGAGCCAGTGCAGGGAAGCGCCTTCGGAATAATCTTCATGCGCCAGGGCGGTCGTCGTGCCGGCGGCGCTCAGCAAGGCGATCAGAGTGAGGGTTGTCAGTTTGGTTTTCACGGTGCTCTCCTTGAGTTATCACGGTGATCGATTCGGACGTTTGTTGTTTCGTCCAACCGTTATGTCATCTTAGAAAGCGCTCCCCAACAGAAAGGTGACTCGCTCGTTACGTTTTTGTCACCGGATCTCCGGCATGCGCGGCACCAGAATTGCGCTGTTGTATTTCTCAATCGGATAGCGGTTCTGTTACCGGCACGACAAGCCTTTCTCGGAGCGGGCTCAACACGCTGGCGCGACGGCTACCGCCTCCGAAATCTGCCTGATCGGCAAGGCATCGCGCAACTGGGAGAAATAATCCAAGCCCGCCCATTCATGCGCATTGCCGATCACGTAGAGCCGACATTTGGCACGGGTGATCGCCACATTGAGCAAATTAGGCTTGCCCGACGCCCAGGTGCGGGCGCCCGCACCCGCTTGTCCCGGCGCGGTACCCAGCACCAGAAACACGATCTCGGCTTCCTTTCCTTGGAAGGTATGCACCGTGCCACACTCCACACTCGTAAAATCCGCCTTCTTGAGACGCGCCGCACAGGCATTCTTGACCTTGCGAAATGGCGAAATCACGAACACCTTGGCCAACTTGTCAGGTCTTGTCAGCGCCGGCTGTAGGCGCAACTTGCGCAGGCAATCGATTAACACCGTAATTTCGTCCTCCACTACCGGGTGCTGCTTGCTGGCAGCCTGTACGTCAAACCAGCCACTGTCACCCAGCACGCAACTGAAATCGATCGGCACTGGCGCGCCGCTTTCATCTACCCTGCCCTGCACCATCTGGCCAGCGTAAGCGATGACGTTGGCGACCGAGAACATCGGATCGTCGCAACGCCGATGCGTGCGTAGGGGCATGCCGGTCCAGATACGCTGTGCCTCGCCTGGGCTCGCTGTGGCATTGGATTGTGCGACCCATGAACCGAAGCGCGTAATGCGATCCGCCAGCGTTTGTACCGATTCGTCCCTGGGCGACCACATGGATGCTACGCCACGACGCCGTCGCAGGTCCTCCACCAATCCCAGCGGCACGGTGAATACCGGCTCGATTTGCAGCGGGTCACCAATGAGCACGGCACGCTGGCTGCGCCAGATGGCGCCAGCGGCCGATTGCGGCGTGGCCTGACCAGCCTCGTCAATGAGCAGCCACCCCAAGCTATCCTGCCCCATACCGGCGAACAACCGATCAAAAGAGGCCAGCGTGGTAGACACCACCGGCACCACAAAGAAGAAGGCATCCCAGAGCATTGGTCGCTGTTCGAGGGGCAGTTTGTCGCGCAGTGACCCGGTCAGCATGCCGTGAACGGCGCGCAGGTTGCCGATGAACTTGCCGGCATTGGCAAGCACCGTCAGACGATGCAGTTCCATCGCCTGCAAAAAGATGCGGGCACGCAAGGTATCCAGGGCAGGACTGACCGCCACGGAAGTTCGCTGCCGATCTGCCGTCGCCAGCGACCATAGCCGGGCGTCGGGGAAGTGCCGCGCTCCGGCGTCATGGCCGGCCTGCAAGACCCCTTGAAGCCCTTGATGCTCTCGTTCCAGAGAAAGCAGTTCGGCCCGCAAGGTGCGGAGTTGCTCCTCTTGCTTATTGAGTTGCACCTCAGCCATGGCTACCTCGCGTGCCAGTCTGGCTAGCATTTCGCTCCCTTCAGCCAAGGCCGAGGTTGGTAGTTCCAGCGCTTGGCGGAGCGCCGCCATGCGAGCGGTCTCCCGGCCGAACAGGGCAAGGAGTCGATCCCACAGGTTCGGCAAACTGGTCGCGCGCTGTTGTGCGAGCGTTGCTTGATGCGACTCGACCAGCAAGCGCTGAATGCCCACAGCCTCGCGCTTGGAAGATAGCGTCCGGGTCGCTTGCTCGATGGCTTCGTTGAGTGGCGTTACAGCACGGCGCTGTGTTTCGAGGCGTCGCCAGCAATCATCAATGCGCAGCGCAGCCTTTTCGGCATTCAATAGAACGGCGCGCCGAGCTTCGAAATCGGCCAGCAAGTCACTGAAGATTTTCTTGGCAGACTGCCACTCCGCCTGGTAGCGCGCGTATTCGTTCGAGGCAGCCTCCAGCAACTGCTTCATTGACGGCGGGAGTGGTTCAGACGGAGTGTTGCCTGCGGCACCTTCGGGAGGCGACTCGTCCTCTTCATCCTCATCGGAAGCTGCCTCAACTTGGCTCATGCTACTGCGGGGCTTGACGTATTCGTCGCGAAATAAACCCTTGGCAAAGGCGCGGCGGTTACCTGCATTGCCCAGCGCAGCGGCGACGAGCCCCCAGCACTCGATTGGCTTGCCATCCTTATCCAGCACTTTCTGCGCGACGAACACTTCGCGGATCACGTCCTCAAAATACGCCGCCGGGCCGAACTCGCCCGACACCTTCTCGCGTGCCGGCAACTCCTGGGTGACGTTCTTTACGGCGTTGTTGTTTGTGCTGGTGACGACGATGGAGGTGCCAGCCATGATCTTGGCCTTTAGCGGAAAGAAGCTTTTCCCGGCGACATCCACCTTGTCTTCGAAGAGATCGGACGGCTTGCCAAGCGCAGCGATCCTGCGCGCCCGATCAGTAACGACTTCCGCGATGACATCGCACAACAGCGTCGTCTTGCCGGTGCCCGGCGGCCCATTGACACCGATGGCGCCACCCTCACGACCCAGCACATGCAGGACTTGTGCGACCGCCGCCTGCTGCGCAAGCACCAGCGGGTGCTTCGTCGGTGCCGGCCAGCGCGCACAGGGTAGCCGGGCGACGCTGACCAGTTCGCCCATCAACGCGTGCTGCTCCAGTATGTCAATACGCTGCGCTTCTTCAACCGGTGCGCCGAGGTAGGCGCTCAGCGCTCTGCCGAAGGGCTTGTTCTTGCGTGCCTGCGTGATCAGGCGATCCAGGTCGTCCAGGTAAAAGGAGTTCAGATAATCAGTCGCCGCCTGCAAGCTATCGTCAAGGTAGCGGCGCTTCACTCGCGACACGCGCACCACGACGCGCCAATCGATGCCGGGAGCAGCGGCCCCCTTGGCGAGCAGGCTGCACACGATGCGCAGTTCCTCAGCCAGATCATCCCAGGTGAGTGGCGAAGAAAGCCCGTGCTCTTCGGCTGCTTCGCAATCCTGTTGCACCAACTTGTGGCGGCGCTGGGCAAACTCCCCGCGAGCCCGCTCCAGACGTGCGTTGATGTTGTCCAGTGTGTCCGAGTGCCAAAGCGCATCCACTCCATGGGCAAAACTGGAAGCCAGGTAACTGTCGAGTTTGGGGCTACCGTCCTCGGTAGCGACGAAGGCGGCCAACCATCCACTACCCGAGGCGCGCTGCCGCTCGCGTTCGCTCAGATCCTGATCGGGAAACACGGCTTGCAGCAGCAAGCGAGCCAGACCCTCGGTATCCGCCACACCGACATAGATAACATGGACGTAGCCGTACTGTTCGGTCGGTTGGAACTCTTCACGATGCCAAGGCAAGGTCTCGCCGGGTCTCAACGTGACTATCTTGACTTGGTCGGTGGCATCCTTGGCGGAAGGCGCAGTAGGGATATTGAAGACTTCCAGGTCACGCCAGAAGCTGAGCGTGGGAAGCGAAGCGGCAGTCGATTGTTTCAACGAAGAACCTCGTCAGAGCGAATCGGCGTGCGCTGAATACGCCCAATTCTTACCGATTCAAGTTTGCAGTTCAGGGCCTGTCAAAGGCTGGAAACTTGAAATGGTAACCCGCGGACCAGCTTAGGAGGTAATGACAAACGAGGCAAGAATCGACAACGATGTTTAGGCAACCGACCGAGACTGGCGCCGATCGGCCGCAAACAGCGCGCCATCGCGACGATGAGCCTACACCCTCTGGACGGCATCATTCGGAAAGAAAAGAGGAGTTGATCCGCTGACGCACCACCCAAATCCGGGAAGACGCAGGATCGTTCAGTAGAAGGCAGGTAGCGACGACGCCGCGAACACGGCAGAGGTGCGTGTCGCACGCACAAGCCGCGAACTGGTGCGACCGGTCGATACCTTATTCGATGCTATGGACTGACTCAAGGCATTCGCTGCCGCGTCTTCCGAATCAGCCAGAGATTCCAGTCATTGCGGGTGGTAACCGCAAAGCCAACGCGATTGATCCTTCGTACGCGCTTATTCCTCGGCCTTGGCGAGAACAAGGTCAATCGCCTCCGTTGGCTTACGGGTATCCGGTTGGTGTTGAATCCCATCTACATTGTCATCCGCCGAAGCCGCTACGGCGCCATCATTACCCTGCATCGCGGAAACTCTGACCACGCTGCCGCCATCCCGAGCCTCCATGGCATTCATCCGCCGCCGTAACCCCATCGCAAAGTTTCGCGCACCATTGGCGACATCGCGCACCTGCCGTTTGAGACTGGCACGCTGGACGTCCACCGCCTGCGTGGTAATCACCTCGTGGATTTCCAGGGTCTGCAGCAAAGGCATCAACTGGTCGAGTTTGCCCAGCACCTCCAGGAAACGTCGGCCGATCGACGACAGGACATGGACATCCACATCGAGCGGTACGGTGTCGTAGGTCGCCGTGCCGACGATGCCATGGGCCTTGAATAGCGCCTCGGCGCCGTCCATGGCCTTGTTGAGGTTCTCGGTCACCGCGTCCATCTGGGCACGAATCGTGTCCTCAATCTTGGCCACATCGTCGTGGTCGAGCCGCGTGCGGGCGATCACCGAGATGAAGTGGGTGTTGAGTTGCAGGGTATTGAACAGCCGCGCGAAGAAGCGCTTGCCCTCGGCACTGGTGAAGCGCGTTGGCATCTTCAGGCTGGCCGCCTCGACGCGTCGAAAGTCGGCCTTGGCTTCCTTGGCGAGAATGCGGGCGTTGACGCCCCCCTGGTCCACCTTGACGATCTGAATCTCCGACATGCCGTGCTCCTCGAAATACCGCGTTCGGGCCAATCTTCCGTGCCGGCACATGCATTCGCCACTGGAAATGGCCGTCACCTGAGGGGGCTTTCGGCATCGGGCCCGATTGGGCCGGCTTTTCGGGATTGACCTGTCCATCCGGTGGCACTACCTTGACGTCATGCAGCAGCTGGCCCTGCATTCAAACAAGGCAAGCCTTGGAGTTTCCTGTCTGTCGCGTATGCCATCGGCTTCTCCGGTGCCGCGTGCGCCGATCTTGCCGGCACCGATATGGGTGCCTGTCGCACCCATGCCATCGAGGCAAGTTTTCGAGGCAGGGGCGAAGCGCTTCAACGATTTCGTAAGCGCCCCTCCCCCGAAAGCCTTCCTCGATCGGTAGCTGGCACACCGATCACGGC
>JBEQBV010000223.1:0-6347 GCA_041639635.1 Novosphingobium sp.
TCCCGTAAATCGTCAGAATAGGCTCGTGCCATCGCTGCTGGCCTCCTGCCCAGCCAGCAGCTTGAATCACAATCAGCACCCCTTGGGAATCCCACATCGATTCAGTCTAAACAGGACAGACTCTAGGGTGCGGTGCGCTAGCGGTGCGACCCTGTGCCGCTTTGCGCGTTAAGCGTCCGGTTTCGGCAGAAAAGGTCGGGCGTGCGAATGACTGCAAGTGGGTGGATAGGCGAATGGCTGCTTTTCGCCGATTCGGCAGCGAAGGATCGTTTTGATCGCACATGATAAACTAGGGTGACGCCGGGCCACCCCGGGGGGTGGGGAGGCCCGGCGTTTTCGACCTTAGTGGCCGAATAATGTCAGAAGGCGACCTGGAAACGCATGACGCCCAGATTGCCGCTGGCATCCGGCACCAGCAGGCTGCCGTTCGTTTCGGTGCGGGCGTAGTTTGCAAGCACCCGGATGTTCTGGTTCAGATACCAAGTCGCGCCGATGTTCGCGATCGAGGCGCGGCCACGGTCGAGGCTGGCATCGTCGAGATCAAGCTCGCTGTAACGCGCGGCCAGTTCGATCGCGCCGCCCTTCTTGCCGATGCGCGGCCCCAGCGGCGTGCCGGTGCTGCGCGAATAACCATGCTTTTCGCCCGTGACCATCCAGCTCGTCTGGGCATACCAGCCCGCATAGTCGAGATCGGGCAGGCCAACCCGCGAAACCGTGGCGCCGATATACTGCGCCTGCACCTGCACAGAGCCGCGAGCGTAAGCAAACTCGGCGTTATAGGCGTCCAGCCCGGTGGCCCCGTTCAACGCGCCGGTGCGCAGCAAGCTGGGTGCAAGGCTCGATGCCGAAATGGCGGTGAAGCGGGGCGGTTCCGTCACATCATATGAGCGGTTTTCATAGGCCGCGCCGAAATGGAGGTAGCCGTCACGGTTGGTTACAGGTGCAAAGGTTGCCCGAACCGTGAAACCGTCACCGCGCACGCGTGACTGGCCGACTTCGTCATCCAGCGCATCGGTGAAGTAACCGCCCGCAATCGTGAAGTTCTTCGTGTGATAGCGGGCCATGCCCCCAAGCCCAAACGCGGGCGACAGCGCATTGGCGAGCGACCGTTCGGCCAGCGCCATCGTGTTCGAGCTGCCCATGTCTTCCATGCTGAACGGCACGATCTGATTGCCGCCGCGGACTTCGAAGCCTTCAACCGGTGTCACGCCAACCCACAGATTCCGCCAGCCATCGGCCTGTGCGAACTCGCGGTCGGCCCGCACCTGAATGACATCGCCGAGCTTGGCCGAGAATTCGAGGCGGGCGCGGCGAACATCGGCTTCGCTGCCGTCGTCCAGACCATGATCGAACACCGTGGCATCAAGATGCAGGCGACCGCCGAGGTTGAGTTCAAGATCGCCGGTCTTCACGGAAAGACCGTCGGAACCGGCCTCCACACCGTCATCGGCGTGGGCCAGAGCGGGCACCATGATGGCGCTGAGTGTTGCCGCAAGCATCGTGGTGCGGCGGCGAAGATTCTGTGTTTTCAAGTGTATGCTCCCTACAGGCGTATTTCTGCACGCCGTGCTGTGTGTGGCAAACCGTGCCAACCGGGATCCCAACGGGGCGGGTAGACGATTTATTCCCGATTAACAGAAAAATTCTTTTTTTCTGGTTACGCGGAATAGCCGGGGCAGCTGGCGCGTTAGCTCACCGAACCCCCAACGACAGGATCAAATCCATGACCATTTACACTCTCTCTGCATCCACCAGCCTTGATCGTGCAGAACGCTTGCAGGCCCGTATTGGAGCGGCCAAGCGCGCCTTTACCACTCGCAATGTCGATCTGAATCTGGCGACGCGGATTGTCCGCAGCGGTCGCAAGCCTCAAGCTGGCGATCTGATCCTTGCCCGGGTCACCAGCCTGGGGCAGCATCGCCGACTGGAGAACGTCCACGGCCGCCGCGGCGATCTGTATGTCGGCGATGAAATCATCGTGGCTTACGGCAATCGCTATGCCCCCGATCAATTCGAAGCTTACGTGCCGGACGATCTTGGCCCGTGCCATCTGGTGGCAGGCGGCGGGGTTGCCGCCCGTGCAACCTGCCGTCACGCCCGGATCAAGGCGCCCACCGCGATCACGGTGATCGGCGCGCTGGTGCGGGCCGATGGCCGCGCCATGAACCTTGCCGACTTTGCTCCCGCCGCCCCGATATCCGCGCAAGGCAGCCGCCCGCCGCTGGTGATTGCGGTGGTCGGCAGCTCGATGAATGCGGGCAAGACCACCACGGTTGCCGGGATCGTCCACGGCCTCACCCGCGCAGGCTTCCGGGTCGGCGCGGCCAAGCTCACCGGCACCGGATCGGGAGGCGACCTGTGGTCGATGCGCGATGCGGGCGCGGCGCTGGCGGTGGATTTCACCGATGCCGGCCATGCCTCGACCTTCAAGGCCGGCGCGGACGAACTTGGTGGCGTTACTCTGGGCCTGCTGGCACGCTTGGCGGAGGACAATGCCGATATCGCTGTGGTCGAAATCGCCGACGGTCTGCTTCAGGAAGAAACCGCGCGGCTGGTTGAGATGGGCCACCACAAGGGCTGGTTCGACGGTTTCATTTTTGCCGCAGGCGATGCGATGGGCGCGGCCTTTGGCTGCCGCTGGCTGGCCGACCGTCAGATCACCCCGTTGGCGATTTCCGGACTGGTGTCGGCCTCGCCGCTCGCCTCGCGCGAGGCAGCCGGTGCCACGGGGATCACCGTGGCCACCCTTGAACAACTGCGCGATCCGGTTGACTGTGCACGCCTTGCCTTCAGCAAGCAGACGCTTTCGGCCGCAGCGTGAACAACTCGGCCCCCAGTCTGCTGTCCGGGAAGCGGATCGGGCTTGCAGCGCTGCTGGCAGCCCTCGCCTTGGGCGAGGCTCTGCTGGCGGTGCTGCTGGCTGAAACGATCGATCAGCTGCTAGGTGGCGGAACATCGATGGGGTGGCCCGCGCTGCCGGTGGCGGCAGGGCTGATCGGGATGGCGGGCCTCGCCCTGCTGACCGAACGCTGGGTGGGCGAACGGTTTGCCCAGTCCTTCGTGACCGATTGCCGGGAGGCGCTCTACAAAGCGGTGATGCGACACCGCGGCGAAGGCAATGACGCGCGCTGGTTGACCGGGCTGGTCAACGACATGGCGGCTTTGCGTAATTATGCGCTGCGCGGCACGGTGCGACTGTGGACCAGCATTCTGTCCGCTGGCGGAGCCGCCATCTGGGTGGGACTAACCATGCCGGAGCTTCGCTTCGCTCTAGCCCCGCTGACGCTGGGCGTAGTCTGCATGATCCTGCTAGCCCGGCCGCTATCGGGAGCGATCACGAAGCAGCGCACCCAGCGTGGGCGAATGAACCGCTTTTTCGTCCGCCGGGTGCGTATCGCCATGGCTGATCTGCCAGTCACCAACGGGCATGGCTATCGCACCCTTGCCAATCATTCGGAGGAACTTGGGGACCTGTCAGTTCGCAGAGCGATCCTTGCCGGCGGCATGACGGCGGTGATCGCGGTTTCCGGTCTGATGGCAACGCTGATCATCGCAACCGAGGCGGTGGCCTCAGGCACCGTCGCCAGCATCGCCGGCAGCCTCACCCTTATCGCATTTGTATCCGGTCGCCTGATGGAAACATCGCGCGCGCTGCATGCCCGGATCGGAGGCGGCATTGCTATGGCGCGCCTTGGCCACATGCTGGCCCGGCCTGCCAAGCCCCGGCCCCGCTCCAAGACCAAATCCGCATCCCCCGCTTTAATGCCGCCGGTCACAGACCAGGCGGGCATCAAGGAACCATTCGCATGATCGCCCTGGCTCCCCTGCCGACCTTTCGTCCGGCCCCGAACAAACGCATCCCCGGCTGTTACATTGCCAATCCCCGCCCCGGTCAGGATGTGCTGGTCGCAATCCACGGCATCAGCCGCAACGCCGCCGAAATCGCCACCCGCTTTGCCGCGCACCCAGCCTTTGCCCGCACAACCATCATTGCACCGCTGTTTACCCCGAAGCCTTTCGGCAAATACCAGCAGATGATGGCGCGCAGGCGGGGCGAGACGGCCTCGGACACCGCGCTTATCGCTCTGCTGGATGAAATCGCCAACGAGCACGAAATCTCAACGGACACGGTGCGGATGTTCGGCTTTTCCGGTGGGGCGCAAATGGCTCACCGCTTTGCCATGTTCCACCCTGATCGCATCACCCGCCTGTGTGTTGCATCGGCGGGCTGGTATTGCCTGCCGCGCACCGATCTGGCCTATCCCTATGGCATCGGCGGGACAGCGGGCGAAGCGCTGGTGGGGCCGGAGTTCCTCGATATTCCCACCACCGTAATCGTCGGCAATCGCGATGTCCGGGTGGACGATTCCGTGCGTCAGGACGCGATGATCATCGAACATCAGGGCAAGAACCGTCTGCGCCGAGCGCACAGCTTTGTGCAGGCCATCACGGCTTTCGCCCATGAACAGGCACGATCAGCCAACATCCGTTTGCTTACCCTGCCGGATGTGTCGCATGATTTCAGTGCCTGCGTGCGCGATGGCGGGCTGATCGACGCAGCAGCAGCAGCGCTGACATAAGCGGATAAGATGATAAAGAAGCCCGCCAGCGCATCTGTTACGCGCTGGCGGGCTTTCGGATTATCGGTGGACGGCGCCATTTGCGGCCGGCTACCGTGTTTGGATCAGGGTCAGGTCTGCAGGCCAATCTCGGCTGCGCGTTCCGCCGGCAGCAGATCGAAGATCAGGTGGATGCGATCCGTATCGCCGTCATTGCATGCTTCGTGTTCCTGATCGTTGTCGAACCACCACAATTCGCCGGTGCGCATCCGCACCTCCTCGTCACCGGCACGCATCCATGATCCGGTCGACTTGAGCACGAGGTGATAGCGATTGCGGAGCCGGTAATATTCGCCCCGGTCGACATGCGGGTAGACCTTGTGGCCCGGCGGCAGAGACACGATTTTTGCCCGCGAGAGCAAGGCGTTCTGCTGCACGGCGACCTGTTCGATGAAGGCACAGACCAGCGGGAACCGCTTCGATCCCGTGGTCCAGCGACTTTCATGCACATCACGCCGCTTGCGGTCTCCAAGCGCCGAAGCGCGAAGCCCGCGCAACGGGATAGCCAACGCCTCGCGCTGCACGGCGATTTTTTCCTGCCGCCCGCGATTTTCGTCAAAAGCGCTATCAACCGATGCGATTTCATCGAGCAATGGCTGCGGATCGATCTCATTCTGCAAAAGCTTAAAATATCTCATTGCGACGCACTCTCAATAACTGGTTGAAAGATGCGATCAGAACGGATTGGATCCAGATTTTATTCCGGAAGAACTAAAGATCTTACGTCGCCCGGTGCACACTCGCCGACCGATGGTCGGCGCGCCAGCAATTGCCTGGAGCAGTTCACCGCCTAACAGGCGTGGGCGGGTCTGAACGACCGCTCCGGGGTCGATTGCAGAATGTCCGCTTATGGGCTGGAAATTCCAATACCGGACGCCACCTCATAGCGCCGGGTTCGCATAGAAATGCCACGTGAAGATCGCCATCGCCCCGCGCTGCGGTGACCATGGTTCCGCCAGTGCGCGGGTCGCTTTCTCCGCCGGGCGTTGTTCCAGACCCAGCAGCCGCTTCACGCCTTCCTGCACGGCCAGATCGCCTGCGGGCCAGATGTCGGGGCGGCCTTCGGCGAACAGCAGGTAGATCTCCGCCGACCAGCGGCCGATTCCCTTGATGCGGGTGAGGAGGGCGATGGCTTCCTCATCATCGGCGGGAAGCCCCTCGAAATCGAGCTCGCCTGCCTCCACCAGCTCGCACAGGCTCCGCGCATAACCCTGCTTCTGGCGCGACAATCCGCAGGCGCGCAGGGTATCGAAATCGCGCTTCAAGAGGCAGCCGGGGGTGAAGGCCCCTCCCGATTCACTGCCCAGTTCCGCCTCCAGCTTGCGCCACATCGAAGCGGCTGCCGCGACCGAGACCTGCTGGCCGACGATGGTGCGCAGCATGGCGACAAACCCGCGGTCGCGCAGGCGCGGTTCGGGATAGCCGATGCGGGCGATCTGCGCCGCCACCCTCGGGTCGCGCGCGGCGAGGGCATCGAGGTCTTCACGCAATTTTTCGGCTGACAGCCCCACTCGCACTTTCCTTAACTTGCCTTGGCCCCAAGAGTATCTTAGCAGCCGCGGTGCACGCTCACAGCGCGAAACCTTGCGCCCAACCTTCATAAAGGAACATCCATCCATGCCCAGACTGGTCGTCACCAACCGCGAAGGCGCCACCAGCGAGATCGAGGTCGGCGATGGCCTGACCGTGATGGAAGCGATCCGCGACAATGGCTTTGACGAGCTGCTG
>JBEQBV010000224.1:0-6320 GCA_041639635.1 Novosphingobium sp.
GCCGACTTCGCCGCCAAAGAAGGTAAACCGCAGCGCGCCATCGACAAGGACGAAATCCGCGAGCGCCTGCTCTATCCGATGATCAGCGAAGGTGCGCTGATCCTTGAAGAGGGCATTTCGCAGCGCGCGAGCGATATCGATACCGTGTGGCTCAATGGCTATGGCTGGCCGGTGTGGACCGGTGGGCCGATGTTCTGGGCCGACCATATCGGGCTGGGTACCGTGGTTGCGGGGCTCAAGAAGCACGGCCTTCCCGTCGCCCCGCTGCTGGAGCGCAAGGCTGCAGCTGGCGAGAAATTCAACGCCTGAACAGGCACCTCATTTCATAGGAGCATCAACATGCGTGACGCCGTAATCGTATCTGCCGCCCGCACCCCCATCGGGCGCGCCTACAAGGGCGCGTTCAACGCCACGCCGGGCGCAACGCTTGGCGCGCTTTCGCTTGAGGCCGCTGTCGCGCGTGCCGGCATCGATCCCGCCGAAGTGGACGACGTGCTGTGGGGCAGCGCGCTGCAGCAGGGCGCGCAGGCGGGCAACATCGCGCGGCAGGTGGCGCTGCGGGCGGGCCTGCCGGTCACCACTTCGGGCATGAGCCTTGATCGTCAGTGCTCATCGGGCCTGATGACCATCGCCACCGCCGCCAAGCAGGTGATCATTGACCGGATGGACGTGGTGGCCGCAGGCGGTCAGGAATCGATCAGCCTTGTCCAGACCAAGGACATGCGCATGGCCCCGGACAAGAGCCTGATGGCGATGCACAAGGCGATCTACATGCCGATGCTGCAAACCGCCGAGATCGTCGGCCAGCGCTATGGCGTCAGCCGCGAAGCTTGCGACGAATACGCGCTGCAATCACAGCAGCGCACGGCGGCGGCACAGGCTGCGGGCAAGTTCGACGACGAAATCGTCGCCACCGACAGCTCGATGGGCGTGCAGAACAAGGAAACCGGTGAAATCACCTTCACCGACGTGCACCTGACCAAGGATGAAGGCAACCGCCCCTCGACCACGCTGGAAAGCCTTGCAGGCCTGAAGCCGGTGATCGAAGGCGGGATCGTGACGGCGGGCAACGCCAGCCAGCTTTCCGATGGATCGGCTGCGGTGATCGTGATGGAAGCAGAGCTTGCCGCCAAGCGTGGCCTCACGCCGCTGGGTCGCTATGTCGGCATGGCGGTGGCGGGCACTGAGCCGGACGAAATGGGCATCGGCCCGGTCTTTGCAATCCCCAAGCTGCTGTCGCGCTTCGGCCTGAAGATGGGCGACATCGGGCTGTGGGAACTGAACGAGGCCTTTGCGGTGCAGGTGCTCTATTGCCGTGACACGCTGGGCATTCCCAATGACCTGCTCAATGTGAACGGCGGGGCCATTTCCATCGGCCACCCCTATGGCATGACGGGCGCGCGCGCCACGATGCACGCGCTGATCGAGGGCAAGCGCCGGGGGGCCAAGCATGTGGTCGTCACGATGTGCGTGGGCGGCGGCATGGGCGCTGCCGGGCTGTTCGAGGTGCTTTGATCTTCTGCGCGGCGCTTGCTCATCAGCGGCGCCGCGCCTACCCTGTGTGCATGAACGAGAACGAAGAACGCCCCTACCCCCAAGCCGGGCGCGAGCGCATGATCTACCCTTCGCCCGTAGGCTGGAAGGGCACCGATTTCGTTGATAACGAAGAAGAACTGCTGCGGCGGCTGAACCCGAAAACGGTGTTCATGATGGGCGACAATCCCGCCCTGCCCCGCATGCCCGAACGCCCCCGCCTGCTCGATTTCTTCCGCTGCCGCTTTGGCGATATCACCATGCGGCACCTGCTGGTCAGCGCGAAGCGCGCGCTGAACGATGGCCTGCCCGACAAGGTGGTTATCGCCTGCCTGCTGCATGACATTTCCAACGGCTGCCTGATCCGCTCGGACCACGGATACTGGAGCGCACAACTGATCGCGCCCTATGTCGATCCCGAAGTGGCCTTTGCGGTGAAATACCATCAGGCGCTGCGCTATGTGCCCGATGAAAGCGTCGGCTATGCCTACCCTGAAAGCTACAACAAGTTCTTCGGCCCCGATTACGAAGTGCCCGAATACCTGCTGCGCGATGCCGAATATGCGCGCAGCCACGAATGGTACATGACGGCGCGATGGGTGACGCTTTACGACACCTACTTCTTCGACGATTTCCCCGCAGTGGAACCCGAAGAGCTGCAAGACGTCATCACCCGCACCTTCCGTGAACCGGAAGAAGGCCTGGGCTTCGACGGCTCCCCCACCGCGCACATGTGGCG
Source organism: Novosphingobium sp. (assembly GCA_041639635.1). Classification (GTDB taxonomy): domain Bacteria; phylum Pseudomonadota; class Alphaproteobacteria; order Sphingomonadales; family Sphingomonadaceae; genus Novosphingobium. Next base: position 2,273 of record JBEQBV010000224.1, read on the forward strand.
CACGATGATCTGGCCGAACAACTTTTTGTGAGAGGGCGGTTTTCCGGGTTTTGGGGCTAAAAGCTGCCGTTCCGATTACGACCCCATTGCGGTCGTTCACGCCAGCTGCAAGAGTTGCCTATGCTGAGTCCCGCAACACTTATGCTGATTTTCTTTTTGTTGGGCGCAATGCTTGGACTTGCGTTCAGTTCGAGACGCTTGGGCTGCTGGAGCTTGGCACTAATCCCACTAGGCGGTTTCGCTTATGTGGATTGGTGGCAGGGCCAGAATCTTGAAATGCTTCGATCGACAAGTGGGCTGGACTATTTGTTTGTTCAGTTCCCGGTCTTGATAGGAGGATTGGCTGGATATGCTCTGGTTGCGTTCGTTCGCGAATGGCGCGCTTGAATTGTATCGGTTTGGAGAACGTCAGCCACGTCTGCAATCCACCCACAATCAGCCGCCAAACCGCGTATCAGCGGGATCGTGAACCTTGCGCGCAAGGGGCGGGACCCCGGGTCGAGCCCCGGGATGACGATGATTACAGGCTGATGGTGGTGCAAGCGTCTCGCCGACTTTGCCGCGCCGGTCAGGCCTGAGCCACGGCGCAGCAGCAGTAACCGCCTTACTCCTCAATCACCCCATAAAGATCATGCGCATCGGCATCCTCGACCAGAACCTGCGCAAAATCGCCCGGCATCAGGCCTTCCGGCACATTGCGCAAATACACCGCGCCGTCGATCTCCGGCGCGTCGGCCTGTGAGCGGGCGGTGGCGCCCACGTCGCCGTCTTCATCCGGTTCGCCCACTTCGTCGATGATGACCTTGATCGTGCGGCCGACCTTGGCGGCGAGTTTGGCGGCGCTGATGGCTTCGGTCTTTTCCATCAGGCGGGCGTAGCGCTCTTCCTTCACCGCTTCGGGCACCGGACCCGGCAGATCATTGGCCGCCGCACCCGCAACCGGTTCAAAGCGGAAGCCGCCAACGCGATCAAGCTGCGCTTCTTCCAGCCATTCGAGCAGGTATTCAAAATCGGCTTCAGTCTCACCGGGGAAGCCCACGACGAAGCTGGAGCGGATCGTCAGGTCAGGGCAAATCTCGCGCCACGCCTTGATCCGGTCGAGCACCTTGGCCTCGTTCGCCGGGCGCTTCATCGCGCGCAGGACCGATGGGCTGGCGTGCTGGAACGGGATGTCGAGATAGGGCGTGACCAGCCCCTGCGCCATCAGCGGGATCACCGCATCGACGTGCGGATAGGGATAGACATAGTGCAGGCGCACCCATGGGGTATCGCCTTCGGGTGTGCGCAACTGGCCCAGTTCGCGGGCCAGATCGGTCATATGCGTGCGCACCGGGTTGCCCTTCCACAAGCGCTCTTCATGCCGCACATCGACGCCATAGGCCGAGGTGTCCTGGCTGATGACCAGCAGTTCCTTGGTGCCCGACGCCACCAGTTTCTCCGCTTCGCGCAGAACCGCATCGATGCGGCGGCTGGCGAGTTTGCCGCGCAGACTGGGGATGATGCAGAACGAACAGGCGTGGTTGCAACCTTCGGAAATCTTCAGATAGCCATAGTGGCGCGGGGTGAGCTTCACATCGCCCGGTTCAGCCTGCGGGATCAGGTCGATGTACGGCCCCATGCTGGGCGGCGCGGCTTCATGCACGGCTTCGACCACGGCTTCGTACTGGTGCGCACCGGTGACGGCCAGTACAGAGGGAAAGCGCGCGCGGATCGCGTCGGCCTCGTTGCCCATGCACCCGGTCACGATCACGCGACCATTTTCGGCAATCGCCTCGCCAATCGCGGCAAGGCTTTCCTCCTTGGCGGAATCGAGGAAGCCGCAGGTGTTGACCAGCACCACATCTGCGCCTGCATAATCCGCGCTCATCGCATAGCCATCGGCGCGCAGGCGCGTCAGGATGCGTTCGGAATCGACCAACGCCTTGGGGCAGCCAAGGCTGACCATGCCGACTTTGGGCGCTTCGGGTAGGACGATAGGGGGTGTCATGCTTGCCATTATGGCGCGGCCCATAGGCGAAAATGCACGCCCCGTCACGTGTGCCCTTAAACTCGTGTCCAACATGGGTCCGCATGGCGTTGCCAAGCGCGGTTCGGGAGCGTAGCGTCGGGCAATAGCGGGGGCTTGTCGAAGTAGGAAAAAATGGGTCCGGTCAACTGGATAGCAGTCATTGTTGCAACGCTGGCTGCGCTTGCCGTTTCGGCGTTGTGGTATGGGCCGGTGTTTGGCCGTGCGCGGCTTGAGGAAGTGGGGCCGGGCAAGCTGGGCATCCGTCGCTCGCCTGCGCGCACAGCCGCCTTGTCGTTCGTGCTGCTGTTCATTTCCGCCGCGATGATGGGCCACATGTTCGCGCGCGTTGGCACAGCAACACTGGACGTGAAGTGGTGGCTCTATTTCATGATGTCGGGCGGCCTTGCGATTGCTTTTGTTATCCCCTCGCTGTGGATCAGCTATTCCCAGCAACGCATCAGCACGCGGTTGGCGCTGATTGATGGCGGGTTTTGGCTGGTGGCTTACCTGACGATGGGGCTGGCGTTTATGCTGGTGATGTAATGTTCACGCGGCTGTGGCGGTCGGCACGATCTCTACGATCATGTCGCCCACTTGCAATACTGCCGCTTCGGGCTCCCAAAAACCGATGGTTCTGCCCGCGCGCATGATGCGCAGGCCCCGCCCGCTTGTGAGTTCGGACAGCGCCTTGCCCGCCTCCCCCGAAGTGATCTGCCGCTCGACCAGCTGAACCCGCCCTTCGATTGAGGCCAGATCGGTCAGATATTCAGCCACATGCGTGCCATTGGCACATCCGGCCATCAGCAGACCGGTGAACCGCACCGGATTGATCACGGTGGAAGCCCCAGCCTGCTGGGCCAGCACTTCATTATCAGCCGCGCGCACCACGGTGCTGATTGGCACCCCCGGCGCAATATGCCGCGCCGTCAGCGTGATCAGGATCGAGGTGTCATCCCGTCCGGCTGAAACCAGCACGGCGCGCGCCTTGGCGATATGCACATCGATCAGCGTGGCATCGCGCGTGGCATCGCCTTCCATCACGTTGCAGCCCAGTTTGGAAGCCGCCTCCAGCCGCGCCTCGCTGGGATCGATCACCACGATGCATTCGGGCGAAGTGCCCCGCGCGATCAGTTCCGCCACCGCTTCTGCGCCCGATACGCCAAAGCCCAGGACGACGATGTGGTCGGTGAGGTTCTTCTGGATCTGCGCCATGCGAAACCTTTCCCAGCTGCGCTTGATGATGAAGTTATAGGCCGTGCCGACGAAGATGAAGAGCACCGCAAGACGGATCGGCGTGACGATCACCGCCTCGATCAGGCGCGAACGATCACTGACCGGCGCAATATCGCCAAAGCCGGTGGTGGTGATCGAAATCATCGTGAAATAGACGACATCGAGAAAGCTGATCTGCCCGTCGTGCGTGTCTTTCAGGCCCGCACGGTCAAGCCAGTGGACCAGCACGACAATGCTGATAAGCCCGAAGGCCGCGCCCAACCGCAGGCCAAGATCGGCCCAGACCGGCACTTTAAGCGCGCGCCGCAGCAAGTTTCCGGGCTTCTGGCCACCGCGCCGCAAAAGATTGAGGTCCATGCCGCTACAACCGCGGCGGAAGGTAAAGTTCCGGGTCACGCGGCACATTGTTGCGGCGCAGTTCGAAATGGACCGTCGGGCGCGTTGCCTCGCCGCTTTTGCCGACCAGCGCGATGCGTTCAAACGCGGTCACTTTGTCGCCCTCCTTCACGGTCATCGTGCCGAGATAGGCATAGGCGGTGACGAACCCGTTGCCATGATCGATCAGGATCAACTGGCCAAAGCGTTCTGGTTCTTTCCCCGCATAAAGCACCGTTCCGGCGGCAGCGGCGCGCACTTTGGTGCCATAGTGTGCAGCAAGATCGATGCCGTTGGAAGGAATGCCGGCAACACGATCGCGAAAGCGGGTTACCACCGCACCTTCGGTTGGCCATTGCAGCCGAGGCGCATCGGATTCACGCGGAGCCAGCGGCGGGCGCAACGGCGGCGCAGGACGTGGGCTGGGGGCGG
>JBEQBV010000225.1:0-6295 GCA_041639635.1 Novosphingobium sp.
GGCGCGGCGTTTGGCCTCGGCGTCGTCATCCTCAAGGATCATCGTGATGTGCGCATCCTGGCCCAGACTGTCGGCGCAGCGCAGGCGGCGACACAGTTCGAGGCCCGACATTTCGGGCAGGACCCAATCGATGAAAGCCCATGGGCGGCCCTCCATCAACGGCAGCGGGCCTTCGGATTTCCAGCAGTGGAATACCACGCGAAGGTCCGAATGCTGGAAGGTGTCACGCCCGCCGGGAAGGTCGTCCGTCAGCAGAATGTCGATACGCCGCATGTGATAAAAGCCCCTGTCGATGGGGCTTTGTGTCGCGGTTATGTGACGGAGGAATGACGATGTTACAGCGAGGGGCAGGACTTTGGGGCAGGTGATGTGTGTGCATCCTTCGACAAGCTCAGGATGAGCGGGAGTTTGAAATTCCGCTCGTCCTGAGACTGTCGAAGGACGTTTAGACTGGCAGGCCCACGTAATTCTCCGCGATGCTGGTCTGCGCGGCTACGCTGCTGGAGATGTAGTCCAGTTCGGCCACCTGCATCGCGCGTTCGAACGGGCCGTCTTCGGGGAAGCGGTGCATCAGCTTGGTCAGGGTCCACGAGAAGCGTTCGGATTTCCACACGCGGGCCAGAGCCTTGTCGGAGTAGCCTTCGACCGCGTCGTTATCGGCGTGCTTGAAGTATGCGGTGAGGGCGGCGGCGGCATAGTGCACGTCGCTGGCGGCAAGGTTCAGGCCCTTCGCCCCGGTGGGAGGCACGATGTGTGCAGAATCGCCGCAGAGCAGAAGGCTGCCGTGGCGCATCGGTTCGAACACATAGGAGCGCAGCGGAGCGATGGATTTCTCGATAGAGGGGCCGCGGGTCATGTTGGCGGCGGCTTCGGGGCCGAGGCGGATGGCCAGTTCGTCCCAGATGCGGTCGTCCGACCAGTCCTCGACCTTTTCGGTCAGCGGCACGTCCACGTAGTAGCGGCTGCGGGTGTGGCTGCGCATCGAGGCCAGCGCGAAGCCGCGTTCGTGGTTGGCGTAGATCAGTTCATGGTTGCAGGGCGGCACATCGGCGAGGATGCCGAGCCAGCCGAAGGGATAGACGCGCTCGTATTCGCGCACGGTGCTTTGCGGAATGGCCTTGCGGCTGGGGCCGTGGAAGCCATCGCAGCCGACGATGAAGCGCGCGTCGATGCGCTGCGCGGTGCCGTTCAGCGTGTAGGTGACGGCTGGGGCATCGCTTTCGATGGCGTGCAAGGCCACATCTTCGGCACCGTAGATGACTTGCAGGCCGCGTTCGGGTGCGGCGTCCATCAGATCGCGGGTGATTTCGGTCTGGCCATAGACGACCACGGTCTTGCCTGTGAGATTGGCCACATCGATGCGGATCAGGCGTTCGCCATCGGCAAGGTTGAAGCCTTCTTCGACCAGACCTTCGGCCTTCAGGCGGGCATCAAGGCCGAGGCGCTCCATCAGGCCAACGGTGATCTGTTCGAGCACGCCTGCGCGAATGCGGCCGAGGATGTAATCGGGCTGCTGGCGTTCGACCACCACGCAATCGATGCCTTCGGCCTTGAGCAAGTGACCGATGAGCAGGCCAGCGGGGCCTGCGCCGATGATGGCGACCTGGGTTTTCATGATAATTCTCCCACGCGCCCGCGCTGGGAAGCGGGGCTTGAAGATGCGGAATTTGACACCGCAGGCATGATCGGGGAAGGCAAGGGTAGGACAAACTTTTGGCATTTTCGGGACATGATTAAAGCAATACCGAATTATGCGCTTTATGGCGAAGGCGCGGTGCATTCTGCCGGTGGGTTTGCGCATATTGAGACGATTGCCGAACGCAGTGCGCTGCATGACTGGGAAATCGGGGTGCATCGCCATGACCACTTTGTGCAGGTTCTGCTGGTAGAGGAGGGACATGCCGCCGTTGTGCTGGATGGCATGCAGAGCGGGCTGGAAGGGCCGGGGCGCGTGATTGTGCCGGCAGGGGCGGTGCATGGTTTTCGGTTCCGGCAGGGCACGCGGGGCTTTGTCCTCACCCTGTCCACAGACTTTTCCACAAGGGCTGGGTATGCGGCAGACCCGTTGCTGGCAACGCTGGCATGGGGCGGAGTGGCGACGCTTGCACCCGGTGCAGCGCGGCGCGCGTTTTGGCTTGCGCGTGAAATGCTTGCGCTGCAGGCGGAGTGGCAGGAGCAGGACCCGCTGTTCATGGCGCTGGCTGAAGCGCTGATCCGCTGCATTTCGGGGCAGGCGATTGACACCAAAGATGCCCTCCCGGACCGGAGGCTGGAGCGGTTTCGCCAGCTTGTAGAACTGCACTACCGCCAACATCGCGATCTGGAGTTTTATGCTGGTGCTTTGGGCATGACGCGCCGCACGCTATCGCGCATGACGGCTGCAGCGCTGGGGTGCAGCCCGATGAACGTAATCCACCGCCGTCTTGCGCTGGAGGCGCAACGGATGCTGCGCTTCACCAATGCCACCGCGGCGCAAGTGGCGGCTGAATTGGGGTTTGACGATCCGAGCTACTTTTCGCGGTTCTACCAGCGAGAGACCGGGCGGCGTCCGTCTGCAGACAAGGTGGCCAACAGCCTGATTCTGAATGGTAAAGCCAATCCGCGACAGGGCGATGACATGGTCGGCGAAGACCGGGAAAAGGAGCAAGCTACGTGAGTGCAAGCAGGCGGTGGTGGCTCTCGGCTGGACAGGGAAACTGGAACGTCCTCGTGCGGTTGAGCATGGCGTTCGTGTTCGTCCTCGAAGGGTATCAGAAGCTGGTCTATCCCGAAATCCTCGGGGCGGGACGCTTTGTGAAGATGGGGATTCCCTTTCCTGAATTGACCGGGCCATTTGTGGGCGTTGTGGAAATGGTCTGCGGCGCATTGCTGCTCGTGGGACTGTTTGCGCGGCTTGCGGCTGTGCCGATCATCATTGTCATGCTGGTGGCGCTGTTTGCCACCAAACTGCCGATTCTGCTGGGCGAGGACCTGTGGATGTTCCGCCTGCGCGATTTGGACCGCTATCGCTTTCTCAGCATGACGCACGAAGCGCGGACCGATGTGGCGATGCTGCTTGAGGCGCTGTTCATCCTGTTTTCGGGCGCTGGCAGATGGTCGGTGGATGGGTGGCGATCTGGCAGTCGCCGTTGATTGCCTTAAGGCTTGTTTCGCCCGCAAACTACGCTATGAATTTTTCACAGATATGAATTGGCGGAGAGTTTGCTTATGCCCCGGATCAAGACCACCCACGTCGGCAGCCTCCCGCGCGGGGATGAACTGACGCCGCTGCTGCTGGCACGCGACAAGGGCGAGGCTTATGACGCGGCGGAATTCGACCGCGTGGTTTCCGCGGCGGTGGATGCCGGGGTGAAGGCGCAAGTTGAGGCAGGCGTCTCGGTCGTATCGGATGGCGAACTGGGCAAGGTTGGCTATTCGACCTACATGATTGAGCGGCTTTCAGGCTTTGGCGGGCACATTGATCGCAAGCCTGCCGCCGATCTTGCCGAAGTGCCGAACCTGGCCAAGAAGCTTTCGGCCATCATGGGCAGCCAGGAATTCGTGCGCGCATCGTGCATCGGCCCGGTGCGGAAGGTTACGCTGCAGCCGCTGCATGATGACATCCGCCGCTTCAAGGCCGCTCTCGACAAGCATGCCGCGCCCGATACCGAAGCCTTCATGAATGCGGCGTCACCGGGCCTGATCACCGCGTTTCAGGTGAACCGCCATTACCCAAGCCACGAAGCCTATCTGGCCGATCTGGCTGATGCGATGCGCGAAGAATATGAGACGATCGTGGATGCAGGCTTCTACCTGCAGCTTGATTGCCCGGACCTCGCGATGAGCCGCCACACCGGGTATCAGGACCTGAGCGACGAGGAGTTCGTCAAGGTTGCCGCCGCTAATGTCGAGGCGCTGAATGCGGCCACCGCCAACATCCCGCCCGAAAAGATGCGGATGCATATCTGCTGGGGCAATTATGAAGGCCCGCACGATCACGACATTCCGCTGGAGCGCGTGGTCGACATCATCGTCGGTGCGCGCCCGGCCACGATCCTGTTCGAAGCCGCCAATCCGCGCCATGAACATGAATGGAAAGTGTGGAAGGACGCCAAGTTGCCCGACCACAAGATCCTTGCCCCCGGCCTGATCGACACCTGTTCGAACTACATCGAGCATCCCGAACTGATTGCACAGCGCATTGAACGCTTTGCCGATTTCGTGGGCGCGGATCGCGTGGTGGCCAGCACCGATTGCGGGTTCGGCACTTTTGCAGGGTATGGCAAGCTTGATCCCATCGTGACTTGGCGCAAGCTGAAATCCTTGCGCGAAGGCGCGGACATTGCTGCGAGCCGCTTGTGACCGCTGACGAACGCCGCGCAGCGGAGGCCGATTGCGCAAGGCTTGTGGCGCTTTACGCTAACCTCAACGACGAGGCGCGGTGGGACGAGGTCGCTGCGCTCTATGCCGAGGATGGCGTTATGTTCCGCCCCACTGCGCCCGATGCGGGCGTGGAGGGGCGTGAGGCCATCCTTGCCGCGTTCAAGGCCCGCCCGCCACGCATCACGCGGCACGTCTGTTCAAACGTGGTGATCGATGTGGAAAGCCCCGCAACGGCGCGCGGCACCAGCGCGATGCTGCTGTTTACCGGCGATCCTGCGCCGCTGGTGGGTTCATTTCACGACCGCTTCGTGCTGACAACCGAAGGCTGGCGCTTTGCCGAGCGGCGGGGTAGCCTGCTGTTCAAGTGACGACAACCGCCGCCTCCAACCCTGTCAAATCCGCGATGCGCACGCTCGATGTTATCGAGTACGTTGTTGCGCATCGGCAGGGCGCGGTGGCGCAGGAGATTGCGGGTGCGCTGGCCATCCCGGTCAGCAGCTTGTCCTATCTGCTCGCCACGTTGACCGAACGGGGATATCTCGTGCGGCAAGGGCGGCGTTACTTGCCGGGGCCCGGGCTTGAACGTCTGCGCGCGCCCGATGCGGCTTTGACGCTGGAAGACCGTGTGACGCCTTTGGTGCGCGCGATGCGCAGCGAATTGAACGAAACATCATCGTTCATGGTGCGGCGCGATTGGGACGTGGAAGCGCTGGTCACCGAGGCCAGCGATCAGGCGCTGCGCTATGCGGTAGACCCCGGAACGCGCCGCCCGCTTCATGCGCTGGCGGCGGGCAAGGTGATGCTGGCATGGCTGTCCGAGGAAGAACTGGCGCGCTATTTTGTCGAAGCCCAGCGCGCGCAGTTTACGCCCCAAACCCGCACCGCCGAGGTTGATCTGCGCGCCGACTTTGCCGCGATCAGGGCAAGCGGTATCTGCATCGCGCGTGAGGAAGCGACGCCCGGCATCTGCGGCGTGGCGGTTCCCGCATTTATGGATGGCGCAATCGTGGGCGCTTTCAGTATGGCCGTGCCCGCAGTGCGATTTGATCGCGAGATTGAGGGACGGATATCCGCCTTGCTGCTCCGCACGGCGGCGGCGATGCGTAGCGGTTGAGCATGAAGGCCATGGTGAACGGAACAAATCGGCGCGCGGTATTGCGCATCTTGGCGGCAATGCCTGCGGTAACTGCGCTGCCGACTGCCTTGCAAGGTGCACCCGACCTGCGCCGTTATCGCGTGATTGCCGATAACGATTACTCCGGCGACCCTGATGGATTGGTGCAACTGGCGCACCACTTGCTGTCCCCTTCGGTCGAGATTCGCGCGATCATTGGATCGCACATGCACGCCAATGAACCGTGGGCAAAGTCTGACCATCAGGCCACGGATTCGGCCAATCGCGCGCGTGAACTGCTCGCGGTAATGAAGCTGGAAGGCAAGGTGCCCGTCATTGCCGGGGCCGAAGTGGCCATGCCATCGACAAAGGTGCCGACGCGAAGTGCCGCCACCGAGGCGATCATTACCGAGGCGATGCGCGATGATCCGCTGCCGCTGTTCTATTGCGCAGGCGCTGGATTGACCGATCTGGCCATGGCCTTGCTGATCGAACCGCGCATTGCCCAGCGCTTGACGCTGGTGTGGATTGGAGGGCCGGAATATCCCGGCTTTGGCATTCCCGTGCCGAAGGCCAATCCCGGCGAATACAACCTGACCATCGATATTCTGGCAGCGCAGACCGTATTCAACCGGTCGCAGATTCCCATCTGGCAGGTGCCGCGCAACACTTATCGGCGTCTGCTGATGTCCATGGCCGAACTGCGGCAGATGAAGGGGCAGAGCGCGCTGGGTGCTTTCCTTGCCGGGAAGATCGAAGGGCTTGCTGCTGAAGCTGCAAAGATGGGGCTGAAGGCTGGCGAAACCTATGCCATGGGCG
>JBEQBV010000226.1:0-6268 GCA_041639635.1 Novosphingobium sp.
GACCGCGCGCTTTTGCCTGCTTGAAACCCCGGCGCCGAGCGCGTGTTATAGTCTTACAAAGGCGGGATACCCATAACCCCAGCCTATCGCAATATAGGATAATAGCGACTTTTCTTATCGGACGGTCCGTCTAACAGACCGGATGGAACCAAGGCGTCGGAGCGCGCCTGAACGACACCGATGGGGAGGGTTGAACAATGATCAGACTGAAATCGCTTGCGATCAGCACCGTCAGTATTTGCACCGTATCACTGTTGGCGCTGGCGACGTCGGCGCAGGCTTCCGAAGCTTTGGCTGAAGCCGAAAATGCGCCCCAAGCGGCCGACGAAATGGCTGCTAACGATGATTCGGCCATCGTGGTGATGGCGCGCAAGCGGCAGGAAAATCTGGTCGACGTGCCGTTGGCCGTCTCGATCGTGGGTACCGACCAGCTTGAGCGCGATCAGATCTACAACCTGACAGACCTTGCCCGCACCACACCAGCTTTGGAAATCAGCCAGAGCTTTGGCGGTGAATCGAATGGTGGCGGACGTATCCGCGGCCTTGGAACTGGCGTGTTCAACCCCAGCGTTTCTTCGTCTGTGGCGCTGGTTGTCGATCAGGCACCCGTCGGGAACCTGGCCTTCCCGCAACTGTATGATTTGGCCGCTGTCGAAGTGCTGCGCGGGCCGCAGGGAACCTTGTTCGGGCAGGGTGCGTCGGCTGGCGTGATTAACGTGCGCACAATTGCGCCTTCCACAAGGGGCTTCGCCGCCAGTGGCAGCGTGCAATTCGCCGACAAAGGCACTGCTGGATCCGAATTCGGCGAGCAGATTTACGATGCCGCCATCAACGTGCCGTTCAGCGACAAGATCGCCCTTCGCGTAGCCTCGCAATATCGCGTTGAAACCGGCTTGCAGCGGCGCATGAATCAAACGCCGACCGATCCCGCCGGGAAGGACAATGAAATCAGCGATCTTGGCATTCGGGCCAAATTGCTGATCGAGCCATCAAGCACCGCACGCATCAATATTTCGGCAGAATATGGCAATCGTCACGAAGATGGGCAGACCTTCGCGGCATTTTCTGTGATTCCCAATACAACAGCGGGAAATACGCTTCGCGGCCAATTGACTGGGCCAGCGTGTGGAATGACAGAGTTTAGCGCACGAGCCGAGCAATACTGCGAGTCCTTGTCTTCGGAGCTGGAAACGGAAGTCTTTGCTCTTACGGGTCGGTTCGAACTGGACCTCAGCGATTCGTTAACGCTTACGTCCGTGAGCAACTACCGTGAACGCAATCTCTTTATCAGCAGGCGTGATTTTTCCAGAAACGCTGCTGGTGTTTCCGCGCGAACTGAGCGTCAGGACGAACTTTCCAACGGGTTTAGTCAGGAACTTCGGGCAAATTATTCTGCCAATGGCTTGGAACTTGTGTTCGGCGGGTTCTATAGCGATTTCTCGTTCAGCCGAGTTCCGAACGGTCAGCAGCCCTTTGTCTTCGGTGCACGCAGCATCGGTGACCGCATCGGTTTCAGCTTGTGCAATCCTGGTGGCACCTTCTGCCCTTCAGCGGCAACATTCACCAGAGAAGTCACCAACAACCGGACATTGTCGGGCTTTGTTGATGCTTCCGTGCAAATCAGCGAGCAGATCGAAGCGTTTGGCGGACTTCGTTACGATAACTTCCGTAACACCACAAAGACTGGTGTGAACAGCCTTGATACAAATCGCACTATCGCGCTCAGCGATAATGCTCTGTCCGGCCGTATCGGACTGAGCTTCAAGCCGACGGATGATGTCAATCTCTACGGCTCCTATTCACGTGGTTACAAGCCACCGGCAGTGGGCACAGATGCATCCGGCGTGCTTTTCGAACTGGATGCGGAAAAGGCCAATTCGTTTGAATTGGGTGCGCGCGCAAGCCTCGGTGGAATTCAGCTTGCGGCCAATATCTTTCACAATTCCCTGTTCAACTTCCAAGGCCAGATCAATCAGATTCGGACGGCTGGAGGTGGGGCAACAGAACTCATTTCTGTTCCCATCAACTACTCGAAGATCGTTTCGAAGGGCTTCGAATTCAACGTGAGCGGCACGGTCGTTGCTGGACTGAACGTCAACCTTGGCTACCAGTTCAATGACATCACGTTCCCAGGTGTCTTCCTTGCCGAAGATAGCACGGTTGCAAACCCAATCGACATTGGTGGCCGACAATTCCTGCTCTCACCCAAGCACAAGATCACTCTGTCTGCCGACTATGCGCAGGCGCTCAGCGGCAGCGTTGAAGCGTTCATCAACACGAACATCAATTACAAGAGCGAAGTGCTCTATGCCGCAAGAGCCGATCCGGCGTTTGTCTTTCCAGCGCACGCCATCGTAAACACCGGCTTCGGTGTTCGCGAAGCAGATGGCCGGTGGAACGTTTCGGTGTACATCCGCAACCTCACCAAACAGCGTGAACCCATGACTTATCTTGCAGGCGCACCCGGCACAGGAGCGGTTCGTGCTTGGCCGATTGGCGGCCTTACGGCGCGCGTTGTTGGTGTGCGCGCAGGCTTCGCCTTTTAAGAATTGAACCGGGTGACGGTATGATCAACGGCGGCGGTATATCTCACTACCGTCGCCGTCTTCGATTGGTGCGGCCTTGCTCAGCCTGTTCATACGCACAGTCCCAAAGGGCGGTCCTTACGAAAATCCATTCTGGAACTCTACCTGTGAAAAGCTTTGAGGCTGCAGATGTAGAGCGCAGAACTTGCCGCCGACCTCATAGGCTTTTCGTATGGAATCATAGAGAATCCATATTTTACTTGAAGAGATTTTCCATCCAACTCGCTCTTTAGACGCTACGTCCCTTTTTTGAAGGAGAGGCATAATGCGGACATTAATCCGTAACATCCGCATTTTTGACGGGCATGAACTTACCGCGTCAAATGGCGCAGTTTTGGTCGAAGGTGATCGCATCGCTGCCGTTTTGACTGATGCTTCGGCGCTGTCCGATGCCGAGGCAGACGCGGTCATTGATGGCGCAGGCCGCACGCTGATGCCCGGTATGGTCGAATCGCATGCGCATTTGACGTGGGGGTCTTCGGTGGAGAAGATTTACCACCAGTTCATTCTGCCAGCAGATGAGTTGAAGGTTGCGGCGTGGCGCAATGCGCGGGTGTTGCTCGATCATGGGTTTACCAGTGCCTATTCAGCGGGCGCGCTGGGCGATGGGGTTGAGGTGGAGCTGGCGCGGGCCATCGATGCTGGCGAGACGCCGGGGCCGCGGCTGGTGCCATCGACACTGGAGCGCAGCCCGGAAGGGGCCGAGGGCGTCGAGACCGGCGATGTGTTCAACGGGCGCGGGGCGGACGCCATCCGCAAGTTCGTGGCCTACTGCAAGGATCAGGGCATCGGCTCGATCAAGCTGGTCGTCTCCGGCGAGGATGCGCTCAAGCCCGGCTCTGCCAAGGATGTGCTTTATACCGATGAAGAGATGGCAGCGGCCGGTGCGGCCGCGCGCGAGGCGGGCTTGTGGATCGCCACACACGCCTATTATCCCAAGGCTATCGCGCTGGCGCTGAAGGCCGGGGCACGGATCATCTACCATGCTTCTTACGCCGATGACGCCGCTGCCGATGCGATGATCGCGGCCAAGGACACCACCTTCTACGCCCCGTCGCCCGGCGTTTCGATCGCCGCGCTGGAAGCCACGCCACCGCCGCACATCGATATGAGCCACATGAAGGCCAGCGCCGCTGAACGGATGGAACTTGAGAGCAAGCTGGTGCCCGCATTGAAGGCTCGCGGCATGCGCATCCTGATCGGCGGGGATTATGGCTTTCCCTTCAATCCGATAGGCCGCAATGCGCGCGATCTGCAGATCTTTGTCGATCACTTTGGATATTCTCCGGTCGAGGCCTTGACTGCCGCCACGGCGCTGGGCGGGGAACTGATGGGCCAGCAAGTTGGCCGCGTGCGCGAGGGCTGGCTGGCCGATCTGTTGCTGGTCGATGGCGATCCAACGCAGGACGTTAGCATTCTTCAAGACAAGGCGCGGCTTGCCATGATCATGAAGGGCGGCGCGCTGCACAAGGCACCAGTTGCATGATCGACGTTGCCATCATCGGGTGCGGACCGGTTGGTGCAATGGCCGCCAACCTGCTGGGAAGGCTTGGCCTGTCGGTCGTGGTGCTGGAGAAGGAGACCAAGCACTATCCGCTGCCGCGTGCGGTCCATCTCGATCACGAGATGATGCGCCTGTTCCAGAGCGCGGGCGTGATCGAGCGCGTGGCGCCCGACATGATCGCCACCGATGGCCATCTGCACGTCGGCGCCGATCATGGCGTGATCCGCTACATGGGCACGGTCGGCAAGCCGCGCCCGTTTGGGTGGGCCAACGATTACTTCTTCTACCAGCCCGAGTTCGAGGCGCACCTGCGCGCGGCCTTTGCCACCAACGGCGCGATCAAGCTGCTGACGGGAGCTGCGTTTTCCCAACTGGAACAACGCGATGACCATGTCCGCGTGCACTATGTCCTGAACAGCACCAAGATGCACTCAGGACGCACAGAGCAGCACCTGGATGCGCGCTGGGTGATCGCAGCCGACGGTTCGCGCAGCCCGGTGCGCAAGGCGCTGGGCGTGAAGCTCGATGATCTCGATTTTGAAGAACCCTGGCTCGTCGTCGATGCCGAAGTCGAAGGCCCGGTCACCTTCCCGCCGATCACCGGCGTGCCCGAAGGGGCTGACCTGCAGCGCCTGTCAGTGATGATGTGCGATCCCAACCGCCCTGCCACAGTGGTGCCCGGCCGGGGCAACCACCGCCGCTGGGAGTTCATGCTGCTGCCGCAAGAAGACGACGCCGAGATGATGCGCGAAGAGAATGTCGCCGCGCTGGTCGGCGCGTGGATGAGGCAAGTTCCGCACAAGATCGTGCGCGCAGCAACCTACCGCTTCCACGGGCTGGTGGCCGAGCAGTGGCAGGTGGGCCGGGTGTTTCTGACCGGCGATGCCGCGCACCAGACGCCGCCGTTCTTTGGCCAGGGCATGTGCCATGGGTTGCGCGATGTGGCGAATCTGGCGTGGAAGATGGCGGCGATCGTCAAAGGCGGCGCGGATGAGGCGATCCTCGATACCTATCAGCCCGAACGCGATCCCCACGTGCGCGGAGTGATCGGCGCGGCGGTGGCGGCGGGGCGCTATATCTGCGAGCTTGATCCGGCCAAGGCCGCAGCGCGCGATGCGGCGATCCGCACCCAGTCCGCGCAGAAAGCGGGCGAGACGGCGGCGGACCTGATCCCGGCGATTGCCACCGGCTTCATCATGCCGGGCACCCCTGCTGCCGGAACCCGCTTCATCCAGCCCGTGCTGAGCGATGGGCGCAAGCTTGATGATCTGACCGGACAGGGCTGGCGGCTGTTCGTGCGCAGTGCGGGTGTAGAAGGCGGTCCAGACGGCGGGATCGTGGCCGATGACCTGCCCGATCATGGCGCAATGGCGGCATGGCTTGAGGCGCATGGCGCGCAAGCCGTGCTGGTGCGGCCCGATCACTATGTCTTCGGCACTGGCAAGGCAACAGACCTGCTGGCCGCGCGCGACCGGATGCTGGGACTGCGGCAGGAGATGGCGGCATGAGCCTGTCCCTGAACGCTGCGCAGACGATCATCGCTGCCGCATTGGCCGAGGCCCGCGCCCGGAACGCCAAGCCATTGGCCATCATCGTGCTGGACGCAGGCGGGCACCCGCTGGCCTTTGCGCGTGAAGACGGCGCGACGATGTTCCGTCACGACATCGCCCGGGCAAAGGCGCTGGGTGCCATCGGCATGGGCGACGATACGCGCGTGATCGCCGAACGGGCAAAAGGCAATCCGGCCTTTTTCCAGAGCGTGACGGCGGTTGTCGGCGGCAATATCGCGTTCTCCCCCGGCGGCGTGCTGATCCGTGATGGGGGCGCGGTAATCGGTGCCGTGGGCGTGAGCGGCGATACCGGCGATTGCGATGAAGACTGCGCGCTAGCCGGCATTCGCGCCGCCGGCTTCAATCTGGAGACAGCGAAATGAAGTTGCGCAGCATCGAACTGGCCCTGCCCGATCCGGCAGGCGCGGCGGCGTGGATGGTGGATGTGTGGGGCCTGTTCCCGGCGGACGTGCGCGGGACGACGCATTACCTGCGCGGCACTGGCGCGATGCCCTATCTGGTGGCGTTCGAACAGGCGGATGAAGAGTTCGTGCGCTCCACCACCTTTACCTGCAGCGATACGGAACTTGGCGCGATCGCGCGCAAGGTGGCGGACAAGGGCTGGCCCG
>JBEQBV010000227.1:0-6248 GCA_041639635.1 Novosphingobium sp.
CGCTGCTCGCTGCGCTAAACGATCTGGGCCGCAAACATGGTATTGGACGGCTGGATCTCGTCGAGAACCGCTTTGTCGGCATGAAGAGCCGCGGCATGTATGAAACGCCGGGCGGGGAAATCTATGCACGTGCCCATCGTGGGATCGAAAGCATCACACTCGATCGCGGCGCAGCGCATCTGAAGGATGAACTGATGCCGAAGTATGCCGAACTGATCTACAACGGCTTCTGGTTCGCCCCTGAACGCGAAATGCTGCAGGCTGCAATCGACCATTCACAAGCCCGCGTGAACGGCACGGTGCGACTGAAGCTATACAAGGGCAATGCCTCGGTCGTTGGCCGCAAGTCGCCCGACAGCCTCTATTCCGAACGCCACGTCACGTTCGAAGATGATGCCGGTGCCTACGATCAGAAGGATGCCGCGGGCTTCATCAAACTGAATGCCCTCCGGTTGCGCCTTCTGGCGCAGAGAGGACGTTGAACGCTTGCGTCTCAACGCGCCGGGCATGTGCACATGCTCCCGCCAGAATCTAATTGTTTTCAGAGGCTAGGCGTTACCACTGCGGCGCTGCACAAAACTGTCCACCAGAAGGTGCGAGGGTTGTGGATAACTCTCGCACTTTTTGCTTGCACGACTCGATTAAGAGGCGCAGCTTTTCCTTGTCGAAAGAGCAAACGGCCCTCAAATTCAAAGATCTAATCCTTGAATATAAAGGGTAATATGCAAATCGATGCGAACATGGATAGTTTGCAGTGTAACCAACTAACAGGCACCTTCGGGTTAGCCTGTGGCTGTGCGAAACTGTTGCTCTCAGGTTCGGAAGCGAATGCTTGAACGTGCCATTGTTGCTGAAATCGCGCGGCAAGGCTTAGGCTTGGAGCTGGCGGGAGGAAGCAACATCAGGCGGCAGATGGCATTCCACCCTCTCTTGCGGGAATTCGTCCGGAACGGCGCAAGCCTGATCGGGAGCGAGGCCATGGAGCAGAGGTGACGCCCGGAAACGGCTTCTTCAAGCTGCTTGCAAAAGCTGCTTGAGACGGTTGCAGAAGAACGGAACGATGCCGATGCAATAGCAAGCGCATGGCACAAGCCTGCGCGAGCAAACGTTTGAACAGACAATGCTGCCGATCGCCTGCGCAAGCATCCATTGGCAACAGCTCAGGGGTTTCGTATCCCGAACGGCATCTGCAAGAACGCTGCAAGCACGAACCGGTCCTGATGCAGTGGTGCGACGAAGCGAGGTCCAGCCGCAAGGAAAGACCACGAATATCGGCCCGGTGCATGTGCAAACGAAAACGCCTTACAGGACGTAGAATGGGGGCCCGCAGCGATGCTGGCCCCCATTTGCTTGCCACGAACCTTCCTATGCCCTGCCTATGCCCTGATCTGCCGGTTACTTGGCTTCGAGTTGGCCGCGCACCGCGCCTTTGGGAAAGTCGGCAGTGTGAACGTTGACGTAATAATCTTTTGGCGCGGCAAGGATCTTCTTCACAAGGTCCGGCTCCATGGCAATGCAGCTGTCACTGTCCTTGCCGGTCATTTCCAGCGTGGCAACCGGTTTACCGTCCGCGCCAGATGCGCCTTCGTGAACATGCGCCATGGTCGGCTCGGCGGTCTGTTCCGCCCACAGCGTAAAGCAGAAATCGCCACTCTCATCGTCGAGTTCAGCCTTGAAACCGCCCGTGCCATCGGGATCGCCTCCAGCAGTTTCCGCCGCACCTGAAAGCGTTGCGCCAATCACTGAAGATTTTGCGTTCACACCGGGCGCAGACAGCACCGTCGATACTGCTGCTACGAAAGTTATGGCCTTGTTCATGCGAGCTGCCTCCTGTCGGCGTGGGAATCAATCTCCGTCCACCTTATGCCCGCCTCATACACCCTTGGCCGCAACAGATGAATTCGTCAGTCGAAAAGAAACCTGTCATTCCCAGCTGTGCAGCTTCCGGCATGCAGATACGCAGTTTTCCGCTTTCGGCGTTAAGAGTCCCTTGGGCGTCCACACGCCGGTCCCACGCTGCGTCTGACAATACAAAGTTAACGACTGTATGGGAAAAGTGCGAACACGTCGGTACGTCCGGCGTCTATGTGCATTCGATCAGGGCCAGGGCTAAATGCTCAAAATACGTCGGCTTTTCAGAGACCTGCTAGGGAACCAGTCAGGCAACGCGCTGATGGTAATGGCTGGTGCCTTGATTCCCATGCTGGTCCTCATCGCCTGCGCTGTCGATATTACCCGTGCATATTCCGCCAAGACCAGAATGCAGAGCGCCTGTGACGCAGGCTCGCTCGCAGCCCGGCGCGTGATGCGCAACGAGAATTTCAATACCGAAGTCACAGAAACAGGCACTCGGTTCTTCAACTTCAACTTCCCGCAAGGGAGCTATGGCACGACTGCGTTCACGCCGGAAATCACGAGGCCCACAGCAGGCGTGATCCGCATGAAAGCGCAAACGCGGATGGCGACAACGCTGATGAACGCGTTCGGATATTCATCCTTGCCGCTATCGGTAGAATGCGATGCCTCGCTCAACTTCGTGAACACCGACGTGGTGCTCGTTCTCGACGTGACCGGCTCGATGGCCGACCCGATCGATGGCACGCCCAAGATCGACGCCCTCGAAGATGCGGTCCTCGCGCTTTACGATGAACTCGCCCAGATCCAGACCCAGCTCGCAACCCAGGGTCTGCGCCTGCGCTATGGCATCGTGCCCTATTCCAGCACCGTGAACGTTGGCCGCCTGCTGGTCGCCCGCGATCCGTCCTATGTCACGGACAGCACCACCTATCCTTCGCGCGTGGCAAACTTCACCACCGGCGGGGGAACGTTTGCTCCTGATACCCCCACATCGTCCAGCGGGTGGCAGATCAACGGTTCGAGCATCTCCTCCGCCGATTGCCAGACGTGGGTTCAAGCCAGCGCCGTAAACGGTGGCGGACCTGCTCCAACTGCCACGACACGCACCTCCTACAGAGGCAGTTCCAGCAGCGCGACGTTCGTCGCTGCAACCAACTGGGGCTGGAGCGGGGCGTCCGACACCAGTGGCACCACGCGCAGCTGCCGCCGCTGGCGCACAATCGAAACGACCACCTACAGCTGGACGGGCCGCGTCTTCACGAACTGGATCTACCGTCAGGAAGCCTACGACACGTCATCGTTCAAGAACGGCGGCAGCATGCTCCTTGCCACCAATGCCAACGGCTACGTGCCTGCGCCCGGCGGCACCTATAACGCACAACAGCTTGCCGCAGCCGCAACAGGCGTCGGAACGACTTCGGTCACGTGGAACGGCTGCATCGAAGAACGCGATACCACCACCGCGATTGATGGCGGCACAAGCCTGACGATTCCGGCCGCTGCGCACGATCTAAACATCAATCTCATCCCCAACAGCAACGCCACGCGCTGGCATCCGCAGTTGCCCGATGTGGTCTACACCCGCACGGCGGGCAGCACATCAACCACCAGCACCAACATTTCGACCACCTCTGGCTGGATCAAAAATAACAATTACAGCACCGGCTTCTGGGCCTGTCCGGCAGAAGCACGTCGGCTCGATGTGATGACCCGCGAACAGATGGAAGACTATCTGGCCGATTTGGAACCGATCGGTGGCACCTACCACGATATCGGGATGATCTGGGGCGCCCGCTTCATCTCCACAGGTGGTGTGTTTGCCGATGCCTGCACGGAATACAATGGCATGCCGTGCAACCGTCACATCATCTTCCTTACCGACGGACAGCAGACCACGTATTGCAACGTGCTCACGGCCTATGGCGTGGAGCAGAACGACATGCGCACCACGGGCGCGGGCAATTGTCCCAGCCAGCAAGCTCGCCATGAACAACGCTTCCGCATGATTTGCAATGCCGCCAAAAACATGAACGTGTCGGTTTGGGTGATTGCCTTCGATACCGGGCTCAACAGCAATCTCACCGGCTGCGCCAGCAACGCCAACCAGGCCTCCACTTCGTCCGACCAGGAAGAGCTGATCGCCAAGTTCCGCGAGATCGGCAATCAGATCGGCGCGCTGCGACTGGTCAAATAGGGATGCGTCCGATGGCTTTGAAAGCACGAAAACTGGTGCGGAATGGCAAGCGGTTGTGGCAACGGCTGAAGGCAGACCGGACCGGCGCTGCTGCGGTGGAATTTGCGATGCTCATTCTGCCAATGACCACGGTCATGTTTGCCACATATGACATCGCCTATCAGTTCTATCTTCGGTCCGTGATCCAAGGCGCCCTCAATGATGTGGCCAGAACGGCATCCCTTGAAGCACCTTCGCTGAATTGCACAGGGACGACGCTGGTCGACCAGATTCAATGTGCCGTGAAAAAGCGGTCCAGTGTCATCGCGCGCGACGCTTCTTATGACGTCGTCGTTAAAAACTACTTCGATTTTTCCACCGTCGGGCGAAGCGAAAAGCTGGTGACGGACTACAATAACAACGGCGCCTATGATGTGGGCGATTGCTTCGTCGATCTCAACGAAAACGGCGTATTCGATGCTTCCGCTGGTCGCTCCGGTGTCGGGGGCGCCGACGACGTCGCGTTCTACGAGGTCACCGTCACGATGCCACGGGTCTTCCCAGTCGCGGATTTCATGCCGATCTCCAAGAATTACTCAATCCGTGCGCAGACTGCGCTGCGCAACCAGCCCTACACGCGGCAACGGACACCACCGACGATATGCGTATGAGGATATTCCCGATGGCCTCGGTCCGGAAAACCTTTTCCGAACTCATCCGCTCCACCCAAGCAGTTGGGATGGTGGAATTCGCATTGGCTCTCCCCATCGTCTTCGGCATCCTTCTCGCCGGACTGGAACTCGTGAACTACGTGTTCGCCCACATGCGTGTAAATCAGATCGCCATCACGGTGGCCGACAATGCTGGCCGCGCACGCTCCAGCATCGATGAATCGAGTATCTACGAAGTGTTCGCCGGGGCTCAACTCGTGGGCGGCAACCTGGATTTCGTGAACAACGGGCGGATTGTCCTTTCGTCGCTGGAACCAAATGGTCAGACCGGCGGAAATGCAGGCCAAGTGATCAACTGGCAAAGGTGCTACGGTACCATGGTGGTGAACCCCAGTTATGGCACACAGGGCGCAGGCCGGAACAACGCTTCGCTCAGCAATGGCATGGGGGTGAATGGCAACCGGATCACCTCAGCCGTCGGTACGGCTGTCATGTTTGTCGAAGTGACCTACGAGTACCAGCCTATCATGTTCGACAGTTTCCTGGAGGGCAACACCAGGTTGCGTTATGAAGCCGCGTTCAACGTGCGTGAGAGGACAAACCAGAACATTACGAATATCCAGAACCTTACGGTGCTGTCATGCTGAATGACCAGACTGGCTGTGCAACCGGGAAAGCGCGAGTACTTCCGTGAACAAGGATATCTCGATCCTGTTTGCCTTCATGATGATCCTGCTGGTCGCCATTCTTTTCGATGGTGATGGCGCGCTGCCAGCGATGGCCGACGCTGCCCAGCTGGCTCGTGAACAGTCCCAGACGCAAGATCCAAGCGCAGTGCCTACGACGGCATCAACTGAAACTCAAAATGCTTCTCAAACAGCCTCTTCTGGCCTGAAAACACTCACGCCGCCCCCGCCCCCGCATTCCGAACCGGACCCACCGTTCATCCAGCCCGAACCCCTCAAGTAAGCTCATCCGGATCAGGTGCTCCCGCATATCCAAAAGTGCGGCTAAAGCGAAATTCGTTCCGATTGCATCGGACGGATCGCTCTAGGCCGCGTTGACAAAAGATTGTGGCCATAGTCTTGCGGCTGCGAGATTGAGGAAGCTCTCGAAGGACAGTACGGTCTTATCGCAGCGCGTTGCGATGCGGCGCTGTTGCTTCAGCTTTCCGAACATGCGCTCGACGCGATTGCGATGCTTGTATCGCCGGTAGTCTGGATGTGCTGGTACTTTTCGGTTTGAGCGGGGCTGAATGACGGGCAGAATGCCGCGCATCAGCAGGTTTTCCCGGAACCTGTCGCCGTCATAGCCCTTGTCTGCGAGCAGACCTTTGGGCGTGGGCAGCGGCAGATTCATCAGGTCGTCGGCTGCGGTATAATCCGAAGCCTCACCGCCAGTCAGGATGAAGCCGATAGGGAGTCCCTGATTGTCGCAGCGGGCGTGGACTTTGCTCGTAAAGCCGCCGCGTGATCGACCAAAAGCTTGCGCACAAGCCCCCCTTTTCCGCCCACTGCCGAGACATGGCCGCGAACCGTGGTGCTATC
>JBEQBV010000228.1:0-6231 GCA_041639635.1 Novosphingobium sp.
CAAACCTTCCTTGTCGAGTCGCGCAATCAGTGCCGCCGCCTTGGCAAAGCGCAGCGCCATCGTCACCACCAGCGGAACGACAACACCCCAAAGGGCAATCAGCGCCCAAACTGGCAATTGCACCACTTCGTCCAGTTTCAACGCGGCGAGTACCAGCAACACCGTCACCGGCAAGATCACCAGATACATGCCCCGCCCTCGCGGCTCGTACCGTTCAAATTCCAGCGCGCACGTATCACATCGCTCGACCAGCGCACCGGGCGTTGCCCACGCGCCTTTGGCCCCGCAGCGCGGACACAAACCGAAAAGGGCAGTCGCGGTAATCCCGGACTGCCCTTTCTGGTGATGACTTTCGCCTTCAGGCATCAATGAACCGGAGCGCCCCAGCTACCCCACACATAGATGGCAACGAACAGGAACAGCCACACCACGTCAACGAAGTGCCAGTACCATGCAGCCGCTTCGAAGCCGAAGTGCTGACGCGGGGTGAAGTGGCCCTTGTAGGCGCGGATCAGGCAAACGATCAGGAAGACCGTTCCGACGATCACGTGGAAGCCGTGGAACCCGGTTGCCATGTAGAACGATGAGCCGAAGGTGTTAGTACCGAACGCGAACGGTGCCGCCGCATATTCATAGGCCTGAATGGCCGAGAATACTGCGCCGAGCAAGATCGTCGCCCACAGGCCCTTCTTCAGGCCATCCCGGTCACCATGGATCAGCGAATGGTGCGCCCACGTCAGCGTGGTGCCCGAGCAAAGCAGGATCAGCGTGTTGAGCAGCGGCAGATCAAACGGGTCCATGACCGCTTCAATCGCCTTGGGCGGCCATTGCCCGCCAACCACTTCTGCCAGTTCAGACGGGAAAAGCGAAAAGTCGAAGAAGGCCCAGAACCAGCCAACGAAGAACATCACTTCCGAAGCGATGAACAGGATCATGCCATAGCGCTGGTGAAGCTGCACCACCGGAGTGTGATCACCCGCATGCGCTTCCTTGATGATCTTGCCGAACCACGAGAAGAACGTGACGACAACACCCAGCAGACCGAGCCAAAAAATGGCCGTGCCGCCAGCCATGTCGTGCATCCAGAAGACGCCGCCAACGGCCATGGTCAGCGCCGACATGGCACCGGCGAAGGGCCAGATGTCGGGCGGCAGAATGTGGTAATCGTGGTTCTTAGCGCCGGCCATGATCGTTGAAATCCCCAAGTCAGGTCTGGTCATCTGTATCGTGCTGGGCGGCAAGGCCCGGCACGGAGTTCGCCTTGGCCTTTATCGCCGGGTTTGCTCGCGGTCCAGAGGCTTTTCCATCGTTTACGAAACCGGCTTGCCAGCGCGCGCTGCGGCGCTTTCCAGCGTTTCGTTGAAGGTATAGCTCAGCGTAATTTCTGCAATGTCCTTTGCCGCCGGATCATCGAGAATCGCCGGATCAACGTAATAGATCACCGGCATCGGAATTTCCTGCCCCGGCTGCAGCGTCTGTTCGGTAAAGCAGAAGCACTGAATCTTGTTAAAGTACTTGCCCGCCTGTTCGGGCGAGACGTTGAAGATCGCCGTGCCCGTCACCGCTTGGCCAGACAGATTGCGCGCCTGATACCGCGCCATCTGGCGCTGCCCGATGCGCACTTCTTGCTTGACCTGCATAGCCTTGAAATCCCAAGGCATGTCGCGCGCCACGTTGGCATCAAAGCGCACCGTTACAGATTTTCCAGCGATCTTTATGCCTGCTGCCGTCGTCGCATCGGCGCGCTGAGTCGTGCCGCCATAGCCAGTTACTTGGCAGAACAATTGATAGAGCGGCACCGAGGCATAGCCCAGTCCAAGCATGGCCAGTGCCCCGCCCGCTGCCAGCATTCCGACTTTGCGGTTCTTGGCAGAATTGGGAACAACGGTCGTTGCCATGTCAGTTGGCTCCTTCGATCTGCGCCGCGATCTTTACGATCGAAATCGCAAAGAACAGCACCGCCAGCGATCCCAGCACGATGCCAAGCACCTTGTTCCGCCCGCGTTGCCGCGCGCGATAGAGATCGGATTGCGCTTTTGACAGGTGCTCGGGCTGCGGCGTCTCAAACTTGCTCGGTTCGTTCATTATTGCCAGCCTTGCACCGTGGCAAGCCGGTCGAACGCCAGCATGCCGAAAAGCACGAAAAGATAGAGGATCGAATAGCCAAACAGCCGCTTTTCCGGCAGCATCTTGTCATCCGGTCCGGTGTCCCGCACGCCAACCTTGGCGGAAAGTGCCACAAAGATCAGCCCTAGAACGAGCGCGGACATACCATAGACCCAGCCAGTTCCGCCTATGAACCAAGGGGCCAATGTCACCGGAAGCAGTAGGATCGCATAAATCAAAATCTGCCGCCGTGTAGACTTTTCACCGGCCACCACTGGCATCATTGGAATGCCGACCTTGGCGTAATCGATCTGCACGAACAGCGCGAGCGCCCAGAAGTGAGGCGGAGTCCACATGAAGATGATCAGGAACAGCAGCACCGGCATGAGCGTGATGTCGCCCGTCACGGCCACCCAGCCGATCAACGGCGGAAACGCGCCTGCGCCACCGCCGATGACAATGTTCTGGGGTGTGCGCGGCTTCAACCACACCGTGTAAATCCACGCATAGTAGAAGATCGAAAAGGCCAGAATGGCCGCCGAAAGCCAGTTCACGGCGAGGCCCATGACCACGACCGAAGCACCCGAAAGCATGAAGCCGAAATCGCGGGCCGAAGTGCGGTCCATCCGGCCAGACGGCAAGGGCCGAGCTGATGTTCGCTTCATCCCGGCGTCAAGATCGGCTTCCCACCACATGTTGAGCGCGGCCGCTCCGCCAGCGCCCACGGCAATGCACAGGATCGCAGTAAAAGCGATGACCGGGTGAATGGTGCCCGGCGCCGCCAACAGGCCGCACAGGCCGCTGAAGATGACAAGCGTCATCACGCGTGGCTTGGTCAGCGCAAAGAAATCGCGCCACTCTGCGGGCAGGGCCACGCTCGAACGTAGGGGTGTTGCAGAATCCATGATTGGCCGCGCCTATACGCTCGCTTTACGTTCATGGAAAGCGAAAGGGGACAAAGCGAGCCAACGCCCAAAAGGGCTGGTCATCGAGCAAAGCACCAGCAACGAAAAAGGCCCCCGGATTGCTCCGGAGGCCCTTTCGTTTCAGCCTTCAGGCCGACCGCTTGCTCAGTGTGCGTGAGCCGCGTCGTCGATCACCGGCAGGGTTTCAAACTGGTGGAACGGCGGCGGCGAGGACAGGGTCCACTCCAGCGTCGTTGCGCCTTCACCCCAGTAGTTGGCTTCGGCCTTCTTGCCCGCCAGGAACGCGTAGGCGATGTTGATGAAGAAGATCACCATCGAACCCGCCATGATCACATAGCCGAGCGATGCGATCTCGTTCCAGTAGGTGTAGGCCACCGCATAGTCTGGATAGCGGCGCGGCATGCCCTGAACGCCCAAGAAGTGCATCGGGAAAAAGATCAGGTTCACGCCGATGAAGAACACGACGAACTGCAAGTGGCTGAGGAACTCGGAGTGCATCCGGCCGCTCATCTTCGGGAACCAGTAGAAGAACCCGGCGAAGAGCGAAGTCACAGCGCCCAGCGACAACACATAGTGGAAGTGCGCAACCACGTAGTACGTGTCATGCAGGTTGTCGTCCACGCCGCCATTGGCCAGCACAACGCCGGTCACGCCGCCCACGGTGAACAAGAAGATGAAGCCCAGCGCCCAGACCATCGGCGACTTGAATTCAAGGCTCCCGCCCCACATCGTTGCGATCCACGAGAAGATCTTGATGCCGGTCGGCACCGCGATCACCATCGTTGCGGCGGTGAAGTACATCTTGGTGTTTACGTCGAGGCCGGTGGTATACATGTGGTGCGCCCACACGATGAACCCGACCACGCCGATGGCAACCATCGCGTAAGCCATGCCGAGATAGCCGAACACAGGCTTCTTCGAGAAGGTCGAGATGATCTGGCTGATGATGCCGAAGCCCGGCAGGATCATGATGTACACTTCGGGGTGACCGAAGAACCAGAACAGGTGCTGATAGAGAACGGGATCACCGCCGCCTGCCGGATCGAAGAAGGTCGTGCCAAAGTTGCGGTCGGTCAGCAGCATGGTGATCGCAGCAGCCAGAACCGGCAGCGCCAGCAACAGCAGGAACGCGGTGACCAGCACCGACCATACGAACAGCGGCATCTTGTGCAGGGTCATGCCCGGCGCACGCATGTTCAGGATGGTGGTGATGAAGTTGATCGCGCCCAAGATCGAGCCTGCGCCCGAAAGGTGCAGCGAGAAGATCGCGAAGTCGACCGCAGGACCGACCGAGCCTGAGGTCGAAAGCGGTGCATAGACCGTCCAGCCCGTACCAGCGCCCTGCCCCGTGCCGCCCGGCATGAAGGCCGAGATCATCAGCGACATGAAGCCCACAAACGTCAGCCAGAACGACACGTTGTTCATGCGCGGGAAGGCCATGTCCGGCGCGCCGATCATGATCGGGACGAACCAGTTGCCGAAGCCACCGATGATGGCGGGCATGACCATGAAGAACACCATGATCAGGCCGTGCGCCGTGATCAGCACGTTCCACAGGTGGAGCTGTTCATCGAAGCTGGGGTTGGCCGTGCCCAGCAGCTGCGCGAAATAGCCCAGATACTGAATGCCAGGCTGCGCCAGTTCGGCGCGCATCATGCCGGAAACGGCACCACCGATGATTCCCGCGAAAATCGCGAAAATCAGGTAGAGAGTGCCAATGTCCTTGTGGTTGGTGGACATGAACCAGCGAGCAAAGAAGCCCGGCTTGTGATCATGATCGTGGTCGTGCGCATGATCATGCGCATCAAAACCTTCGTTTGCGGGAATGGTAGCCATATCGCTCAAACCTTGTCCATAAACGTCGCGTCAGGCGGCCGGAGCCGCAGCCGGATCGGCAGCAGGTGCCGCTGCGGGAGCAGCCGCCGCGTCAGCGGCTTCACCCACAGTGCCACCCGGCTGGGTCTTCACCCAGGCTTCGAACTTGTCGCGCGGCAGGGCTTCAACCGCGATCGGCATGTACCCATGGCGGGCGCCGCACAGTTCAGAGCACTGGCCATAATATACGCCCGGCTCCTTGATCATCAGCACCTTCTCGTTGATCCGGCCCGGCACAGCGTCCAGCTTGAACCACAGCGAGGGCACGGCGAAGGCGTGGATCACATCTGAACCGATGGTCTGGATGCGGATCGGCTCACCGGCTGGAACAACCATGCGGTTGTCCACGGCCAGTTGCCCCGGCTCACCACGCTTCAGCGCTTCTTCATCGGGCAACATATTCGAAATGACTTCGAAACCGCCGTTATCCGGATAGGTGTAGCCCCAGTACCACTGATAACCCGTCACCTTCACCGTGACCGCACCCTTGGGTGCCGGGTCATACTGATGGGCAAGCAGGCGGATCGAAGGCACTGCGATCACCACCAGGATGAGCACTGGAACCAGCGTCCACACCACTTCGATCAGCGTGTTATGGCTGGTCTTCGAAGCGACCGGGTTGGCGCGCTTGTTGAACTTGGCAACCACCACGACCAGCAGGATCAGCACCAGCAGCGAAATCGCCACGATCACCGGCATCAGGATCACATCGTGCATCCACAAGGCTTCTTCACCGGTCGGTGAATACTGGTCCTGGAAGGTCCAGCCCTTGTCCACGGGCATACCCTTGCCCGGAGTCGGCGCCATCGGCGTGTAGGAACCGGCGTCAACCGGCGCTGCAGCAGCAGCCGCTGCTGGAGCGGCCGCAGCACTCGGATCGGTTGCTGCCGGAGTCGCTGCAGCAACTGGTGCCGGAGCGACCGGCGCCACTGGCGCTGCTGCCATCGCGTTTACCCCGAAAATCAACGCAGCAGCGACGCCAAAGGTCCGGCCAAAAGTCCGGAAAGCTTCACCCGCTTGGCGGGCAGTATCGGCAAGACTCATCGTCAAAGTTTCCGCTTTTTACCTGTTTGCGCGCGTGTTGCGCTGCATCAGAAAGGAGCGTCAGCCCCTTTCCTACGTCCCTCGAACCGACCGGCCTATACGCGCGGTTGTGCCAAGCCTCAAGCGCTGGGGTGCATATTTTTCACCCCCATCCCACACCCCTTCGGGCAATGCGGCAATGCATCGAAATACAAGTGCTGAAAAGAGTTGCCCGCAAGCCCGCCAGCGGCCATTTGCGAGGCTTATTTTGACACGATCAGGCGGCTACGATGCTCGAAGA
>JBEQBV010000229.1:0-6221 GCA_041639635.1 Novosphingobium sp.
CTTTGAGCAAAAGCGGATAGCCCGTCTGGTCCGCGCGAGCGTGAACATCGGCGCGCGTCGCCGCCTCTCCGCCGGGCAGAACCGGCAGGCCCGCCTCCACCGCCAGCGCGCGGGCCGCGAGCTTGTCGCCCATACCTTCAAGCGTGGCGATGTCAGGCCCCACAAACCGGATGCCAGCGGCCTGCACGGCACGCGCGAAAGCGGCGTTCTCCGACAGAAAGCCATAGCCGGGATGCACGGCATCGCAGGCTGAACGCACAGCGGCAGCGACGACATTCTCAACAGAAAGATAGCTTTGCGAAGAGGGGCCGGGGCCGACGATCTCCACTTGATCGGCAAGCTGTGCAGGCAGCGACGCAGCATCGGCCGCTGACGCGCCCAGCACGGTCTCGATCCCCATGGCGCGCGCAGTGCGGATCACGCGAAGGGCGATCTCTCCGCGGTTGGCGATGAACAATTTACGGATCATGTCAGTTCAGCCGCAGCAGGGCTTCGCCCTTGGCCACCAGTGTGCCATCAGGGACAAGGACTTGCGCGATTGTGCCGCTGCGCCCGGCGTGAACCGGGTTCATCAGCTTCATCGTCTCGACAATGCCGATGACCGTTTCGGGGCCAACTTCGTCGCCTTCCCGGATGAAGGGTGGCGCACCGGGTTGCGGCGCGTGGTAGAACGTTCCGGGCAGGGGTGAACATATCGCCTGCGGATCAACGGCTGCCGCTGCCACTTCGGCGGCAGCCTCGACACCAGCGCCCGCCCATTGCCATTCCTGCGTCAAACCACCGTCCGCACCTTCACCCTTGGCTACGCGCAGGCGGAAGCGGCGGGTGGACAGATCGAGTTCACTGTAGCCGGATTTCTCGAGGATCGCCGCAATCTCGGCGATGTCTTCATGCGTCAGGGGCAGGTCATCGGTCATGGCAGATCAGTTCTTTGCAGCCAGCATTTCGCGCGCGGCGGCTGTCACCGCGTCGGAAAAGGCCTCGTCGTTGAAGTGGGCATCGATGGCGATAACAGGCACGTTTTCGGGCATCACCGAGGCCAGATACTCGGCAAAGGGTCCGGGCACCGAAAGGTCCTGCAAGTGTCCCTGCGCGCTGTCGTGGCTGGAAAACCCGCCCAGCGGTGTGAACACGCGCACCGGGCCTTTGGCTTCGCGCACGTTTGCCGCTAGGTGATCGGCCAGACGCTTGAGATCGTCCACACCCGTGCGCACGGCGGTTAGCTGCGGGTTGTGTTGATGATAGCGCCGTCCCGGAAACTGCGCTTCGGCAATATCCAGCGGGCCACCAATGATGAAATCGGCATTGCCTGATGCAATGATCGTGGGAATGCCCTTGGCCAGCGCCGCCCTGCCGCGATCCGGTCCGGCATCGGCAAGGCCGCCAAACAGGTGGTCGAGAATTTCGGTCTGCGACAAGTCGAGCACCAGCGCCACGTCCTTGTCCTGTGCCAGACCATCCAGTGTCGGGCCGCCCGCACCTGAGGAATGAAACACCATGACTTCGCAACCATCGGCTTCAAGCGACTGACGGATGCGTTTCACGCTGGCCTCGGTGGTGCCGAGCGTGGTGATCAGAACCAATGGCTTGTCCGGTCCTTTGTCTCGGTCATACCCCTTGGCCATGCCGGCTACGGCATTGGCAGCGTTGCGGAATACCTCGCGACTGATGGTGTTGATGCCCGAGATGTCGGTCACCGCGTTCATCATCGCGATGTCCTTCACGCCCATGTAGGGTTTGGTAAAGCCCGAAGCCATCGTCGATACGATCAACTTGGGCAGACCATAAGGGAAGCTCTGCATCAGCGCTCCGGCCAGCGCCGAACCCATCGAACCGCCCACTGCCAGGATCCCTGATACAGGGGACTTTTCATCCCACGCATGCGCAGCGGCAATGGCACCCCGGATCATTGCATCCTGACATTTGCCCTCATGGCCAAGCGCACGGACTTCCTCAATGGTCATGCCGCCTGCTTGCGCCACCATTTCTGGAGAAATCTCGGCGTCGCCCACTGTGCGGCGGACGCTCGGATCAAGGTGGACCACATCGACTCCTGCCGCTTCGAGCGCAGCGCGGGTAAAGCCGGCTTCCTCTTCCTTTGTATCCTGCGTGCAGATGAACAGAACGCTGGGCCTGCTCAAGCTGGGCCTGCTTTGGGTGGCTTCAGTCATTTCGTGTAATCCTCTCCATCCACTTATTGGTGCGACAGAGTGGTTGACTTTGCACGGGGGTTTCGGGAATTTGCGTTGCACAAGGTGAAACACAGATTTTGCCGGGGGATATCGGATGCTGGAAAGACGGGTCAAGACCGTCCGCGCGCTTGAGCGCGGCTTGGACGTGCTCATAGAAGTGCAGACGCGCAAGGCCGCAAGCTTGCACGAGTTGCATCAGGCAACAGGGCTTCCCAAGGCCACATTGCTGCGGATGCTGGTCACTTTGGGGCAGAAAGGGCTGGTCTGGCAGCGGCTGGCTGACGGTGCCTATCTGCCGCATGTTGACAGGGTAGAGCGGGCATCAGTCACCTCGCCAGCCCACATTGCCGAAATCGCCTCGCCCCACATGAAGGCGCTTTCGACTCGGGTGGCATGGCCATCGGTTCTGGCTGCCCCCCGGCTAGATCACATGGAGATTCTCGAAACCAACAGCCCGTTATTCAGGCTGGATGCTGCGATTTTGGGCCCGGTTGGTGTCAAGCTGTCTTATATTCACACGGCAACCGGTCGCGCCTATTTGGCGGCCTGTGGTGATGCCGAACGTGATTCCATCATCGATCGTCTGCGGCCCGCAAACCCGCCCGAGGGCAGCGAGGCAGAACTGCGGCAGATGCTGAAGTTGGTCCGCCAGCGCGGCTACGCCACCCGCGATCCCTTGTTGCCATGGCCGGATCGCTCCAAGCAGATGGTGCTCCGCGATGGTCGCCGGTCGATGGCCGTGCCAATCATCGTGAATGGATCACCCATTGCCACGATCAATGTCACCTGGCCGGGCAGGCGCGGCGCCGATGAAGCGGTGGTTCAGCGGCACCTTGAGGCGCTGAAGTCCACTGCTCGCGCAATCGGTGCCGCCTTGGAAGAGAAGCCAAATTAGGGTCCAAATCCAATCAGGTCACTGACGGGGCGTCCAAATGGGTTTGAGGCGGAATGGCGCTAAGCCAATCTGCCTCGAACCCCGAACGAGACCTGATTGAGTTTGGACCTTAAGTTTCATCTGATGAAATCGGTTTGCTTAGCTAATGATTTCTTGGCGCTGAATGGGTGATGCTGTTGCCGCAGGGAGAGAACACGAATGCGCCAATGGCTGATTTCCGCAGGGTCGACCTCGCTCGACCATTTGAAACTGGTTGAGGCACCACAGCCAAAGCCCAGTGCTGGTGAGGTGGCAGTGCGGGTACGTGCCTGCTCGCTGAACTTTCGCGATCAGATAATTCCGCTCGGCTTTTACATGGGCGGTGTGGTGCAACAGGATACGGTGCCACTTTCTGACGGTGCTGGTGAAGTCATTGCCGTGGGTGAGGGGGTTTCCACGCTTGCTGTGGGCGATCGCGTTGCGGGTATCTTCTTTCAAGACTGGATGGATGGACCGCCTAACCCCGCGATGGGGGTGGCGCTGGGCGCACCGCCTGCGCCGGGCATGTTGCAGGATGTGGTCGTGCTACCTGAACATGGTGTGGTGAAGCTGGCGCAAACTCTCGACTATGCTCAGGCAGCTTGCCTTCCGTGCGCCGGGGTAACCGCTTGGAACGCCCTGATGGAAGGGCCACGCCCGTTAAAGGCTGGAGATACCGTGCTTGTGCTGGGCACGGGCGGCGTGTCGTTGCTTGCACTGCAAATCGCCAAGGCGGCAGGCGCAACAGTGATCGCCACGTCGTCTTCCGACGAAAAGCTTAAGCGGGTGAAGGCCTTTGGGGCCGATCATTTGATCAATTATCGCACAACGCCGGAATGGGGTGCTGAAGCTGCGCGTCTCGCCGGTGGCGGCGTGGACAAGGTTGTCGAGGTTGGCGGGGCTGGCACTCTCAAGCAGTCCATCGCTGCGGTTGGTTTTAATGGCGAGATCGCGCTGATCGGCGTGCTGACGCGCGAAGGCGATACCAATCCGCACGGGTTGATGTTCAAAGGCGCTTCGATCCGCGGCATCTTCGTCGGGTCAAAAGGTATGGCGCAGCGGCTCAACGCTTTCGTTGATGCTCATGGGATCAGGCCCGTGGTGGACCGCACTTTTGCCATGCCGGAACTGAAGGAAGCCTTTGCTTACCAATCATCTGCCGGACTGTTCGGCAAAGTGGCGATCACTCTGTAGCAAACTGTATTGGCGCTCACGCACGCAAGGTGTGGGGTGCAGGAGAGGTTCGGAATGGCGCAATTGCTTGGCTTCGGCCAGCCTTTTGGCGGTGTGATGCAGACTGCTTTCGTAGTGGAGGACGTGCGCGCATCGATTGCTCATTTTCAGCACGATTGCGCGGCAGGGCCGTTTTTCCTGCTCGATCACTTCCTCGCGCCGGACCAGTACTATCGCGGCGAGCCGTCCACCGCAGATGTCACGATTGCGATGGGCTTTGCCGGGCATATGCAGATCGAATTGATCCAGCCGCTCGATGGCAATCCGTCAGTCTATCGTGAGACGATCGAGCAGCGTGGTTACGGCTTTCACCACTTCGGGATTGCCTGTGCCGATGTGGACGCGGCGTTGCCCGATTATCTGGGGCGAGGCTATTCGCTGGCCTTCAAGGCGGCGGTGCCTACCGGCGGCAGTGTGGCTTATTTGGAAGGTGGCGATGCTGCCGCCCCCGGCTTTCTGGAACTGATCCCGGCCACGCCGGGGATGGATGCCCATTTCACCGCCATGTGGCGCGCCTCTCAGGATTGGGACGGTTCCGATCCGGTGCGGCCTTTCATCTGACCCCTTGCGCGCTGGTCTCGGTTCGGTTGCGCACCAATGCAAGAGAGGAGTGGGAAGGCGACCTAGAATGAAAGCACTGTCGGCAACGGACCGGCGACGAGGGATTTGGGAGAAAGCAATGCTGGGCAATACGGATCAGAAGGCCGAAACGGCGCGGAGCGGAGGTTACCAAATCTGGGTGACCGCACTGCTCAGCCTCAATTTCGGTATCCTGTTCTTTGATCGCAACGCGCTCAACTTCCTGATGCCGTTCGTGCAACCGGATTTGCAGCTTTCGAATACGCAAGTCGGCATGTTCAGCTCGGCCTTGTCGCTGACCTGGGCATTGTCCGGTCTTGCGGTCGGTCGGATTTCCGACAAGCTGGGTTCGCGCAAGCCGGTCATCGTCGTTGCCACGGTCGCGTTTTGTTTGTGCTCGTTGATCTCCGGCCTTGCTTCCTCGTTTCTGATGCTGCTGGGCGCGCGGCTGTTGATGGGCGCGGCTGAAGGTGGCGTCATGCCGGTCAGCCATTCGATGATCGTAGCTGAAGTGGCACCCGAACGGCGCGGCCTTGCCATGGGCGTGGCACAGAACCTTGGTTCCAACTTGCTGGGTTCAGGCCTCGCACCGCTGTTGCTGGTGCCGGTGGCCGTAGCGGTGGGCTGGCGCACGGGGTTCTATCTCGCGGCATTGCCCGGCTTATTCACCGCAGCGCTGATCTGGTTCACCCTGCGCGAGCCGCCCGCCGCAGTGCATGATGCTGCAGCGCCGACCGTGACTCTGCGCGAGGCTTTCCGCCATCGCAACGTGATCCTGTGCGCGCTGATCTCGATCCTGCTCGTATCCTACCTTGTGGTCTGTTGGGCGTTCATGCCCCTGTTTCTTACCAAGGAACGCGGCTTCGATCCCGAAACGATGGGCTGGCTGATGGCGACGCTGGGCATTTCTGCGGGCCTTGGCAGCTTTGTAGTGCCTGCCATTTCCGATGCGATCGGTCGGCGTCCGGTCATGATCTTCTTTGCGTTCCTGGGCGTCACTCTGCCGCTCGGCGGGCTGTACTTTGAAGGGGCGACCTGGACGCTCGCCGCAATCTTTTTCTTCGGTTGGGGCCTGAACGGTCTGTTCCCGATGTTCATGGCAACAATTCCTGCAGAGTCCGTCGATCCGCGCCTCACCGCAACTCTGACCGGAGTTGTCATGGGCACCGGCGAAGTGCTGGGCGGCGTTCTGGCACCTTTCATCGCTGGCGCGCTGGCTGATGTTTACGGACTTTCCGCACCCCTGTGGCTCATGTTCGCCTGCGCCGTGATGGCGGGCATTTGTACGCTGGGTCTTATCGAAT
>JBEQBV010000230.1:0-6200 GCA_041639635.1 Novosphingobium sp.
CATACACGGCGCGGTCGGTTACCAGACGGTCGGTTGAGCGTTCGAGAACGGTTTCGGTCAGCGCCTTTGCCGGCATGCCCGGCGGGCCATTCGGCCACAGGTCAATGGTCTCGGACGGTTGCGGCAGGCCGGGGGGGAGCGGGCCACCGGGCACCGCAGGCGCTGCCGTTTGGGCAAGGGCCTGCTGCGCCACACCCGCCGACAAAAGCGAAGCCGCCATGAATGAACGACGATCAAGCGATGCGGCGTTGGTCATGGCGGCTCCGAGGAGTGTGGCCGGACGCGGTGAGGGATGCGCCCGGCAGGGTGGATCAGGATCAGTACTTGAAGCGCGCGCCGATCAGGATGTTGCGCCCGAAGTGGTTGTTTTCATAGTTTCGGTCTGCATTGATGTCGGTGAAGCGATAGCGATAGGTATCGAGCAGGTTGTTGCCTTCCACCGAAAGCTCAACCCATTCGGCCAGCTTGTAGCGGATCGAGGCATCGAGGTTGAACTGGCTGCCATAGCCTTCGAGCAGGTTGCCGGTGCCGCTCGCGCCTTCGTGATAGCGGCTGCGGTAGGTGCCCATGACGCGGGCCGAAAACTTGCCGTCATCATAGTACAGTGTGCCGTTGTAGGCCCACTTCGATACGTTGGCGAGCGTGCTGGTCAGCGTGACGGGGACGAGCGCACCACGCGGGGTGGTTGCCGGCCCGGCAAGGGTATAAGTTGCACTGCTGTCAATGTAGGTCGCGTTGGCCAAGATGCCGAAATTGCCGATAAAGCCTTCGGTAAAGATCTTGAACGGGATCTGCGCGGCCACTTCCACGCCTTTGAGTGTGGCCCCTTCACCATTGATGATCGTGGTGAGCTGCCAGATACGCTGGTTCAACAAATCGGGGTTCAGCACCGCCGGGGACGAAGGGTTAAGCACCGATACCGGCAGACCGGTTTGCGCAAAGGTCGCCTCGGGAACGACCGAGCTTTGCGTGAACGTGGCAATGTCCTTGATGAAGCCTGCCACCGAAAGCAGCGCCTGCGGAGCGAAATACCATTCGATCGCAAGGTCATAGTTGGTCGCGCGGAAAGGCCGCAGGAACGGGTTGCCGCTGTTCACGCGGAAGTTGAAGCCATCAGCAGAGCCGCCTGGCGTGAGCGAACCCAGCGAGGGGCGGGTGATTACTTCGGCCACAGCACCGCGGATGATCAGATCATCGCTGGGATAGAGCGCAAGGTTGGCTGCGGGCAGCCAATCGTCATAGGCACGCTCCACCGTGGCGTTTACGCCGCTGACCAGACCATAGGAGGACTGTTCGGTCTTCACATAGCGCATGCCCGCGTTGAGCGCATAGCGCAGGCCGAGCAGTTCGCCCTTGCCATCGAACTGAATGTAGCCGCCCTTGGTGGTTTCCTGCACGCCGCGGATGTTGCCCGCATCGGCCACCAGCGGGCGATTGTAGAGCCCGGTCAGCGAAGTCGTGGCATCAAGATTGGGAACCAGCCAGGAATTGGTGTTGCCAGCAGGCTGCCCGGCATTGCCCAGATTGAACAATTGCGACAGCTGCGCGGTTACGGGAATGCCATAAACCGCCGTGGGACCGAACACTGAGGTTGCCGAACAGGTGATCGTGCCCAGAACGCGGTCAAGCCCGCCATTGCCGCACACTGCCGTATCGCGGGTATAGGCTTCGGTATCGAAGTTGAACCGGCGCCACATCGCGCCTGCCTTCACCGTGAAGCCTTCGGCCACGTCCCATTCGGTGCGGAACTGCACGGTCTTGAAACGGTTTTCGACGTTTGACGGGCGGTCGCGGATTTCGGCCAGCTGGAAGTTTGCAGGGTCGGTCACGCTGGTGCCGAAGGTCAGCTTCGGGCGGCGCATGTCGGTATAGTCGTAGCTGTACCCTTGCGCATCGCGATCATCGAAGATCATCGTCGTTTCGACAGGGATATCGGCGACCGACTTGGAAAAGCCGCCCAGGAGGGTGAAGCGCAGGCTGTCCGACACGTCCTGATCCCAGGTGCCGCCGATCTGATAGAATTCGGTCGTGCTCTTGCGCAGATAATGCTCGGTGCGCACCCACGCATCGTTCAGCGTGGCCGAGATCATGTTGTTGTTTGAATCGTATACCGGGTTCACCACATCGATCGAGCGTTCGTTGCTGCGCAGCAGAACCTCGCCCCACTTTTCGTTGCGGTCGTTGTTGAAGTGCGAATAGAGCCCGTCGATAGAGAACTTGGTGGACTCGGTCGGCGCGAACTGGATCGAGCCGGTCAGGCCCAGACGTTCGCGATCATGTTTCACTTCGCCATAGCGCGGAATGCGTGGGTGGAAGGCCAGCGCGGCCTTGTCGCAAGCAGCATTGCGGCCATTGGTATACGTGCCGCCAGAGTTCGGGCGTCCGGCAAGATTGGTTGCGCTCTGCGTGAAGCATGGCGCTCCATCGACCGAGTCGAATGCGGCCTGTGCCCAGCGCACGGTGTTGTTGCCAAGCTCCAGCACGCGCGTCTTCTGATAAGCCGCGGAAAGCGATACGCCGAAAGTGCCGGCATCGTTGCGCCAGCTGAGCAACCCGGCAAGGCGCGGGCCAACATAGTCGGACAGATCGTTGTATGTGCCGACAACCGAGGCAACGCCCGTGAACCCGGCCTTACCGGCCAGCGGGTTGCCAGTGTTGAGATCGACCACGGCACCAAGCGAACCTTCATCGAGCGAAGCCTCAGCGGTCTTGTGGACAACGATGGAACTGAACAGTTCCGAGGCAAAGACGTTGAAATCAAACGCGCGGTCACGGTTGGCTGATGCGCCGTCTGTCGACGTGGCAACGGTCTCAAGGCCGTTCACACGCACGCGGGTAAACTGGCTGGACAGGCCGCGCACGGTAATCGCGCGGCCTTCACCGGCATCGCGGCTGATCGAGATGCCGGGAATGCGCTGCAACGATTCCGCCAGGTTCTGATCGGGGAACTTGGCGATGTCTTCGGCCACGATCGCATCGACCGCGCCAACCGCGTTCTTTTTCACGTTGATGGCGGCCTGCAGCGACTGGCGGAAGCCGGTGACGACGATGGCGTCGTCCGCTGCGCCCTCTTCAGCTGCAATCTGCGGTTCGGCGGCAGCATCCTGCGCATGCGCGGTGCCTGCTGCGGCCAGTGCGCCACCAAATGCGCCACCTGCCAGCAAAGTCATCCTGAACAGCGAAACGCGCGAAACGGAAATACGCATGCCAAATCCCCTCATCGCCCTTTTGGGGGCTATTGATACCGGTGTCAAAGGGGTGCATGCCAATTGCGGCAGGCCTTCCGATGCACCACTGCTCCCACGCGCCGGTGTTGCGCATTGCACGGCACCGACAGTCGATCCGGTCTTTCCGCTGAGGCAATGCCGCTTTGGTAACCGGTGTCATTATTTATTGCCCTCAAGCCGCCGCTCTGTCAATAACCATGACATTGGGAGAGTCGAAGATGCACAAGTACCTGCAAAAAGCCTGCATTTCCGCCATTGCCGTCATCCTTGCGAATGGTGCCGTGCATGCTGAACCCCATCCAGCCGATCCGACAAAGGGTGGTGCGGGCGGGCGAATCATCCGCGTCACCACGCTGGCCAAGTCCGGTCCGGGATCGCTGGCCGAAGCCCTCGCCGCCAAGGGACCGCGCACGGTGGTGTTCGAAGTGGGTGGCGTGATTGACCTTGGCCGCGAATCAATCGCGATTACAGAACCTTATCTGACGGTTGCGGGGCAGACAGCGCCTTCACCTGGTATCACGCTGATCAAGGGCGGCATTGATCTGAAAACGCACGACGTAGTGCTTTCGCATTTGCGCGTGATGACCGGAGCCGATGGGCAGGCAAAGCTTTCGGGCTGGGAAGCCGATGCGTTTTCGGGGGTTGCTGCGCACAATGTGGTGGTGGAACACTGCAGCTTTCTGTGGGCGCTGGACGAAAACATGTCTGCTTCCGGCCCGCGTTTCACCGGTAATACATTGGCCGAATGGCGCGCGGGGACCAGCCATGACGTGGTGTTTCGCGAGAACATCGCCGCCGAGGGCCTTGCCAATTCCAGCCACCCAAAGGGTGAGCATTCCAAGGGCTCGCTGATCCACGATAATGCCACGAATATAACGTTTTACCGCAATGTCTGGGCGCATAATGTGGAACGTGCACCGCTGGTCAAGGGCGGGGCGCAAGTCACCATGATCAACAACGTGATCTACAACCCCGGCCACCGTGCGGTGCATTATAACCTGATGAATCTGGAATGGTTGGGCCACGATTATGTGACCGGCGAGATCACCGCCGTGGGCAATGTGATGCGCGGCGGCAATGATACCGATCCGGGAATGCCCTTCCTGATGCTGGGGGGCGACGGTGATTTGAAGTACTACGGCAAGGACAACCGCGCAGTGGATCGCCACGGTAACCCCCTGCCGCAATTCGGCCGCTATGGCGAAACGCGCGCAAAGCTGATCACGGCCAAAGTCCCGATGACGGACGTTTCGCGCTACAGCGTGCTGCCATCGGGCGATGTCGAAACCTCGGTGCTGCAGACCGCTGGTGCTCGCCCATGGGACCGTGCGGCCGATGACATTCGCGTCCTGTTCTTCGTGGCCGAAGGGCGCGGCGATATCATTGATGATGAAAGCGAAGTGGGCGGGTATCCGCAGCCGGTGCCGACCCATGCGCCGTTTGTCGAAGCAGATTGGAACCTTGATACCATGACGCCGAAATCGGGCCGTTATCCCGGCCAGAAGGCAGGCGCGCAGGAAAAGCTCTCCACCCGCGACGCTGCGATGCGCGCGCAATGAGCGTTATCCTGGCAGCGCTGATGGCCGCCGCCCCACCTATGGCCGTAATCGACGAGGCCGATACCATGCGGCGAGAACCGCCACCGCATGGGGCCATCGGCATGAGCACTGCGTGGCGGATCAGCGATGCGGTGCCCCACCCGCGCCGCATGGAATTTCGCCGCCGCACGCTTGATGTGGGCGCAGCCATCGGCGAGCACCCGATTGCGCACGACGAGGTCTACTATGTGCTGGAGGGTGAGGGCGAAGTCGTCTCTGACGGGAAGCGTGCGAAGCTGACCAAGGGCATGACCGCGTACCTTTATGAAGGCGCGGTGGTCGGCATCTGGCAAAAAGGTGACGCGCCACTCGCGCTGATCATCAGCTACCCGGCTGAACGTAAGGTGCAATAGACCACAGTTCCCGCTCCCACCGGCGCGGGTCGTTTACTGGCTCGACCTTTCCATCGCCCACCACCAGCGTGGCGCGGTCCGGCAAAGTGTAGGACTGCCAATTGGCCAGTCCGGGCTTGCCCGTTTTCCCAAGACCGCTGAATGCGCGGATCATCAGATCGCGCGTTGCTTGCGCAGCGGCATCGGTGCCGCTCATGCTGCCCGGCGCGTCCAGTGTGCCGAAAACATAAGGGATATCATCAGTGTGCGCCGCGCCGCGCAATGGGTCGAGCGGGGAGGGCCGGTCCAACTGGTAAACCCAAGTCTCTGTCGCCCCGGCCTTGGCGCGCTCGTCCGCTTCAATCACCTGCCCCGGCCATGATCGACCAGCGGTGGTGGCGGAATAGAACACCTGTTGCGGCGTCCAGTCTGGATACTGCGCGCGGTATTGCGCGACCACCCAGTTCACATCCAGATCGATCTTAACTTCCGGCGCAATCCGGGCGGCCAGATTGTGCCAGTCCAGCCCTTGCAGCTTTGGCCCGCGGGGATCGATGAAAGCGCGGGTTTCATCGCGCGTGTTGCCAAGTATCATCGGGATGTGCAGCGATTGCGGCGCGGCATCTGGCCAGAACGGATGGCGTGGCAGGTTGGTCATATCCAGCACCGGCCCGAAATAGAGCGAGCCGCCGATCACTGGATCGGTTGCGGAAAGGCCTTCCACCAATTGCTGCACCGGCATTGTGCGCAGCATTTCTACATCGCTACTTTGCAGTTTCAGCGCAGCCAGCAACGCCTGCGTGCGCTTCAGTGCATTGCCGGGGCCGCTTGCTGTCACCTGTTGGCCACTCATTGTGGCGGCGGAATGGAACAGACCCTTTGCTGCGGGCATGGCCATGAGCGTTGCGATCTTTGCGCCGCCGCCCGATTGGCCGAACACCATCACGTGCGCCGGATCACCGCCAAATTCGGCAATATGCGCGCGTACCCATTCGAGCGCGAGGATGAGATCGAGCTGGCCAAGATTGCCGCTGTCGGTATAA